>NZ_LIRK01000689.1 GCF_001419765.1 Streptomyces torulosus
GCGACGTCCAGGGCAAGGGCCCCGAGGCGGCCGTCGTCATCGGCCTCGCCCGCCCCTGGCTCCGGCTGCTCGCCCGCGAGGGCTACGGCGTCGCCGACGTACTCGACCGCCTCAACCAGCTCCTCCTCGACGACGCGACCGAGACGGCCGACGCCGCCGCGCGGGCCCTGGTCACGGCGGGCGACCCTGGCCTCGTCGACCCCGAGGCCTCCCAGACCCGCTTCCTCTCCCTCCTCTACGGCGAACTCGTCCCCTTCGACGGTGGTGTCCGCTGCACCCTCGCCTCCGCCGGGCATCCGCTGCCGCTGCTGCTCGGGCCCGACGGCGACGTACGGGCCGTGGCCGAGCCGCAGACCCTGCTCGGGGTGATCGAGGACGCGGAGTACGTCTCCGAGACGTTCGAGCTGCGCCCCGGCGACACGCTGCTGAGCGTCACCGACGGGGTGACCGAGCGGCGCAGCGGTCCCGTCATGTTCGACGACGGCGACGGCCTCGCGAGCGCGCTGGCCGGCTGCGCCGGGCTCAACGCCGAGCTGATCGCCGAACGGATCCGTCGACTCGTGCACGAGTTCGGCCAGGGCGCCCCGGAGGACGACCTGGCGCTGCTGGTGCTCCAGGCGGAGTAGCCCCGCGCCGACGCCGGGAGGTGCCCGTCCACGGATGCCACGGATGACGGCCACCTGAGACGACGGTCACCCGGAGACGACGGCCGTCCGGGGCGGTGGGCCGGTGCTGGACAATGGAACGCATGCCTTCCGCACTTCCCGACGGTGAGCCCGTTCCCGACGACGGGGCGCTGCCCGCGCACGCCCTGGCCGGGGCTGCCGAGCGGCCCCTCGGGTTCTATCTGCACGTCCCGTACTGCGCGACCCGCTGCGGGTACTGCGACTTCAACACCTACACCGCGACCGAGCTGCGCGGCACCGGCGGTGTGCTCGCGTCCCGCGACAACTACGCGGACACCGTCGTCGACGAGATCCGCCTCGCCCGCAAGGTCCTCGGCGACGACCCGCGGCCTGTCCGCACGGTCTTCGTCGGCGGCGGTACCCCCACACTCCTGGCCGCCGACGATCTCGTACGGATGCTCGGGGCGATCCGGGACGAGTTCGGGCTCGCGGACGACGCCGAGGTGACGACGGAGGCGAACCCGGAGTCCGTGGACCCCGCGTACCTGGCGACCCTGCGGGCCGGCGGCTTCAACCGGATTTCCTTCGGTATGCAGAGCGCCCGGCAGCACGTGCTGAAGATCCTCGACCGGACGCACACGCCGGGGCGCCCCGAGGCGTGTGTCGCGGAGGCGCGCGCGGCCGGGTTCGAGCACGTCAACCTCGACCTGATCTACGGCACGCCCGGCGAGTCCGACGACGACTGGCGGGCCTCCCTGGACGCGGCGCTCGGCGCCGGGCCGGACCACGTGTCGGCGTACGCGCTGATCGTCGAGGAGGGCACCCAGCTCGCGCGGCGGATCCGGCGGGGCGAGGTGCCGATGACGGACGACGACGTGCACGCCGACCGCTATCTGATCGCCGAGGAGATGCTCTCGGCCGCGGGCTTCGACTGGTACGAGGTCTCCAACTGGGCGACCTCCGACGCCGGCCGGTGTCTGCACAACGAGCTGTACTGGCGCGGCGCGGACTGGTGGGGCGCGGGTCCCGGCGCGCACAGCCATGTCGGCGGCGTGCGCTGGTGGAACGTCAAGCACCCCGGCGCGTACGCGGGCGCGCTGGCGGCGGGGAGGTCGCCGGGAGCGGGGCGGGAGCTGCTGTCGGACGAGGACCGCCGGGTGGAGCGGATCCTGCTGGAGCTGAGGCTGCGGGAGGGCGTGCCGCTGGACCTGTTGCGGGAGGCCGGGCGCGCGGCCGCGCACCGGGCGCTCACGGACGGGCTGCTGGCGAAGGAGCCGTACGACGAGGGGCACGCGGTACTGACCCTCCGGGGCCGCCTCCTCGCCGACGCGGTCGTCCGAGACCTCGTGGACTGACCGACCACCTGCCGCCGACCGGCCCCTCGCGGGCCGAGCCCGGCCATCTGCCGCGGTGCGAGCGCTCACGGGCCAACCGGTCATCCGCCGCGGTGCGGGCTCTCGCCGGCCGACCGGCTGGCCGTCGCCGATCGGGACCTCGGGGGCCGACCCGCCATCCGTTGCGGTGTCGGCTCCCGTCGGCCGACCCGCCATCCGTCGCGGTGCGGGCCCTTGCCGGCCGACCGGCTGGCCGTCGCCGATCGGGACCTCGGGGGCCGACCCGCCATCCGTTGCGGTGTCGGCTCCCGTCGGCCGACCCGCCATCCGTCGCGGTGCGGGCCCTTGTCGGCCGACCGGCTGGCCGTCGCCGATCGGGACCTCGGGGGCCGACCCGCCATCCGTCGCGGTGCGGGCTCTCGCCGGCCGCCCTGCCCTCCGTCGGCCTCCGACACCCCGCGGGTCGGCCGGCTACCCCTCGTCGGCCGTGACGAAGTCGATCAGTTCCTCCACTCGGCCCAGCAGTGCCGGCTCCAGGTCCTTGTAGGACCGGACGCCCCCCAGGATCCGCTGCCACGCCGCACCGGTGTTTTCCGGCCATCCCAGCGCCCGGCACACCCCGGTCTTCCAGTCCTGGCCGCGCGGCACCCGCGGCCACGCCGTGATGCCCAGGGACGACGGCTTCACCGCCTCCCAGATGTCGATGTACGGGTGGCCCACGACGAGCGCGTGTTCGCCGGTCACGGACGCGGCGATCCGCGACTCCTTGCTGCCGGGGACCAGGTGGTCGACCAGGACGCCCAGTCGCGCGTCGGGGCCGGGGGCGAAGTCCGCGACGATCGCCGGGAGGTCGTCGACGCCCTCCAGGTACTCCACCACGACCCCCTCGATCCGCAGGTCGTCGCCCCACACCTTCTCGACCAGTTCGGCGTCGTGGCGGCCCTCCACGTAGATCCGGCCGGCGCGGGCCACCCGCGCGCGGGCGCCGGGGACGGCGACCGAGCCGGACGCCGTACGGGTCGGACGGGGCGGGGCGGCGGACGAGGGGCGCACCAGTGTCACCACCCGCCCCTCCAGCAGGAACCCCCTCGGCTCCAGCGGGAACACCCGGTGCTTGCCGAAGCGGTCCTCCAGGGTCACCGTGCCCGCCTCGCAGCGGATCACCGCACCGCAGAAACCGGTGTCGGCCTCCTCGACCACCAGGCCCGGATCGGCCGGGACCTCGGGAACCGGCTTGGGCTTCTTCCACGGCGGGGTCAGATCCGGAGAGTACTGGCGCATTCGGATGACGATAGGAGAACCCGCGCCCGGAGTCGCCCCCCGCTCAGCCCGACACGCCGAAGCGGTGCGCGAGCGCGTCGCGCTGGGCGCGGACGAACGCCGCGTCGACCACCGCTCCGTGCCCGGGTACGTACAGCGCGTCCTCGCCGCCCAGTTCCAGGAGCCGGTCCAGGGCGGCCGGCCAGTGGGAGGGCACGGCGTCCGGGCCGGCCTGGGGTTCACCGGACTCCTCCACCAGGTCCCCGCAGAAGACGATCTCGGGGGCGGCGGACGAACCGGGCACCAGGACCACCAGATCGTGGGGCGTGTGACCGGGGCCCACGTTCGCCAGCAGCACCTGGAGGCCGCCGCCCAGATCCAGGGTCCACTCGCCCGAGACCTGGTGCCGGGGGCGTACCAGCAGGTCAGCGGCCTCGGCGGCGTCCTCGACGGGGAGGCCGTGGCGGACGGCGTCGGCGCGCAGCCCGTCCCGCTCGGCGGTCAGGACGCCGTCCAGGCCCACCGCGCCGAAGACCTCCACCCCGGCGAAGGCGGACGCCCCGAAGACATGGTCGAAGTGGGAGTGGGTGAGCGCGAGATGTGTCACACGGGAACTGTCGAGCAGCTCGCGCGCCTGGCCCCGCAACCGCACGCCCTCCCGCAGGCTCGACCCCGCGTCGATCATCAGGGCCGCGCCGTCCCCGGCCACCAGCCCGACCGTGCAGTCCCAGCCCGGCAGGCGGCACCGTCCGACCCGCGGCGCCAGCCCCTCCCACCCGCACTCTTCCCAAGTCACCGTCATGGCCCGACGCTAGCCCCAGCGGACGGGGGAGGGCCCGGTGCGGTGCCCGTGGCGCCCGGGACTCCGGTCACCCGTGGACACCCCCGTGTCCCACATCACCCCCGCCGGGCCCGGTGGCCCCGCGCCCCGCCCGTACCCGTCGGTAGGAAGCGGTACGACATCGTCGGACAGGTCGGTACACGTCGGCACGACATGGCTGGACCGGCCTTGCCGGGGGCGTACCCCACCGCCGTACACTGGGCGGGGAGTGTTGGCACTCGCCCGCGGTGAGTGCCAAGGGGGATGTCGCGCGGGAGACGAGCTGGAGGTGTGCGCGGATGCTCAGTGAACGCAGGCTCCAGGTGCTGCGCGCCATCGTCCAGGACTATGTGGGCACCGAGGAGCCGGTGGGGTCGAAGGCCCTGACCGAGCGGCACAACCTCGGCGTGTCCCCGGCGACGGTCCGCAACGACATGGCGGCGCTGGAGGACGAGGGCTACATCGCGCAGCCCCACACCAGCGCGGGCCGCATCCCCACCGACAAGGGGTACCGGCTCTTCGTCGACAAGCTGGCCGGCGTCAAGCCGATGACCGCGCCCGAGCGGCGCGCCATCCAGAACTTCCTGGACGGCGCCGTCGACCTGGACGACGTGGTCGCGCGGACCGTACGGCTGCTCGCCCAGCTGACCAGGCAGGTCGCCGTCGTGCAGTACCCGTCGCTGACCCGCTCGACGGTGCGGCACGTGGAGCTGCTGTCGCTGGCCCCCGCCAGGCTGATGCTCGTGCTGATCACGGACACCGGCCGGGTCGAGCAGCGGATGGTCGACTGCCCGGCGCCGTTCGGAGAAACGTCTCTCGCGGATCTGCGCGCCCGGCTGAACAGCCGGGTCGCGGGCCGCCGGTTCACCGATGTGCCCCGGCTGGTCGAGGACCTGCCGGAGGCGTTCGACGTCGAGGACCGGGGTACGGTCTCGACGGTGCTCTCCACGCTGCTGGAGACCCTTGTCGAGGAGAACGAGGAGCGGCTGATGATCGGCGGCACCGCCAATCTGACCCGCTTCGGACATGACTTCCCCCTCACCATCCGGCCCGTCCTCGAGGCCCTCGAGGAACAGGTCGTCCTCCTCAAGTTGCTGGGGGAGGCGGGGGATTCGGGCATGACCGTCCGCATCGGTCACGAGAACGCGTATGAGGGACTCAACTCCACGTCCGTCGTCTCGGTCGGCTACGGTTCGGGCGGCGAGGCAGTCGCCAAACTGGGCGTGGTCGGACCTACGCGCATGGACTATCCGGGAACGATGGGAGCGGTACGAGCGGTGGCACGGTACGTCGGACAGATCCTGGCGGAGTCTTAAGTGGCCACGGACTACTACGCCGTACTCGGCGTGCGCCGCGACGCGTCCCAGGACGAGATCAAGAAGGCGTTCCGCAGGCTCGCTCGCGAGCTGCACCCGGACGTCAACCCCGATCCGAAGACGCAGGAGCGGTTCAAGGAGATCAACGCGGCGTACGAGGTTCTCTCGGACCCGCAGAAGAAGCAGGTCTACGACCTCGGCGGCGACCCGCTGTCCCAGTCGGGCGGCTCAGGCGCGGGCGGCTTCGGCGCCGGTGGCTTCGGGAACTTCTCGGACATCATGGACGCCTTCTTCGGTACGGCGTCCCAGCGCGGCCCGCGCTCGCGTACGCGCCGCGGCCAGGACGCGATGATCCGGCTGGAGGTCGACCTCGACGAGGCCGCCTTCGGCACGACGAAGGACATCCAGGTCGACACGGCCGTGGTCTGCGGCACCTGCAGCGGCGAGGGCGCGGCCCCCGGCACGAGCGCGCAGACCTGTGACATGTGCCGCGGCCGCGGTGAGGTCTCGCAGGTCACGCGGTCCTTCCTGGGCCAGGTCATGACCTCGCGGCCCTGCCCGCAGTGCCAGGGCTTCGGCACGATCGTCCCGAACCCGTGCCCCGAGTGCGCGGGCGACGGACGGGTGCGGTCGCGGCGGACGCTGACGGTGAAGATCCCGGCCGGCGTCGACAACGGCACGCGCATCCAGCTCGCCGGTGAGGGCGAGGTCGGGCCCGGCGGCGGTCCCGCCGGTGACCTCTACGTCGAGATCCACGAACTGCCGCACCCGACGTTCCAGCGGCGCGGCGACGACCTCCACTGCACGGTGACGATCCCCATGACCGCGGCCGCGCTCGGCACGAAGGTGCCGCTGGAGACGCTGGACGGTCTGGAGGAGGTCGACATCCGGCCCGGCACCCAGTCCGGCCAGTCGATCCCGCTGCACGGGCGCGGTGTCACGCATCTGCGCGGCGGGGGCCGGGGCGACCTCATCGTCCACGTCGAGGTGCAGACCCCGACGAAGCTCGACCCCGAGCAGGAGCAGCTGCTGCGGCAACTGGCCGCGCTGCGGGGCGAGGAGCGGCCGACGGGGCAGTTCCAGCCGGGGCAGCAGGGGTTGTTCTCGCGGCTGAAGGACGCGTTCAACGGGCGCTGACCGTGGTTGTCCGGCTGCGGGTCGGTGGGGGTTTCCCGCGCCCACGCGGTGGAGCCGCATGTGTCACCGCCCCGCGCCCCTGAAGGGAACGGGCCTGCGGCCCGCCC
>NZ_LIRK01000069.1 GCF_001419765.1 Streptomyces torulosus
GCCGGGTAGGGCCGGAGTCCGGCCCCCTAGCGGGGACGGCTCCGCCCCTACCCGGCCACGGTCACCTCCCGACCGGGCCCCTTCGCGTCCACCCCCAGCGGCAGAACCAGTGGGAGCCAGCGGCATGAACACATCTCTCGACGAGGTCATCGACGCACTGCGCGCCTCTCTCCTGGAGAACGACAGGCTGCGCCGGCAGAACGAGCGGCTCACCTCGGCCGCCTCNNCCTGTGGCGGCTGGTCGCCGAGGGCCGCGACGCCATGACCGGCCCGCCCGCCGACCGCGGCTGGGAGAACCATCCCGCCTACGACCCCGGCCACCAGGGGGCGTTCCTCACCGGCGCCGGGGACTTCGACGCCGGCTTCTTCCGCATCTCGCCGCGCGAGGCCCTGGCCATGGACCCGCAGCAGCGGCTGCTGCTGGAGGTGTCCTGGGAGGCGATCGAACGGTCCGGCATCGACCCGCTGTCCCTGCGCTCCACCCGCACCGGCGTCTTCGTCGGCGGCGCCACCCAGGAGTACGGCGTCCTCCTTGGGGACTCCCCGGAGAACACCGACGGATACGCCATCACCGGCCTGCCCGCCAGCATCATGTCCGGCCGGATCGCCTACCTCCTCGGTCTGGAGGGCCCCGCGCTGACCGTCGACACCGCCTGCTCCTCCTCCCTGGTCGGCCTCCACCTGGCGGCCCAGTCCCTGCGCGGCGGCGAATGTGACCTCGCCCTCGTCGGCGGTGTCCTCGTCCTGACGGCCCCCACCATCTACGGAGAGTTCGACAGCCAGGGCGGATCGGCCTCCGACGGTCGCTGCAAGGCGTTCGCCGACGGCGCCGACGGCACCGGCTGGGGCGAGGGCGCGGGAGTGCTGGTGGTGGAGCGGTTGTCGGACGCCCGCCGCAACGGTCATCCGGTGCTGGCGGTGGTGCGGGGTTCGGCGGTGAACCAGGACGGTGCGTCGAACGGTCTGACAGCGCCGAACGGACCCTCCCAACAGCGGGTGATCCGGGACGCGTTGGCGAACGCCGGTCTCTCCCCGGCCGACGTGGACGCGGTCGAGGCCCACGGCACCGGCACCCGGCTCGGCGACCCGATCGAGGCACAGGCCCTGCTCGCCACCTACGGCCAAGGACGCCCGGACGAGCGGCCCTTGTGGGTCGGCTCCGTCAAGTCCAACATCGGCCACACCCAGTTCGCCGCCGGAGTCGCCGGCGTCATCAAGACGGTCATGGCGATGCGGCACGGCCTACTGCCGCGCACCCTGCACGTCGACCAGCCGACACGACAGGTGGACTGGTCGGCAGGTGCGGTACGGGTGCTCACCGAGCAGCGGGAGTGGCCGCGGGCCGGCCGCCCGCGCCGCGCGGGTGTCTCGTCGTTCGGGATCAGCGGCACCAACGCCCACGTCGTCCTCGAGGAGGCACCCGAGGACGAACGGCCGGCCGACGAACCCGAGCAGGCACCGGGCACACCGCTCCCGGCCGTGCCCGTGCTGCTCAGCGCCCGCAGCGAGCCCGCCCTCCGCGACCAGGCCGCCCGCCTCCTCGCCCACCTCGACCACCACCCCGACCTGCGGCTCACGGACCTGGCCGCCTCGGCGGCCACCACGCGGGGCCTCATGGAACACCGCGCCGCCGTCACCGCCACCGACCTCCCCACCCTGACCGACGGCCTGCGCGCCCTCGTCGCGGCGGAGGACGCACCCGGCCTGGTACAGCCCACCGCGTCGGGCGGTGGTCTGGCGGTGGTGTTCTCGGGTCAGGGTTCGCAGCGGGTGGGGATGGGGCGTGGTCTGTATGAGGCGTTCCCGGTGTTCGCGGCTGCGTTTGACGAGGTGTGTGCGGGCTTTGAGGGGTTGTTGCCGGGGTCCTTGAAGGAGGTCGTGTTCGAGGGCCCTGCTGAGGTGTTGGAGTCGACGGGGTGGGCGCAGCCTGCTCTGTTC
>NZ_LIRK01000690.1 GCF_001419765.1 Streptomyces torulosus
TTCAGGATGTTCGCGCGGTGGCCCGGGCTGTTCATCCAGCCCTCCACCACCTCGGCGGCGGAACGCTGCCCGCACGCGATGTTCTCCCCGATCGTCCGCCGGGTGGATCCGGCCGCCGCCGCGCGGTGCCAGGGTTCGCCGCCGTCGGGGGAGGTGTGCGCGTAGAACGCCCGCGCCACCATGTCGTCGCAGTGCGCCTGGGCCGCGACGGTGAGCAGCGGGTCGAAGGCCAGCGGGCGCAGCCCGGCTGCGGTCCGCCGGGCGTTGGTGAGGGCGATGACCTCGTCCGCCGTCCGCCGCAGTCCCTCGGTGGAGAAGGGCCGGGCCCACAGCGCGGTCCAGTAGACGGTGCCCGTGCGCGGGTCGGTCGCCTGCCCGAGCCCGGCCTCGCTGCACGCGGGCTCGCAGAGGGTGCGCCGGGCCTGCGGGTCGGACAGGCAGTAGTCCACGAACTCGGCCGGGGTGCGGGGACCGGACACCAGGTGCTCGCCGACGGTCAGATAGCGGTAGCCCCCGGCGGTGACCCGCTGATGGACGGAGAGCCCGTCCGCGCCCTCCGAGTCGAGCCGCCCCTGCGCTGCCATCGCGGCGGCATGCGCCCCGGCCGCCGACGTGAGGTACGGACTGAGCGAGACGGCGGGGGAGCCGGCGGCGGCCCGGGCGGAGTTCACCAGCCCGAGGAAGCCGTCGGGGGAGGCCGCCCGCGGGGCCGTGGGCGCGGTGCGGGCCGGTGCGGACGGGGCGCGCCCAGGCGGGGGAGCCGGACGGGGCGCGGCGCCGCGCCCGCCGGTGGCCACCGTGCCACGTCCGCCAGCGGCCATCGCTCCAGGTCCGCCGCCGGGCGCGGTGGTCGCGTCCTCCACGACGTCCACCCCGAAGTCCCTCGCCACGCCCGCGAGTCCGTCCGCGTACCCCTGCCCCAGGGCCCGCAGCTTCCAGCCCGGCCCCCGGCGGTACAGCTCCGCCAGCAGCAGGACCGTCTCCCGCCGGGGGCGCGGCGGGGTGAAGCGGGCGAGGGCGCGGCCGTCGGCGCCGGTGACGAACAGGGTCGGGGCGGGGAGGCCGCCGAGGGGTGTGCCCGGTTCGGCCGGGCTGATCACGACGGTGAGGCGGGTCGCTCCGGCGCGCAGCCGGGGCGGATCCACCGTGAGGGTCCCGCCGGCGAGGCGGGCGCCCGGCGCCGCCGGCTGGTTGTAGAAGACGAAGTCGGCGTCACCGCCGACCCTGCCCGTGTCGTCGGTGACGAGGGCGGAGACGTCGAAGGGGCCGGGCACCCTGATCGTCAGGGTGCCGTGCGGCAGGGGCACATTGCCCCCGGGTACCAGCTCGCTCATCGGGGCCGTCCGTCGCAGTGACCGTCAGCCCGACAACGTCTCACCCCCGCAGGGCGGTTCCCGTGCCGTCACCGCGCTCGGCGGCCAGGGCGTCCTGCTGTCCGGAGCGCATCGACTTCAGCGCCAGCAGCAGGACGCCGATGTCGTCGAGGTACACCGGGTCGGGCAGCACGTCCGTCGGGAGGACGAGATAGAGGACGGCACCCCAGAAGATCCACTTGGGGCCGGTGGGGAGCCCGGCCCGCTGGAGGTCGCGCCGGGTGCGCACCAGGCGCAGGAGCAGCCATACGGCCACGCCGAGGACGGCGGCCGCGGCCACCACGATCGCGACGATCACACCCCAGGTCCAGGAGTCCATCGGTCCCGCCCCTCGCTCGTCCGTACCTCTACCCGTACCTTCTCATCGTGTTCCCGGCACGGGCGTCGCCTATCGCGAACGTCGCACGTGTCAGTGTGAGGCGCGGGCGTGGTTGTGGTCCACGAGGGCCTGGCTGACCGCCCGGATGGAGCGGGCGATGTGGCTCAGCTGCATGACCTCGGCGGCGTACATCTTGATCGTGTGCTCGATGACCGACTCGGACATCCCGAGGCGGGGCAGTTCCGCGCGGGCGGTCTGCAGGGCCGTGCGGGCGACCCGGATCTCGTGCTGGACCTGGATCTGGGCGTGCCGGGCGAGCAGGACGGGGTGCCGCAGCATCGCCGGGTAGCTGCCGTAACGTGCCGGTACCAGCTCGCGCAACCACTTGGCCGCAGACCGCTCCCAGTCGTAGCTACCGGGTGTCTTGACCTGGCACGGCCAGTCCGTGCGGATCGGCGAGGAGGTGAGGGCCATGTTCAACGCTCCGGTCTTGCATCGACGCGAAAAGAAGTCCTGCGGGTGGAGTCTGGGCGGCCCCGGTCTAGGGGATGGCCGGGGCCGCTGCACCCGGGGCGCCGTGGCGGGTAGGAGCGGACGGTCCCGGGCGGACGGCGCGTCCCGGAGTCCACCGGGCCGCGATCCGGGAGCAGTATTTATATATACCGATGAGTTTGCAAGGGCATGAAAAAATTCATGCCGGAAAAGATCTGAATAATCCCGTGCTCTCAGGACGTACCGGACTCAGTCCCTGAGGAAGAACTGATGCTGCTCGGAGACCTGCTCGTACGCCTCCAGCCGGGCCTGGGTCCGTTCCGGGTCGGCGTCCGTCATGGCCTGCAAGAGCGCCGAGGACATCATCACCGGGGCGGCGTAGGAGTCGAACACCAGGCGTGAGCCGGTGCCGGTGGCGAAGACGGCGTCGGCCTCGTCCGCGAGCGGCCCGAGCCCCAGGTCGGTCACGAGGGCCACCTTCAGCCCGGCCGTGCGCGCGACCCGCAGCGCGGTGAGCGTCTCCTGCGCGTGCCGGGGCATGGAGAACGCCAGCAGCCAGGTGCCGCCCGCCTCACGGGACTGCAGCAGCGCGTCGTAGGCGACCGTGCCGCCCTTGGTCACGAGCCGGACGTCGGGGTGGATACGGCGGGCGGCGTAGGCGAAGTACTCGGCGAGGGCGCCGGAGATCCGCAGTCCGAGGACGGTCAGCGGGGTCGAGCGGGACAGGGCGCGCCCCACCTCGATCACCTGGTCCGGGTCCGCGAAGTCGCGCCGGAGGTTCTCCAGGTTCTCGATCTCGGCGTCCACGGCTGCCTGGAGTTCGTTGCTGCGGTCCGGCGCGGGGGTGCCCGGCGCGCTGCCGAGGGTGGCGAGCGCGATGGCCTGGAGCCGCTCCCGCAGCGCGGGATAGCCGCTGAAGCCGACGGCGGCGGCGAACCGGGTCACCGAGGGCTGGCTGACGCCGACGCGGTCCGCGAGGTCGGTGATCGACAGGAACGCGGCCTCGGTGATGTGCTCGATCAGGTACTGGGCGATGCGCCGCTGCCCGGGGGAGAGGCGGGGCCCGTCGAACAGCTCCCTGAGCCGGGCCGTGGGTGACGGCTCGGTCTCCTCGGCGGTCCGCCCGGACGTGATCGCTGATGCCTGCGCACGTGCCTGCTGCGGCGATGGCACCCGCGCGTCTCCTTCGTCTCCCACGACCACTCAACATAGCCCACGGTCAGCGCGGTCACGGGCGCGTCCCGGCACCCTTCCGGGCCGGACGCCGGGCGCGGGGCGGGACCGCTCGGCGCGGGGCGCGGCCGGTGCGGGGCGAGGCCGCCCCGCACGGGCCCGGTGCGCGAGCAAACCGCTCGGGGCAGGGCGGCCGGTGTGCGAGCGAACCACTCCGGCACCGCAGCCGCCGCGCGACCTGCGGGACCCCCGTTTCGGGCCCACCATGGGGGTACACGCACCCTGTCGTCCACACCAGGGAGAAGGCTCGTGACTCTGCCCCATCTGCCCGTGTCACAGGTCGAGGTCGTGCTCTGCGACTGCTCCGCACAGGACGCCGAGCGCGTCTTCGCGTGCCTGTGCGCCCATTTCGAGTCGGACCGGCGTCCCGAGGACCCGCCGCACGAGATCGCGAGCGGCCGACCCACCATGTGGACCGGCACCTACGACACGGCGGCCGTCCCCTCCGGCGCCGAGGAACCTTCCGCACGGCTGTCCGGCCCCGTCACCGTCGACGTGCAGGGCAGTCCGCCCGCCGTCCGGACGCTGCGGGCGGCCCTGGAGGAGAGCTACTCGGTGCGTCAGGTGGGTGTGGACGCCGGTGACCAGGAAGTGAGCCTGCAACTGCGGCTCGAAGGACGACAGGAGAGCTGATGACGGCAGTGGGGGTGGGCAGCGGGCGTGCGGCCCGCGGTTCTGTGACGGAGGGCGCGGCCCGGGCCGGGCTGACGGCGCGCGGCGTGATCTATCTGCTCGTCGGGGCGCTGGCCCTGCAGATCGCCTTCGGCGAGGGCGGCGGGCAGCAGGCGGACCGGCAGGGAGCGCTGGAGGAGATATCGGAGAAGCCGCTGGGGTCCGTCCTGCTGTGGGCCCTCGGTATCGGCGTGGTCGGCATGGCCCTGTGGCGGCTGTCGGAGGCGGTGTTCGGCGCGGCGGGCCCGGACGGCCGCAAGTGGACCAAGCGGCTGGCCTCGTCCGCCCGGTTCGTCTTCTACACCTTCGTCGCCTACTCGGTGCTGACCTTCGCGGCCGGCTCGGGCGGCGGGAGCGGCGGGGGAGGGGGCTCCAGCGACGAGCAGTCCAAGGACGTGACGGCCCGCGCCCTGGAACTCCCCGCCGGCCAGTGGCTGGTGGGCGCGGCCGGGATCGGTGTGATCGTCGCGGGGGTCTGGATCGCCGTACGGGCCCTGATGCGCTCGTACCACAAGCACCTGCGGCTCGGTGAGATGTCGCGCCGCACCCGCCGTGCCGTCGACGTCACCGGGGTGGGCGGCGGGCTCGCACGGGGCCTGGTCTTCGCCGCGGCGGGCGTCTTCGCCGTCCGCGCCGCCATCGACTACGAGCCGGACAAGGCCAAGGGCCTCGACGACACCCTGCGCTCCTTCGCCGACACACCCGCCGGCCCCGCGCTCCTCGCCTGTGTCGCGGCGGGCCTCGTCCTCTTCGGGCTTTTCTCGTTCGCGATGGCGCGCTGGCGCCGGGTCTGAGATTCGCTCACGCGAACAACCGGTCGAGGAAGGGGTTCCCGTACACCCGGTGCGGATCGAGCCGGTCGAAGACCTGCCGGGCCCCGTCCCAGCCAGGCCCCTCGCCGTCCTCGTACGAGGCCGGTACGACGGTGCTCAGCACCTCCTCGTCGCTCCAGGCCGCCTCGTCGGTGTACCCCCAGCCCTTCGACCACTCGACGCGGGTGAGGGCGTGGCCGCCGTCGTACGTCCTGAGCAGGAACCGCTCCAGTTCACGGAAGAACGCCTCGGCGTCCGGTGTCCCCGGCAGCGTCAGCACGTCCAGCCACACCGCCGTGTCCCACTCGGGCCGGTCGGCGCGCGGCCGCAGTGCCGACAGCAGCGGGGCCCGGGCGCCGGCCACCCCGACGTCCGCCGGGTCGTCGAGGCCGGTCACCCGGATCTCGACCGAGCCGTTCACGGGGAAGCCGCCGCGCGCCGCGTACGCGGCGAGCCGTTCCCGGTAGAAGGACGTGAACTCCGCGACCACACGCTGCACCTGGCTCCGCGAGGTCAGCACCGCGTACCCGTTCGCCGTCACCCGCAGGGTCGTCGGCCTGACGTAGAGCAGCGTGTTCTTCGACGGCCCCCACAGGTCCGCCGACGCCGTGGCCACCAACCCCGCCTCCGCCGCGGTCAGTTGCGCCTTGCCCAGCACCGGGGCCAGATACCAGGCGCCGTCCGACACCATCCGCCCGGCCAGGTCCGCGACGACCGTCGGCACGTTGTCCGAGAACGGGTAGTTGTACGGCGAGGTCACGCGTCGGGAGGTGAGCGGGCGGGTGGGCGCCACGCTCCACACCTTCAGCCAGGGGAACTCGGTGAACGGGAACCAGATCGCCTCCAGCCGCCCCGCCTCGTCCAGGAAGCTCTCGAAGGTGCGCCCTCCGCTGCCGGGCGCGGCGAACAGCTCCGCGGCGGGGATGTCGGTCCGGCTCCGGCACCGCAGTTTCGTGTCGGCCCCCACCCGCAGCACGAACTCCGTGACCAGCGCCCGCCCCACATGCGTGAGCAGCGCGGCGCCGTCCGCCTCGTCACGGGTGAAGGTCCGCAGCACGTACGCGTCGCTGTCGGCGTCCCACACGACCGCCGTCAGCTCCAGCACGAGATTGCTGAGCGAGCCGTAGGTGTGCCCAGGCAGCCGGGTCTCCCCGTCGGCGGGTACGGCCGTGCCGTGGGCGTCGACGGCGAGGGCGCCGCCGATCGAGAGGTCCCCGGGCGCCGGACAGGCCGTCACGCCGAGCCCATGGCCCTCCAGGAAGGTGAGCAGGCCCTCCAGGGTGGCGCCGGAACCCACCCGGACCGCCGCCGGGTCGGTGGATTCCAGTGACAGGGCGGTGAGGTGTCTCGTCGTGTCGACGAGCAGCGCGGGCGCGCCGGACCCGGTGCCCTCGGTGACGGTCAGCGGCGACCAGCCGTGGGAGAGGCCCCGCGGGCGGATTCTCCAGCCCTGTCGGCGGGCCCAGTCGACCACTGCCACCGCCTGGTCCCCGTCGGCGGGCGCACACGCCCACAGGCCGGACGCGGTGATCTCGCCGACCCAGTTGCGGTACGCGGAGCGGTACAGCTCCACCTCCTCGGGGAAGCCGGGCAGCTCGGCCGCCGCCGAGGCCGGGTCCTGGCGGACGAACTGCGGCGTCAGCGCGAAGGCGGCGGTGCCGAGGAGGAACCCGCGGCGGGACCACGGCGCGGGCCGCTCGGGCTCGGGTGGGACGGCGTCGGCCGGCATGTCGGTGGTCACGTGATCACGCTAGGCGGGAGGGGCGCACATATGACCGATCAGCTCAGTGGATTCACTCGTGCGAGTGAAGCGGTGGGTCTTCCCGCTTGTCGGTGTCGGACCGGGCGCCATCCAGGAAAGGGGGACACCGACCGATCCTGGAGGACGCCGTGCCCGGCACCGACAACGGATACGCCACTCCCGAGCGGGGCCGCGACGAGACGGCGGACGAGCGCGCCGACCGCCGCTGGGGCGAACTCATCCAGGAGGTCCGGGTCGCCCAGACCGGCGTGCAGATCCTCTTCGGTTTCCTGCTCACCGTCGTGTTCACCCCGCGCTACGCACAGCTGGAACAGACCGAGCAGACCATCTACATCGTGACGGTCGTCCTCGGCGCGGCCGCCACCGGCGCCCTCATCGGCCCCGTCTCCTTCCATCGGATCGTCGCCGGCCGCCGCATCAAACCGGCCGCCGTGCTGTGGGCGGCCCGGCTGACCGTGATCGGCCTGATCCTGCTGCTCGCCACGATGACCGCCGCACTGCTGCTGATCCTGCGCGTGGCCACCGACGACGGCTATGTGCCCTGGCTGGTGGCGTGTGTGCTCGTCTGGTACCTGCTGTGCTGGTTCGCGCTGCCGGCCTGGATCCGCCGCCGTCATTCCGGCGGGTGACATCCGTGACTGGCGCGAATGGTGGTGTTGCCGCTGGGGCGCGTGGTGCGCCAGCGTGACGTCTCATGGACCCTGACCACAGCAGCTCCACCCCGTCCCTGACCCGCCGTCAACTCCTCGCCGCGGGAGGCGCCGCAGCGGTCCTCGGCGCCGCCGCCACGACGACCCCGGCCGACGCCCGTGACCGCGGCGCGGCCGCCGCCACCGCCCTCACCTTCACCCGGGCCACCAACGGCTCGGCCACTCTCGCACCCGGCGGCGACACCCTGATCGCCGAGGTCCAGAGCGGGCTGTGGTCCCTGCCCCGAGGCGGCGGCAAGGCGGTCCCCCTCACCCCGGCGGGACTGGAACCCAACCGGCCCACGTACTCCCCGGACGGCTCCCTCGTCGCGTTCTGCGCCTACCGGGACGGCGGCTTCCACCTGTGGACCATGCGCCCCGACGGCTCCGGCCTGCGGCAGCGCACCGACGGCCCCTGGGACGACCGGGGCCCGGCCTGGTCGCCCGACGGCACCCGCATCGCCTTCGGCTCCGAACGCGGCGGCGACCCCGTCACGGGCAGCCCGTACCGGATCCACGTCCTGGACCTGGCCACCGGGGACATCACCCGCGTCACCGGTCTCCCCGGCCAGGACGGCCCGCTCCAGGACGGCGCGTGGGAGGACTTCGACCCCACCTGGTCACCCGACGGCACCCGCCTGCTGTTCGTCCGGGCCAGGGTCGTCACCTCCGCCGCGGGCACCGGCGTCGAGTCCCGGACCGTCGCCGCCGTGACCGCCGACGGCACCGGCCCGGTCACCGTCGAGCACACCGAGACCGAGGCCGCGCAGGTCATGACGCCCGCCCTCGCTCCCGACGGCCGCCGCCTCGCCTACCTGCGCACCACCGCCTCACCCAACGGCTCGTGCACCCTCGTCGTCGACGGCGAGCCGGTCCGCGTCGGCGGCGACCTCGCTCCCGTGCCGCCGCGCTGGACACCCGACGGGGCCCTGCTGATCACCCTGGACGGACAGTTCACCCTGCTGCGCCCCGACCACCCCGACGAGCCCGACACCATCCCCTTCGAGGGCGTCCTCCCCGTCGACCGGCCGCGCTACCGCGTCAAGGAGTACGACCTCGGGGAGGCCCGGGTCCGGCCCGTGCGCGGCATCCACCTGCCCGCCCTGTCGCCCGACGGGCGGAGCGTCGCGTTCGCCGCCCTCAACGCGCTCTGGCTGGCCGGCACCTCGGGCGGACGTCCCCCGAAGCGGCTGCGGACGTCCCCGCCGACCCGCTACCTCCTCGCGCCCTCCTGGTCCCGTGACGGGCGCTCCCTCGTCTACGCCGACGACCGCGACGGCCTGCTCGGTGTGTACCGGCACGACCTCGCCACCGGCGAGGAGACCGCCCTCGCGACCGGCGGCCGTGTCATGCCCGCCCTCTCACCCGACGGACGTCGGCTGGCCTGCCTCGACCTGACCGGGCGCCTCGTCGTCCGCGACCTCGCGAGCGGCGAGGAACGCGTCCTGGCCACCCCCCTCGGCGGTGGCGGGCTGCCCGGCAGGCCGTCCTGGTCGCCCGACGGCAGGTACCTCGCCCTGTGCGACCGCAACCGTCTCGGCGCCCGCTTCCGGGAGGGCTACAACCTCATCCGCGTCGTCGACACCACGACCGGCGCCGACCGGCTGCACGCCGTCGCCCCGCACACCTCCATCGCCGACCGCTACGACTCCGGGCCCGTCTGGTCGCCCGACGGCCGCTGGATGGCCGTGATCGTCGAGTCGGCGCTGTGCCTGCTGCCCGTCGCCGCCGACGGCACCCCGCGCGGCGAACTCCGCACCCTCACCACCGAACCCGCCGACCATCCCACCTGGTCCGGCGACTCCAGGACCCTCCTGCACCTGTCCGGCACCCGGCTCCGCCTCCTCGACATCGCCGACGGCCGCACCCGCACCGTCCACGTGCCCCTCGACCGCTCCCGGACCACTCCCGCCGACACCGTCGTCCACGCCGGGCGGCTCTGGGACGGCACCGGCGACACCGTCCGGGAGGACGTCGACATCGTCGTCCGCGGCGGTCGCGTCACCGCCGTGGAACCCCACCGGGCCGGCCGCCGGGCCACACTCCGCCGGGTCGACGCCTCCACGCACACCGTGCTCCCCGGCCTGTGGGACACCCACACCCACCCCTGGCACAGTACCTACGGCGGCCGCCAGGCCGCCGGGCAGCTCACCTACGGCGTCACCACCGCCGTCTCCCTCGGCGGCTTCGCCTACGAACAGGTCCGCATCCGCGAGGAGGTCGCCGCCGGTCGGCTCGCCGGGCCCCGGCTGCTCACCACCGGGGAACTCCTCGACGGCGCGCGCGTCGCGTACAGCATGGGACGCGCCCACCGGACCAAGGCGGGCCTGAGGCGCTCGCTGGAGCGGGGCGCCGCGCTCGACTGGGACTTCGTCAAGACCTACGTCCGGGCGCCCGGCTGGGTGATGAGCGAGGCGGCGCGCTTCGCCCACGAACGGCTCGGCGTGCGCACCGGAAGCCATCTGCTGTCCCCAGGCGTCCAGCTCGGCCAGGACCTCACCACCCATCTCCAGGCCACCCAGCGCGCCGAGTTCGGGCACGCCATCACCACCACCGGGCGCGCCCACCAGGACGTGGAGGAGGTCTACAGCGCCCACGGCGTCGGCTTCTCCCTCATCGCCACGCCCTTCACCGCCGCCCCGCTCCTCGGCGCGGACCCCGCCCTCGCCGACGACCCGCGGGTCACCGTCGTGATGCCCCCGTGGGACGCCCTCTCCGTACGGCAGTCCGCGGGCACCCCGCCGACGCCCGCCCAACTGGCCGCGCTGCGCACCGAGACCGACGTGTACCGGCGGATACTCGCAGCCGGCGGCCTGGTGGCCCTCGGCACGGACCAGCCGCTCGGCCCCGTCGGTCTCTTCCTCCACCTCGCGCTGCGCGCCCTGCACGCCGGAGGCCTCAGCCCCGCCGAGACCCTGCGCACGGCGACCGTCATGCCGGCCCGGCTGTTCGGTCTCGACGACCACCTCGGCACCGTCGAACCGGGCAGGCTCGCCGATCTGACCGTCGTCGACGGCGACCCCTTCACCGACTTCGACAGCCTCGTGCGGACGGTGGCGGTCCTCCGCGGCGGCACCCACTACACCACCGAGGACCTGGTGGCCGCGTACCGGCCGACCGCACGCCGGGCGAGGGCCGCCGAGAGCGAGGAGCACTGGCTGGAGGTGGGCCGGCTGATGCGCAGGGACGGGTGCTGCGACGCCCACTGAGCGAGCGCGGTGACGGACCCCCTCGGCCGACCGTCGGCCGAGGGGCCGAGGGGCCGAGGGGCCGGGGGCCCTCCGCGTAGTGGTCGGTGTCCTTGCCGATGAACAGTTCGGCGAACGTCGACGCGGCGGCGGGGGAGTGCAGCAGGCGCCGAAGTCTGGCCTTCGCCGCCCCCGCCCGGAAGGGGTCACCGGACGACGGGCCGTGCAGCAGCTCCGCCAGCCACTGCGAGAACTCCTGGTAATGCCACACCCGCCGCAGACAGGCCGCCGAGTATCCGCGCAGCCCGCTGTCGTCGCCCCGGCCCAGACACGCCACGAAGGCGTCCGCGAGCAGCAGGGCGTCGTGCAGCGCCAGGTTCATGCCCTTCGCGGCGATCGGCGCGACCAGGTGGGCGGCGTCGCCCGCCAGGTACAGCCGCCCGTACGCCATCGGCTCGGTGACGTAGTTGTGCATGTCGAGGACCCGCTTCTCGACCAGGGGCCCCTCCGTGAGCGGCTCGGCGCCGGTCACCGCCAACCGGGTGTGCAGCTCGGACCAGACCCGTTCGTCCGGCCACTTCGCCGGGTCGTCGCCGGCCGGGACCTCCAGGTAGTAGCGGGTGACCTCCGGACTGCGCGCCATGTGCCCGGCGAAGCCCCGCGGATGGACACCGAGGATCACACAGTCCGACGACGGCGGAGCCTCGGCGAGCAGCGCCAGCCAGCCGACGCCGTGGTCATGGCGGGCACGGTCGCCCGCCCGGCCGGCAGCGCGGTCCGGGTGACCCCGCGCGCGCCGTCGCAGCCCGCGACGAAATCGCAGCGCACCAGCCGCCGTTCACCCGTCGCGCCGTCCGTGTACGACACCGAGGGGCGCTCGCCGTCGATGTCGTGCAGCTCCACCTCGCGCACGCCGAAGCGGATGTCGCCACCCCGGACGTCCGCGTACTCCCGCACCAGATCCGTCACCAGCAGCGGCTGCGGATACACGTAGTGGTGGTGCCCGGTGATCTCCGTGTACGGGAAGCGCCGCCGCTCGCCGTCGAAGCGGAACTCGAACTCGGTGTGCACGGGCGCCCGTTCCACGAGCCGGTCGGCCAGCCCACGCCGCTCCAGCGCGCGCACCGCCCACTCCTCCAGGAACCCGGCACGCGGCCGCCGCTCGATGAACTCCCGGCTCTCGGCCTCCAGCACCACGCAGTCCACGTCCGCGGCCCGCAGGACGCTCCCGACGGTGAGCCCGGCGGGCCCCGCTCCGACGATGACGACGGCGGTGCGCTCGACCGCGGGGGAGACCGGTGACGGGGTGGGGGTGGTCATCCGGGCATTATGCCGGGCGCCCGCACGGACGCCGTCAACTGCCCTGGCAGAAAAGCCCGTTGACGTACGCGGCGACGGTCGGCGTCACAACCCGAAGCGCCGTGTCCACTCCGTGATGTCCGCCGGGGTCGTGTTGCCACCGCACACCACCAGGCCGAGCCGGGCCCCCTCACCGACCCGTTCCACGACCTGCCGGGCGGCGGGCAGCAGACAGCCGGCGGCGGGTTCCGCCCACACCTTGGCGTGCTCGGCCAGGTCGAGGACACCGCGGACCGCCTCCGCGTCCGGCACCACCAGGACGTCCTCGACGAGCGCGGACACATGGTCGTAGGTGAGACGGGAGGCGGAGGGCGCGCTGAGCGTGGTGACGATCGAGGACAGGTCGACGGTGACGGGGTCGCCCGCCGCCAGGGCCTCGCTCATACAGGTGGCGCCCTCGGTCTCCACGCCCCAGACACGCACCTCCGGCCGCAGCGCCTTGAACGCGGCGGCGACGCCGGAGATCAGACCGCCGCCGCCGATGCTGACGAGCACGTCCGTCACCTCCCCGGCGTCCCCCGCGGCTCCGGCGTCCTCGGCGAACTCCAGGCCGACGGTGCCCTGACCGGCGATCACCACCTCGTCGTCGAACGGGTGGACGAGGGTGAGGCCCTCGGCCCGCAACCGCTCCGTGAGCGCGAACGCCTCCGCCATGCCGTCGGTGAGCCGCAGCGCCGCGCCGGACGCCTCGACGAGGTCCGTGGACCGCTGGGGCGCGGTCCGGGACATCACCACGGTCGCCTTGATGTGCAGGGCCGCCGCCATGTGGGCCAGGGCGATGCCGTGGTTGCCGCCGCTCACCGCGACCACGCCGGCGGCCCGCTCCGCCTCGGTCAGCGACAGCAGCTTCGCGGTGGCGCCGCGGGCCTTGAAGGAGCCGGTGCGCTGCAACAGCTCCAGCTTGGCGGTCACCGGCACGCCGAGGAACGTGCTGAGCCCCGGGCCCCGTACCGTCGGTGTCCGCACGACGTGATCCGCGATCCGCTCGGCCGCCGCCCGGATCTCGGAGATCCCGATCAACTCACCCACCCCGCTCCACGAAGCCGTCGCCGACGCCGACCGGGCCGACGTACTGCCTCGACCTTGATCCACGATGGCGGCCGAGGTCAAGCGCCGTCGGGCGGCCGGGCCGTGCGCCGACAGCGGATCAGCAGGGTGGGGCACGGCGGGCCGCTTCGTCACGCCGGTTCTCGTTCCACAGGGTGACGTGGATCAAGCCGTCGTTCCTGTGGCTCATCCATCGCAGCAACTGGGCCCGCAGACCCGGTCAGGAGCGCGTGCTCGCTGTGCGGATGACCCGCCAGGGCTGGGAGGACGCCCTGTCCCGGGCCGTGCTCACGACCGCGGATCCGACAGCCGTGGCCCGGGCGGCCGTGCATGTCCAGTGGGACCCGGAACGCTCGCTGCGCGGAGCCGCACTGAACCACTACAGCATCCGGCGAACCTCCTGTCGCCGGGACGTGGAGGCGTCCCCCCCGGCCGGGGTCATCGGATGTGTTTCGCCGGTTTGGTGGCGGCGTTGAGCAAGTACTCCAGGGGGCCTCGTCGGAAGAAGCGGGACCAGACGGCGGCGAACACGATCGCTCCCAGGACGTACATGATCAGTGGCGTCCACGACCCCCGGGTGCCTGTGTCGGGGGCCGGGGGCAGTACGGACTGTGCGACGAAGTGGCCGACGTAGGCGGTCAGGGACATGGTGCCCACAGCGATGACGGGTGTGGCCAGGCGGCGCAGTCGCGGCAGGTGGTCCATGGCCACGGTCGCGCCGACGACGACGAGGATCGCGACTCCGATGCTGCCGAGGATGTCGAATGTGGTGCCGCTGTGCGGTCCGGCGGTCAGGAGCAGTGAGGCCTGCGTGTCGGGGAAGGATCCGCCGTCGGGGGGCATCGATCCGGAGCTGCCCGAGGAGGACCCGCCTTCGGCGAGGCTGTTCAGCGCGGTCCTGCCGGCCAGCAGCAGGGACGTGCCGTAGGCGGTGACGGTGAGGGCGGCACCGAACACGGCCAGGCGCCGCTGGACCGGGGCGGAGGACAGGTCGAAGCGGGCCAGTGCCATGCCGGCGACCACGAACGACATCCAGGTGATCGTGGGGTAGAAGCCGGTGAGCAGCAGATCGAGCACGCCGACGCCGCTGAGGCGGTGGAGCGGGTCGTAGGTGTTGATGCTCTGCTGGACCGACTGGCTCAGCAGCGCGTTCAGGGCGAACGCCACCTGTGGGGTGACGAGGGCGAGCGCGGCCGCGGTGATCGCGAGAGCCTTGGCCGACAGGCGTACCAGGGGCAGGGCGAGGAGGAAGTAGACACCGTAGAAGCCGAGGATGATCACGCCCCCGTACTCCATGGCCATGGCGGTGCCCAGGGCCAGCAGGATCACGGCGCGGATCGCGATGCGGGCCTTCGCCTGCCGGCCGGCCAGGCCGGTCCTGGGCCGGCGGCGGCCGGCAAGCAGCATCAGTGAGAACCCGGCGAGGGTGGCGAAGAGGACCGAGGAGTGGCCGTCCGCCATGTACCGGATCCAGCTGGCCGGGCCGTGCGTGGCCGACAGCGGGGGCCCGATGTGCACGACGTACATGCCGAACACCGCCAGTGCACGGGCCAGGTCCACCCCGACGAGGCGTCCCATCGAAGGGACGTCCGAGGCCGGTACGGGGGACTCGGGGGACCCAGGGGGCTCGGCGGAGGGCCGGTGCTGTGGAGGTGCGTCCTCCCGAGGAACCGGCGTCTCCTGTGGTGGCTGTGTTCGTGTCATACGGGAGACCCTCGCGGGGCGCCCGGGGCGCGGACCATCCGGCAGGTTTCGGGATCGCCCCTGCCGACCGGTGGGTGCTCCCCCGCCGTGTGGCTGGAGCTGCGGTCCGAGGTGCTGCGGGGCGTCATCGGGGCTTTAGGGTCGGGTCGGCAGGTGTCGGGTGGTGGGGACGAAGGTGAGGCGGAGGGCGCGTGATCCGGGTTGTGGTGGTGGACGACGAGGCTCTGGTGCGGTCGGGGTTCGGGTTGATCCTGGGCGCGTCGGCGGACATCGAGGTCGTCGCGACCGCGAGTGGCGGTGAGGCGGTCGAGACGGTCCGCCGGGTGCGGCCGGACGTGGTGCTGCTGGACATCCGGATGCCGGACGTCGACGGGCTCACCGTGCTGCGCGAGCTGCGGACGGCGCCGGACGCGCCGGTGGTGGCGATGCTGACGACGTTCGACGCGGACGAGTACATCCTGACCGCGCTGCACTCCGGCGCGGCCGGTTTCCTGCTGAAGGACACCGAGCCGGAGCAGCTCGCCCACCTGGTGCGGACCCTGGCCGCGGGTGGTGTGGTGCTCTCCCCGAAGGCGTCACGGACTTTGCTGCACAGCCATCCCGGCGCCGG
>NZ_LIRK01000691.1 GCF_001419765.1 Streptomyces torulosus
CGCCGGATCCACCCGCGCCCCCGAGCTGTTGGGCGCCCTCAGAGACGCGACACGTTCCGCTCGTACACCAGCCGCAGCCCGATCAGCGTCAACCACGGTTCGTGCTCGTCGATCACCGAGGACTCGCCCAGCACCATCGGTGCCAACCCACCCGTGGCGATCACCGTCACCTCCTCGGGGTCGTCCGCCAGCTCGCGGACCATACGGCTCACCACGCCGTCGACCTGCCCGGCGAACCCGTAGACGATGCCCGACTGCATCGCCTCGACCGTGTTCTTGCCGATCACGCTGCGCGGCCGGGCGACCTCGATCTTGCGGAGCTGCGCGCCCTTGACGCCGAGCGCGTCGACGGAGATCTCGATGCCGGGGGCGATGACACCGCCGACGTACTCGCCGCGCGCGCTGACCGCGTCGAACGTCGTCGCCGTACCGAAGTCGACGACGATCGCGGGACCGCCGTACAGCTCGACCGCGGCGACCGCGTTGATGATGCGGTCGGCGCCGACCTCCTTGGGGTTGTCGGTGAGGATCGGCACGCCGGTCTTCACGCCGGGCTCGACGAGGACGGCCGGGACGTCCCCGTAGTAGCGCCGGGTCACCTCGCGCAGTTCGTGCAGCACCGAGGGGACCGTCGCGCAGATCGCGATGCCGTCGATGCCGTCGCCGAGTTCCTCGCCGAGGAGCGGGTGCATGCCCATGAGGCCCTGGAGGAGGACGGCCAGTTCGTCGGCGGTACGGCGCGAGTCCGTGGAGATGCGCCAGTGTTCGACGATGTCCTCACCGTCGAACAGTCCGAGGACGGTGTGGGTGTTGCCCACGTCGATCGTCAGCAGCATGACCGGTCCCCGTCCCTACTCGGCCGCGCGCAGGTCGAGGCCGATGTCCAGGATCGGGGACGAGTGGGTCAGGGCCCCGACGGCCAGGAAGTCGACGCCGGTGTCCGCGTACGCCTTGGCGCCCGCGAGGGTGAGGCGGCCGGAGGCCTCCAGCAGCGCGCGGCCGGCGACGAGGGCGACGGCCTCCTCGCACTCCAGGGGCGTGAAGTTGTCCAGGAGGATCAGGTCGGCGCCCGCGTCGACGACCTCGCGGAGCTGGTGGAGGGTGTCGACCTCGACCTCGATGGGCACCTCGGGGAACATCTCGCGGACGGCCTTGAAGGCCTGCGCGACCCCGCCGGCGGCGACGACGTGGTTGTCCTTGACGAGGGCCGCGTCGGACAGCGACATGCGGTGGTTGACGCCGCCGCCGCAGCGGACGGCGAACTTCTCCAGGGAGCGCAGCCCCGGCGTCGTCTTCCGGGTGTCGCGGACCTTCGCCTTGGTGCCCTCCAGGGCGTCCGCCCACGCGCGCGTGGCGGTCGCGATGCCGGAGAGGCGGCACAGGAGGTTCAGGGCGCTGCGCTCGGCGGTGAGGAGGTCGCGAGTGGCGCCGGTGACGCTGAGGAGCTTCTGCCCGGCCTCCACGCGGTCGCCGTCGTCGACGTGGCGCTCGACCTCGAACTCGTCGGAGCAGGCCACCGACAGGACCGCCTCGGCGATCCTGAGGCCCGCCACGACGCCGCCCTCGCGGGCGGTGAAGTCGGCGGTGGCGCGCGCGTCTTCGGGGATCGTGGCGACGGTGGTGACGTCGACGCCGTGGTCGAGGTCCTCCTGGATGGCGACGTTGGCGATGTCCTCGACCTCGACGGGGTCGAGTCCGGCGTCGGCCAGGAGCTGGGCGAGCGCGGGGTCGAGCCCGCACTCCAGGTACTCCTCGCCCGTGAGGCCGTCGTCGGCGCCGCACGCGCAGCCGTCGCCGCAGCCGCCTGCGGAGGCGAGGGGAAGTTCGGGGGTGCTCACGTCTGTCACTGCTCCTGGTGGTGCGGCCGGGTCGGGGGGAAGTCTGCGGTATCCGTGGTGTGTAGAGCGAGCGTGCGGTCCGGATTGAGCCGTACGACGATGTGGCGGCGCCAGTCGGTGTCGTCGCGGTCGGCGTGGTCCTCGCGCCAGTGGCAGCCGCGGGTCTCCTCGCGCAGCCGGGCGGCGGCGACCAGGACGCGGGCCACGCACAGGAGGTTGGTGGTCTCCCAGGTGTCGACGCCGGGCTCGGCCGTCTTGCCGTTCTCGGCGAGCGCGTCGCGGGCCTCCGCGTGCAGCCGGTCCAGGGCCGCGGCGGCGGTCGCCAGGGAGGCCTCGGAGCGCAGGACGCCGGCGCCCTCGGTCATGATCCGCTGGATCGCGAACCGTATCTCCGGGGCGAGCAGCGGGTGCGCGGGCTGCTCGGCGTACGGGACGGGCTGGGGCACGCGCGCGTGGAGGCCGTTCTCGGCGTGGGCCGCGGCGATGTCGGCGACGATGCGCTCGGCGTAGACCAGGCCCTCCAGGAGGGAGTTCGAGGCGAGCCGGTTGGCGCCGTGGACGCCGGTGCAGGCGACCTCGCCGCAGGCGTACAGGCCGGGGACGGTCGTCCGGCCGTGGGAATCGGTGCGGACGCCGCCGGAGGCGTAGTGGGCGGCCGGCGCGACCGGGATGGGCTCGGTGACGGGGTCGAGGCCGTTGGCGCGGCAGGCGGCGAGGATGGTGGGGAAGCGGTGCTCCCACATGTCGGCGCCGAAGTGCCGGGCGTCCAGGTACATGTGCTCGGCGCCCTGCTCCTGCATCCGGCGCATGATGCCCTTGGCGACGATGTCCCGGGGCGCGAGTTCGGCCAGCTCGTGCTGTCCGAGCATGAAGCGGGTGCCGCCGGCGTCGACCAGGTGGGCGCCCTCGCCGCGCACGGCCTCGGACACCAGCGGCTGCTGGCCCTCCGCGTCCGCGCCGAGGAACAGCACGGTGGGGTGGAACTGCACGAATTCGAGGTCGGAGACCTCGGCGCCCGCGCGCAGGGCGAGGGCCACGCCGTCGCCGGTGGACACGGACGGGTTGGTGGTGGCGGAGAAGACCTGGCCCATGCCGCCGGTGGCGAGGACCACGGCGGGGGCGTGGACGGCTCCCACGCCGTCGTGCTGGCCCTCGCCCATGACGTGCAGGGTGACACCGGCGGTGCGGCCCTCGGCGTCCGTCAGGAGGTCCAGGACGAGCGCGTTCTCGACCGTGCGCAGGCCACGCGCGCGTACCGCCTCGACGAGGGCCCGGGAGATCTCCGCACCGGTGGCGTCGCCGCCCGCGTGGGCGATGCGGCGGCGGTGGTGGCCGCCCTCGCGGGTCAGCTCCAGGCCGCCTTCCTCGGACTCGTCGAAGTGGGCGCCGGTCGCGATGAGGCGGCGCACGGCGTCGGGGCCCTCGGTGACGAGGAGGCGTACGGCGTCCTCGTCGCACAGGCCGGCGCCCGCGACGAGGGTGTCGTCCAGGTGTTGTTCGGGGGTGTCGCCCTCGCCGAGGGCGGCGGCGATGCCGCCCTGGGCCCAGCGGGTGGAGCCGTCGTCGAGGCGGGCCTTGGTGACGACGACCGTGGCCAGGCCGGCAGCCTCGCAACGCAGCGCGGCGGTGAGGCCGGCGACGCCGGAGCCGACGACGACCACGTCGGCGTCGATGGACCAGCCCGGTGCGGGCGCGTGCAGTCGTATGCCTGTGCTGCTCACGAGGCGGCTCCGAAGGTCAGCGGGATGTTGTCGATCAGCCGGGTCGTCCCCACCCGGGCCGCGACGGCGAGGACGGCTTCGCCGGTGAAGTCGTCGGGGATGTCGGTGAAGTCGGACGGGTCCACCAGGGCCAGGTAGTCCAGTTCCAGCGGTGGTTTCATGCGCAGGGCCTCGTCGAGGACCAGCCGGGCGGCGGCGCGGACGGCTGCGGGGCCGCCGGGCGCGGCCTTGGCCATGGCGTGGGCGTCGGCGGCGGCGCGGGACTCGCCGAGCGCGCTGAGGGCCTCGGCACGCGCACGCGTGGCGGGCACTTCGCGGGCACGCGCGCGGAGCGCCTCCTGCGCGGCGTGCCGGTCCCGGCCCGCGAACAGGGCCTGGGAGAGGGCGAGGGCGGTGCGGCGTTCCTGGGCGGACAGGTAGCGGTTGCGGCTGGAGAGGGCCAGCCCGTCGGCTTCGCGGACGGTGGGGACGGCGACGACGTCCACGCCGAAGTTGAGGTCCCGGACCATGCGGCGGATCAGGGCGAGCTGCTGGGCGTCCTTCTGGCCGTAGAGCGCCACGTCGGGGCGGGTGAGGTGGAGCAGCTTGGCGACGACGGTGAGCATGCCGTCGAAGTGGCCGGGGCGGGAGGAGCCCTCCAGGCGTTCCCCCATGGGGCCGGCGGTGATGCGGACCTGGGGTTCGCCGCCCGGGTAGACCTCGTCGACGGCAGGGGCGAACACGACGTCGGCGCCGGACTGTTCGGCGAGCTTGACGTCGGCGTCCAGGGTGCGCGGATAGCGGTCGAGGTCCTCGCCCGCGCCGAACTGGAGGGGGTTCACGAAGACGGTGACGACGACCTCGCCCTCGGCGCCCGCGATCTCGCGAGCGGTGCGGACCAGCGTGGCGTGGCCCTCGTGCAGGGCGCCCATGGTCATCACGACGGCGCGGCGGCCCGCACGCGTGCGTGCGTGCAGTTCGTCGGCGGTGCGCAGCACGGTGGTGGTCATCCGGCGTTCCCTTCGGTCCCGGTGGTCCCGCCCGCTCCGTCGGCGAGTACCCCGAGGAGGTCCTCTGCGAGCTCCGGCTTGAGCAGGCCGTGGGCGAGGGCCCGGTCGGCGGTGGCGCGGGCCATCGCCAGATACCCGGCCACGGTGGCGGGGGCGTGCGCGCGCAGCTCGGCGATGTGCGCGGCGACCGTGCCCGCGTCCCCGCGCGCGACGGGGCCGGTGAGGGCCGCGTCCCCGGACCGCAGGGCGTTGTCGAGGGCGGCGCCGAGGAGTGGGCCGAGCATGCGGTCGGGGGCGGTGACGCCGGCCGTGCGCAGCAGTTCCATGGACTGGGCGACCAGGGTGACCAGGTGGTTGGCGCCGAGGGCGAGGGCCGCGTGGTAGAGCGGGCGGTTCGCCTCGGCGATCCACTCGGGCTCGCCGCCCATCTCGATCACCAGCGCCTCGGCGGCCAGCCGCAGCTCCTCGGGCGCCGTGACCCCGAAGGAGCACCCGGCGAGCCGCTGCACGTCCACGGCGGTCCCGGTGAACGTCATCGCGGGGTGCAGCGCGAGGGGCAGCGCCCCGGCCCGCAGCGCCGGGTCCAGCACCTTCGCGCCGTACCGCCCGGAGGTGTGCACCAGCAGCTGTCCCGGCCGGACGGAACCGGTCTCGGCGAGGCCCTCCACGAGGCCCGGCAGGGCGTCGTCGGGGACGGTCAGCAGGACCAGGTCGGCGTGGCGCAGTACGTCGGCCGGGGGCATCAGCGGCACGTCGGGCAGCAGCTCGGCGGCGCGTCGCCGGGAGGCGTCGGAGACCCCCGACACGGCCACCGGGCGGTGTCCCGCGAGCTTCAGCGACGCGGCCAGCGCCGGGCCGACCCGGCCGGCGCCCACGACGCCGACGGTGAGCCGCGCGGGGCGGTCCTTCGGCTCTGGTTGCTGGAATGTACTCACTCGCGGTGGCCTTCCCGTTCCAGTCCGCTCCGGGTACCGGACGATTTCTCGTCATGTTAACGCGATTGGTTCGAGGGTCGATCGGTTGTCCACAGGCTGTGGGTTTCCGCGTGGAATGTCCGCAGGTCATGGCGGTGTGAAATCCGTGTGCCCGGAGGGCGGGGCGCGGGATGATCCGGGGATGACTGACGCGGCGGAGAACACGACGGCACACACGCACGGCGGGACGGACTCCGCGGAGGGGCACGCGGCGGGCGAGGAGACGAAAGAGAAGCTTGAGGAGTCCGCGGCGATGTCGCGGTACCGGCGGCGGCTGATCGCGCACCGCGCGGCGGACCGGGTGCTGTCGCGGCCGGGTGCCCTGGGGACGGTCCGGGAGCGGTTGGCCGTGCTCGACGCGGCCGGGGACGTGTACGACCTGGACGGGTCGGCGGACATCTACGGCAACGGTGTCGTGGAGGCCCTGGAGGAGCGGACGGCCGCGCTGCTCGGCATGGAGGCCGCCGCCTTCTTCCCGACCGGAACGATGGCCCAGCAGGTGGCCCTGCGCTGCTGGGCGGCCCGGACCGGGAACCCGGCCGTCGCGCTGCACGCGCTGTCCCACCCCGAGGTGCACGAACGGAACGCGTTCAGCCAGCTCAGCGGGTTGCGCCCGGTCCGGCTGACGGGTGAGGCCCGGCAGCCGACCGCGGACGAGGTCGACGGCCTCCCCGAGCCGTTCGGGACGCTGATGCTCGAACTGCCCCTCAGGGAGGCCGGGTTCGTCCTGCCCTCCTGGGAGGAGCTGACGGCTCTCACCGAGGCGGCGCGCGAGCGCGACGCGGTGGTCCACTTCGACGGGGCCCGCCTGTGGGAGTCCGTCACGCACCTCGGCCACCCGGTGGACGAGATCGCCTCCCTCGCCGACAGCGTCTACGTCTCGTACTACAAGTCCCTCGACGCCTACGGCGGTGCGGCGATCGCCGGTCCCAGGACGCTGGTCGAGGACCTGAAAACCTGGCGGCACCGGTACGGCGGCCAGCTGTTCCAGCAGTTCCCGACCGCCCTGTCGGCCCTGGTGGGGCTGGAGCGGGAGCTGCCCCGGCTGCCGGAGTACGTCCGGCACGCGCGCGTGGTCGCCGCCGCGCTGCGCGAGGGGTTCGCCCGGGCGGGGGTGCCATGGGCGCGGGTCCACCCCGAGGTGCCGCACACGCAGGAGTTCCAGGTGTGGCTGCCGTACGACGTCGGCGTCGTCGCGGAGGCCGCGGTCCGGCAGGGCGAGGAGACCGGGACGCTGCTGTTCGCCCGCGCCTGGGACAGGGGCGGGCCGGGACTGGCCGTCACCGAGGTGGAGGTACGGGCGGCGGGGCTGGAGTGGACGGCGGAGGACGTACGGCGGGCGGTGGCGGACTTCGCCGAGCGGGTGGGGGCGGTACTCGAGACCTGAGGGTGAGGCCAGTGCTCAGGCCGTGGCGGGTGGGGACGGTGCTCGGGGCGTAGCCGGTCTGGGG
>NZ_LIRK01000692.1 GCF_001419765.1 Streptomyces torulosus
CACCGTCACCGCCCCCGTCCGCGTCAGCGCACCGTCACCGTCACCGTCCGCGTCAGCGCACCGTCACCGTGTCGCCGTACGCCGTCGCCCCGCTCGTCGTGGACGTCGAGGTGGACTTCCAGCGCCAGGTGCCGGACGTGGAGGCGGTGACCGTGGTGCGGAGCTTGCCGCCGGCGTCGGAGGTGACCGTCTTGACCGTGGTGTACGTGGAGGTGCCGGACCTCTTGAACTGGAGGGCCACGGACCGGCCGGCGTGGGCGGCGTAGACGTTGGTGTTCCAGTCGGCCCGGGTCAGCGCGCCGGTGACGGTGAGCTTGGCGCCCTTGGCCACGGGCTCGGGGCCCGCCTGGGTGGTGGCGAGCCTGGCGAGCCGCTTCACCTGGATCTTGGCGCTGGTCTCCAGGTCGTAGAAGTCGCTGTCCTTGGCGACGGCCTCGGCGGTGAAGCGCCAGGTGCCGGCCGAGCTGTTTCTGAGCCCGTAGTAGTCAGAGCGGTCGGGGTCGAGGGTGAACCTGAAGACGCACTTCATGGTGGTGGAGGTGGGCCGGGTGCAGTCGGCGGCGTAGGCGTGGATGATCTTGTCGTCGGAGCTGACCAGCTTGGCTCCGAGGATGCCCTGCATGCCCGACCCGTCCTTGGCCGTGGCGGCGACCGTGACCGTCTGGGCCGTGCTGACGCCCACGTTGAACGTCTTCTTGTTGAAGTTCACCGAGGTGAAGACCGTGTCGCCCTTCGCGGTGTCCGCGTGGGCGGCGGCGGGGACGAGCAGCGGGAGCAGCACCGAGGTGCCGAGGACGGCGGCCGCGGCCGTACGTGTACGCATGGTTCTCCAGGCACAAGAGCTACGGGCACCTCGTGTGTGCCCTGCGTCGGGGGGCGCGTACGTGCACATGAGGTGCCGGGGAGCCGGACGTCTGTCCGATCGCGAGGGGAGACCGTCGAAGGGCCCCGTTGGTTGTACACGTCCGGACTCCGAGATTCCGCTACGTCGCCCCTGCCGCGCCGCCGCTACGCCTGCCGGGCCGTCGCCCCCGCGCCCAGGGCGCCCCGCTGGGGGGTGATCCCGGCGGGCACGGCGCGCTGTCTGGCCGGGGTGCCCGTCCAGCAGGTGCCCCGGCGGGAGAGGAGGCGGCGCAGCCACAGTTCCAGTGAGACGAGGTCGGCGAGGCCGTCCAGGGGCAGGGGCTCGCCCGCGGCGGCCGCGCGGAGCGCCTTGCGGACGACGCGGGCCTCCACCAGGCCGGCCTGCGCGAGGAGCGGTGTGTCGAAGAGGCCGATCAGTGTGTCGGCGGCGACGCGCAGGCCGGTGCGGGCCGCGGCAGCGGACGTGGCGTGGGAGGGGGCGCCCCAGCCGGGCGGAAGGTCGGTGACACCGGCGCCCTCCAGGACCGTACGGAGGATGGCGGCGCGGGCGCCGGGCTGGACGCGCAGGGCCTCGGGGAGGGCCCGGCAGGCGCGGACGACCTGGTTGTCGAGGAACGGGGTGTGCAGGCGCTGGGAGCGGATCTCGGCGGCCTGTTCGAGGACGCGCAGGTCGGCGGCGTGGCGGGCCAGGGCCGCGCGGGCCCGGAAGTCACCGGGGCGCTGGCCCGGACCGACGCTCGGGCGGCCCGACACAGCACCCAGGCGAATCGATACTTCTGCCAGGGCCTCGCCCGTCAGCCAGCGGGCGGCGGGCCCGGGTCTCGCCCAGGTGAGCGCGGCGAGCGAGGCTCCGACGGCACCGCCGGGTTCGTCGAAGCGGCGCCGCATCAGACGGTCGGCGAGAACCTCGACGCCCGCGCGGTACGGGGTGCGGGCCAGTTTCCGGGCGGCGCCGTACACGCGCGCGGGGACCATCACCGAGCCGTCCGCCTTGGCGAGGGCGGCGACCGGGCGGACGAGGTGGCGGCGCTTGCGGTCCATCAGCAGGTCGGCGAGGCGGGCGGGGTGGGCGTCCAGGACCTGGCGGGCGCCGTAGCCGGTGAAGTGGTCGGCACTGCCGGCGGAGAGCCGGGCGCGGTGACGGGCCGCCGTGACGAGGGAGGGGCCCGGTTCGTCGGTCAGCGGGACGTCGAGGTCCGCGTACGGGAGGACGTCCTCGTCGCCGGTCACGACGACGTGGTGGAGGCGGGGGTTGGCGGCCAGGGTGCCCGCGCGTTCCAGTTCGGCCTCGCGGCCCGCGGTCGCCAGGTCGTTGAAGGTGACGGCGAGGAGACGTTCACCGGCGCCCGTGCCGTGGCCCAGGACCGTGCCGGGAGCGCCGGGCAGGCCGGCGGCGAGGAGGGCCAGCGTGCCCGAGGCGGGGCCGCCGGAGAGGTCGGCGCCGATGCCGGGGACCGGCATCCCGCGGGCGGCGCGGCGCTCCGCCGGGCCCATTCCGGGCACGGGGCCCGGATCGACGTCGGGCACGTGGCGCGGAGCAGACAGCCGGGTGCGTACTGCTTCTACGAGAGCGTCCCTCACCGCGTCCACCGCGCTGTCCGGGTCGGCGGCGGGTGCGGCGACGGCGAGGGACGCGACGGGCTCGTAGCCGGCGATCTCGCGCGCCCCGGCGCGCAGGATCAGCGCATGCCCCGGGGGAATGCGGCGCACGCCGTCGTACGGGGTGGAGTCATGGAGGGCGTCCGGTACGTCGGGGGCGGCGAGCAGGGCCGCGAGGTGCCCGAAGTCCAGGTCGGCCTCGACGAGATCGGCCAGCGGCAGGGCGGCCGTCGCGTACGCGGTGCCGCCGGCCCAGGGCGTGTAGAAGACGGGGCGCGCGCCCGCGAGGTCACCGCAGACGGTGACCCGGCGGCCGACCTGGACGACGGCCGTGTAACTGCCGGGCCAGGCGGTGAGATGGCGCAGGGCACCGCCGCGGGCGGCGAACAGGGCCACGCGCAGCTGCTCGTCGGTGGCCCCGCAGATGCCGAGGATCGCGATCCTGGTCTGGGCGTCGGCCTGCACGACACGCACCTCGTCGGGGCGCCAGTCGCCGACGGCCCACAGCGGATCGGGGTCGCCCCACAGCGGGTGGGAGCCGACCGGGTGCACCGCCTCGCCGTCCGGGCCGGTGGCTCTGGCGGAGCCGAGGGCGTGCGAGCCAGCGGCGGTACTGCTCCATCCCACCAACCACCGCATCGACGCCTCCACAGGCTGTGGACAACCAGTGCACCGTACGAACGGCACCCATGCTGCCACGAAGGAGGCTCGATGGAGGGCGTGCGGAGCTGCTTGCGCACCGGTAAGTGCGCCCCTGGGGAGACTTGAGCGCTCCCCCGTCACACCGCCGGACAGCCCCGGAAGCGGGGCGGTCGACAAAGGTGGACCCCGGGTCTACGACGCGAATGCGCCCCCGATACGCTCCCCCAAAACTCCTAACGCGCCCTCAAGAGACGTGGTCGGAGGGGTATTGACCCCTCGCACCCACCGTCGATTTTCGGCCAAATCGGGATCGTGGGACAGAACTCACACACCCTCCGTACCGACCCCGATGGCGACTCAGTGTCAACGAACAGTCCGGGAGGCGGAGTTCACCTCCCGGACCGGTCCGCCGCCCGCGGGGATGGAGGCGGCGGTGTCCCCCAGCCCACTGGATCCAGTACAGCGGGCCGACCCACGCACGGCCATGGAACCGCTCCCCCGCTGGCCGGAGTAGAGCGCACGGACAGGCGCACGGCCACACAGCGGGAGCACGCGGCAACAGTCCGTACTCTGTCCGTACTTTCGTACGGACCACATTCCCGCCATCCGGATTTAGGCCCCTTAACGCTTGGGATGCGGCGAACTACGCTGGGTTTACGAATGCCGCGTGCCTATGCCGCCGCGGCAGCCGTCTGTTCGAGGGGTGGCGCATGTCCAGGGAGCAACGCGGGCCGAACGAAAAGCTCGGCGCCGTTCTCGCCCTCGCGGGAATCAGCAACGCAGGACTCGCGCGTCGCGTGAACGATCTTGGCGCTCAACGCGGGTTGACGCTTCGCTACGACAAGACGTCGGTGGCGCGGTGGGTCTCCAAAGGCATGGTCCCCCAGGGCGCCGCGCCGCACCTCATCGCGGCCGCCATCGGCCAGAAGCTCGGCCGGCCCGTGCCACTGCACGAGATCGGCCTGGCCGACGCGGATCCCGCACCCGAGGTGGGCCTCGCCTTCCCCCGTGACGTCGGACAGGCCGTGCGGTCGGCGACCGAGCTGTACCGCCTCGACCTCGCGGGCCGACGCGCCGGCTCCGGCGGCATCTGGCAGTCCCTCGCCGGATCGTTCGCGGTCAGCGCGTACGCGACGCCCGCCTCACGCTGGCTGATAACCCCGGCCGACAGCTCGGTGGCGCGCGAGGCGAGCTCCGCGGAGGGCTCGGGGTCGCCGCTGAAAGTCGGCCACAGCGATGTGCAGAAGCTGCGCGAGGCCGCCGAGGACGCCCGGCGCTGGGACTCCAAGTACGGCGGCGGCGACTGGCGTTCGTCGATGGTCCCCGAATGCCTGCGGGTCGAGGCCGCGCCGCTGCTGCTCGGCTCGTACTCCGACGAAGTGGGACGCGCGCTGTTCGGAGCCTCCGCCGAACTCACCCGCCTCGCAGGCTGGATGGCTTTTGACACGGGTCAACAGGAGGCGGCCCAGCGGTACTACATCCAGGCGTTACGGCTCGCGCGCGCCGCGGCCGACGTGCCGCTCGGCGGGTATGTGCTGGCCACGATGTCGTTGCAGGCGACCTATCGCGGGTTCGGCGACGAGGGCGTCGACCTCGCGCAGGCCGCGCTGGAACGCAACCGGGGGCTCGCCACCGCCCGCACCATGAGCTTCTTCCGGCTCGTCGAGGCACGGGCACACGCGCGTGCGGGCGACGCGGTGGCCGCCGGCGCCGCCCTCAAGGCCGCCGAGGGGTGGCTGGAGCGGGCCCGCGACGGCGACAACGACCCGTCCTGGCTCGGCTTCTACGGCTACGACCGGTTCGCCGCGGACGCCGCGGAGTGCTACCGCGACCTCAAGGCGCCGCGTCAGGTGCGCCGCTTCACCGAGCAGGCGCTGTCACGGCCGACGGAGGAGTTCGTCCGCTCGCACGGGCTGCGGCTCGTCGTGTCGGCGGTCGCGGAACTGGAGTCCGGCAACCTCGACGCGGCGTGCGAGCAGGGCGTACGGGCGGTGGAGGTCGCGGGGCGCATCTCCTCGGCCCGCACGACCGAGTACGTGAAGGATCTCCTGCACCGACTGGAGCCGTACGGGGACGAGCCGCGGGTGATCGAGCTGCGCGAGAGGGCACGGCCGCTGCTGATGACCCCGGCGTAGACGCTCCGCTCGAGGGCCGGGCGCCTGCTCGCGTGCCGGGTGCGTGGGGTCTTGCGGGTGCGGGTGGGGGTCACCTACCTGCCTGTCGGGTTTGTGTGGTTTTGCGGGTGCGGGTGGGGGTCACCTACCTGCCTGTCGGGTTTGTGCGGTTTTGCGGGTGCGGGTGTGTGGGGGGTTTCGCGCAGTTCCCCGCGCCCCTGTCCGGGTGGCCTGGGTCGGAACGTGACCGAGGCCATGGAGACGTCTTTCGGGTTTGAGGGCATTGTCAGTGGTGCAGTGCACTATCAGAGTCGGGAGGTGGGGCGCGTGCGGAGGCTGGGCGCTTACGACTGTGATGTGCTCGTGATCGGCGGTGGGATCGTCGGGCTGTCGACGGCGTACGCGATCACACGTGCCGCGCCGGGGACACGGGTGACCGTCCTGGAGAAGGAACCGGGCCCCGCCCGGCACCAGACCGGGCGCAACAGCGGGGTCATCCACAGCGGCATCTACTACCGCCCCGGATCGCTGAAGGCCCGGTACGCGGTCAAGGGCGCCGCCGAGATGGTGAAGTTCTGCGCCGAGTACGGCATCCCCCACAAGGTCACCGGGAAGCTGATCGTCGCCACCGAGCGCTCGGAGCTGCCCCGGCTGCACGCCCTGGTGCAGCGCGGCCGGGAGAACGGCATACCGGTCCGGGAACTGGGCCCCGCCCAGATCACCGAGTACGAGCCGGAGGTGCGCGGACTGGCCGCCATACACGTCGGGACCACCGGCATCTGCGACTTCGTGGGCGTCGCCCGGCAGCTCGCCGCGGCCTCGGGCGCCGACATCCGGTACGGGGCCGAGGTCGAGCACATCGACCGGCGAGCCTCGCTCGGCGTGGCCGTACGGATCCGCGGCGGTGACATCGTCCGGGGGCGCGTCCTCGTGAACTGCGCCGGGCTGCACTGCGACGAGGTGGCCCGGTTGACGGGGGACGAGCCCGGCATGCGGATCGTGCCGTTCCGGGGTGAGTACTACGAGCTGGCCCGGCCCGAGCTGGTGCGGGGGCTGGTGTACCCGGTGCCCGATCCGGCGTTCCCGTTCCTCGGAGTGCATCTGACCCGGGGCATCGACGGAGCCGTCCACCTCGGGCCCAACGCGGTGCCGGCGCTCGCCCGCGAAGGGTACGGCTGGGGGACCGTACGGGTGCGGGAACTGGGCGGGACCCTGGCGTGGCCCGGAGCCTGGCGGATAGCGCGGCGGCACTGGCGGTACGGCGCCGGGGAGCTACGGCGGTCCGTGTCCAAGCGGGCGTTCACGGGGGCCGTACGGCGGCTGCTGCCCGGCATCTCCGAGGGGGACCTCGTACCGGCCGCCGCGGGAGTGCGGGCGCAGGCCGTGCTGCGGGACGGGACGCTGGTGGACGACTTCCTGATCCGCGAGGGTGCGCGGGCGGTGCACGTACTGAACGCGCCGTCGCCTGCGGCGACCGCGTCACTGCCGATCGGGCGTGAGGTCGGGAGGAGAGCGCTGGCCGCGCTGGCCGCGGTGTGACGTCGGCCTCGGCCGCCGCCGCGTGCCGGCCGCGGCTCGGGGGACACTGCGGGTGGGGATTCGGGTCCGTTGTGGCTTGAGCTTGTGGGCCGCTGCGGCTTGGGGTTCGGGTCCCGGTGCGGATTGACGACCGCTTCGGCTTGGGAGCGGCTGCGGCTTCGGGGCCGGTGCGGCTTGCGGTCCCATTCGGCCTGGGAGCGGCTGCGGCTTCGGGGCCGGTGCGGCTTGCGGTCCCATTCGGCCTGGGAGCGGCTGCGGCTTCGGGGCCGGTGCGGCTTGCGGTCCCATTCGGCCTGGGTCCCGCTTCGGCCTGCGGTCCGCGGCGGGAAGGCGGTCGTTCTCGCGGTCGTAAAATTGGGGGCACTGTGTCTGAGTCTGCCAATGCCCCCGAGTCCCGCACCTCCGGTGCTTCCCTTCGGCGTACCCGTGCCAAGGGTGAGCCCCGCTTTCCGGACGGGCCCATGGCCGATCCCGCCGGGGCGCACTTCGAGCGGCGGATCAGGAGCTTCCAGCCCCGGCGGAGCCGGGTGACGGCCGGGCAGGCGGACGCCCTCCAGCGGCTCTGGCCCAAGTGGGGGCTCGACATCGACGGGCGGACGCTGAACCTCGTCGAACTGTTCGGCAACGAGAACCCCGTCGTCCTGGAGATCGGCTTCGGGATGGGCGAGGCGACCGCCGAGATGGCCACCGCGGACCCCGGCACCAACGTCCTCGCCGTCGACGTCCACACCCCCGGCCAGGGCAACCTCCTCAATCTCGCCGACCGGAACGGACTGTCCAACATCCGGGTCGCGAATGGCGACGCGATCATCCTGCTGCGGGAGATGCTCGCGCCCGCCTCGTTGAACGGGCTGCGCGTCTACTTCCCCGACCCCTGGCCGAAAAAGCGCCATCACAAGCGGCGGCTGATCCAGCCGGAGTTCCTCACCCTCGTCGCGTCACGGCTCCGCCCCGGCGCGATCGTGCACTGTGCGACGGACTGGGAGCCGTACGCCGAGCAGATGCTGGACGTACTGACCGCCCACCCCGACTTCGAGAACACCCGGCCCGACGGCGGGTTCGCGCCACGTCCCGGCTTCCGGCCGCTGACCCGTTTCGAGGCCCAGGGACTGGACAAGGGTCATGTGGTGAACGATCTGCTCTTCCGTCGCGTAGATCAGTAGGAACCGCTTCCAACCCCCCATAGGCGCCCGAACAGTACCCCCACACCCCCGCGACCGGTCGTACGGTACGACGTCGCGGGCAGCGCCCATCGCTCGTTAGGGTCAACGCAATGGCCACCGGTCCCCCCTACCCGACGCACCCCAGCGGCACCGCCGGGGGAGGTGCGTTCAGGCCCCCGCGCTGGTGGCAGCGGAAGGGCGTCAAGTACGGCTCTCTCATCGCGCTGCTCGCGCTGTCCGGGCTCGTCATTCTGGCGCTCGTCCGCGAGCAGACCGGCACCGAGGGGTTCCTCGTCGGGCTGGGGCTCGCGGTGCTGCCCGTACCGCTGCTCGTGGCCGCGTTCCGGTGGCTGGACCAGGTGGAACCCGGGCCCTGGAAGAACATGCTGTTCGCGTTCGCCTGGGGGGCGTGCGCGGCGGCACTCATCGCGATCGTGGCGAACAGCTTCGCCACCCAGTGGATAGCCACGGCCACCGCCGACCCGTCGCACGCCGACACCCTCGGCGCCACCGTCATAGCGCCCGTCGTCGAGGAGACCGCCAAGGCCGCGGCCGTGCTGCTGATCTTCCTGTTCCGGCGGCGGAACTTCACGGGCCTCGTCGACGGGGTGGTGATCGCGGGCGTCACGGCGACCGGGTTCGCCTTCACCGAGAACATCCTGTACCTCGGGACCGCGTTCGGAACGGACCAGCTCAGCGGGGGGACCGGGCTGGCGTCGGTCACCGCCGCGACGTTCTTCGTGCGGGTGATCATGTCGCCGTTCGCGCACCCCTTGTTCACCGTGCTCACGGGCATCGGGTTCGGGATCGCGGCCAGGGCCGGGGAACGGCAGCCCGTGCGGCGGGTGCTGGTGCCGGTCGGCGGGCTCCTGCTCGCGATGGGCATGCATGCGGTCTGGAACGGGTCCGCGGCGTTCGGGGAGTACGGGTTCTTCGCGGTCTACGCGGTGTTCATGGTGCCGATGTTCGGGCTGCTGACGTGGTTGTCGATCTGGGTGCGGCAGCGGGAGCTGCGGGCTGTGCGGGAGGAACTGCCGGTGTACGCGGCGGCGGGGTGGCTGACGCCGCCCGAGCCGTTCGTGCTGGGGTCGATGCGGGCCCGGCGGGTGGCGCGGGACTATGCGTCGTACCACTTCGGCAAGGGGGGCGCCCGGGTCGTCGCGGAGTACGAGGCGTACGCGACGTCACTGGCGTTTCTGCGGCGGCGGGGGCGGTTGGGG
>NZ_LIRK01000693.1:0-2395 GCF_001419765.1 Streptomyces torulosus
GATCCGCGGGCCGAGCTGGAGCCGGACAAGGACGGCGGCTGGCGGGTCGTGGCCGAGCGGGTGACGGTCGTGGTGTCACGGCACGGGGCGGTGGAGGTGTGTACGCCCGGTGGGGTGACCTTGCGGCGCGATCTGCCGCCCCGTTGGTGGGAGCCGGTGGGCGGGGGCGAGGCGAGGTGGACGCAGCGCTCGGAGGTCGCGGCCGATGCCCGGTTCTTCGGTCTGGGTGGGCGCGCGGCAGGGCCCCGGCTGCGTGACGGAACGTATCGGCTGTGGAACACGGATCCCGGGCACGCGTTCGAACCTGGTGATGATCCGCTGTACATCACGATGCCGGTGCAGATGGTGGTGGCCGACGCGGGGACGCATCTGGTGTTCCACGACTCCACGTGGGACGGCACGGTGACGTTGCGCGGGGGCGAGGAGGGCGCTGGGTCGGGGCACGACCGGGTCGGCACGTCGGAGCTGCGGATGTCCGGGGGGCCGCTGCGCTGCTGGGTGATCGTCGGTACTCCCGCGCGCGTGCTGCACGCGTGGGCGGCGCTCACGGGCGCTCCGGCGCTGCCGCCGGCGTGGGCGCTCGGGCACCATCACGCGCGGTGGGGGTTCGGCAGCGAGCAGGAGGTGCGGCGGGTCGTCGCGGGGTACCGGGAGCACGGGCTGCCGCTCGACGCGATCCATCTGGACATCGACCACTTCGACGGCCACCGGGTGTTCACGGTGGACGCCGAGCACTTCCCGAAGCTGCCGGACCTCGCCGAGGAGCTGCGGGGGCAGGGCATCCGGCTGGTGTCGATCGTCGACGCGGCGGTCAAGGCGGAGCCCGGCAACGCCGTGTACGACAGCGGGACGGCGGAGGACGCGTTCGTGCGGGATGCCGCCGGGCGGGTCGTGGAAGGTCTGGTGTGGGCCGGGGAGTCGGTCTTCCCGGACTTCACGCGGGCGCGTACGCGCGCGTGGTGGGGCGGTCTGTACGAGGAGAGGCTCACGCGGGGCTTCACCGGTTTCTGGCACGACATGAACGAGCCGACGTCGTTCGTGGCGTTCGGGGAGAACACGCTGCCGCGGTCGGCCCGGCACGATCTGGAGGGCCGGGGCGGCGACCATCGGCAGGCGCACAACGTGTACGCGCTGTGCATGGCGCGGGCCGGCTACGAGGGGCTGCGTGAGCTGGTGCCCCAGGAGCGGCCGTTCGTGTTCTCGCGTTCCGGGTGGGCCGGGATGCAGCGGTACGGGGGCGCGTGGTCCGGGGACGTGGCGACGGGCTGGCCGGGGCTGCGGGCGTCGCTGTCGCTGGTGCTGGGGCTCGGACTGTGCGGGGTGCCGTACTCGGGTCCGGATGTGGGCGGTTTCGACGGGAGCCCGTCGGCGGAGCTGTTCCTGCGGTGGTTCCAGCTGGGGGCGTATCTGCCGTTGTTCCGCACGCACGCGAGCATGCGGGCGGGGCGCAGGGAGCCGTGGGAGTTCGGGGACGAGGTCGTCGAGCACGCGCGCGTGGCGCTCGTCGAGCGGCGGCGGCTGCTGCCGTACTTCATGACGCTGGCCCACTGGGCGCGGCGTACCGGGGCGCCCTATGTGCGGCCGGTGTGGTGGGGTGCGCCGGAGAACAGGGCGTTGCGGGACTGTGAGGACGCGTTCCTGCTGGGTGGCTGCCTGCTGGTGGCGCCGGTGCTGGATCCGGGTGTGGACCGGCGTGCGGTGCAGCTGCCGCGGGGGCGCTGGTACGACACGGTGACCGGGAAGGCGTACCAGGGGCCCGGGCAGGTGGTGGTCGACGCGCCCTTGTCGCGGATCCCGGTTCTCGCGCGCGCGGGTGCCGTGGTGCCGGTCCGGGGCGCCGACGGCGGCCTGGAGCTGGAGGTGTGGGCACCCGCGCGCGGGCGGACGGGGGGCGGGCTCGTGGTGCCGGACGCGGGCGACGGCTGGGACGAGCCGGAGGTCGAGCGGTACACGACGCGCTGGGAGGGGCGGCGTGTGGTGGTGGAGCGGGACGGGGCCGAGGGGCCGATCGAGCCCGCGTACCCGGTGCGGGTCCGGGGACTCGACCAGGACTGAGCGCGGGTTCGGCTCAGATGTAGCGGCCGTCGAAGAACGCCTGTACCGCCAGGGTGTGCAGCGGGAAGGCGAGTTCGGTCGGTCTGCGCAACAGGTGCCAGCCCTCCGTCTCGTCGGTGGCCGCGGGCGGCGGGAGGTTGGCTGCCGGGCGTTCGGGGAGCAGCCCGAACAGGAGCAGGTGGCCGTCGGGTGAGCTCATGGCGTCGGCGAGGCGGACATCGCGGTCGGCCGCGCAGATGCCCGTCTCCTCCTTGAGCTCGCGGACGACGGCGTGCCGCCAGTCCTCCCGGTGGTCGATGAAGCCGCCGGGCAGGGCGGTGCCCCCGCGCGCGGGGGCGAT
>NZ_LIRK01000693.1:2403-2615 GCF_001419765.1 Streptomyces torulosus
CGGTGTGGCAGGCCTCGCAGGTGCGGGGCCAGCCGGAAACGCCCTCACCGTAGGGCGCTCCGCAACTGGAACAATGCGAGTCCGGTGCGGAGTTGGCGGTTGGGTGTTGATTTGCGGACACGCGGCGGACTGTATCCGATCATCTGCTGGTCGTCCTGTCGGGGCGCCGCAATGCGCCACCGAGCGGTCGGTGGGCGGGGACGGGTGCCGGT
>NZ_LIRK01000694.1 GCF_001419765.1 Streptomyces torulosus
GCCCGCCGCCGTCACCGCCGAACTCGCCGCCGCCGGGCCTGATCTCGCGGTCGGCGGCGGCGAGTTCGGCGGTGACGGCGGCGGGCAGGCCGTGGGGGAGGACGCCGCCCGCGGCGAGGGCCTCGGCGCGTTTGGGCAGGGGGCAGTCCGTGGTGTCGTGGCCGCCGAAGACGAGGGAGGCCAGCGGCGGGAGGCCCGAGCCCGCGAAGAGGGGTGTCTCGGTGACCATGCCCGTGGGGGTGTGCAGGTCCGCGGTGAGGGCCGCGCAGCCCGCGACGACGGTGGTGGCGACGGAGCCGCGGGCCCCGATCAGCCAGACGCCGACACGCGGCGCGGAACCCGGCACGGACACGGACGGGGACGCGGACATGGGCAGCCTCCTTGTCGAGCACGTGGTGCGGGGACCCGGACGCGCCGGGCGGACCCGGCGAGCACCGGAATGTGGGTACGCCGGGCGGGGAGGCGGCGGGCGGAGGTCCGGCGTCCCCCGCCCGCCGCCGTTCAGTCGCCCGTGGGCGGGGCCGCCGTGCCGACGGTCCGCGCGGGCAGTTCCTTGATCCGGACGTCTCGGAAGGACACCCGGTCGTCGGCACCGTGGTTCTGGATGCCGAGGTGACCGTCCCTGAGGCTCCGGGCCGGATCGGTGTTGGTGAAATCGTTGATCTGCACGCCGTTGAGCCACACGCGCAGGCGTTCGCCCTCCACCCGGATCTCGTACGTGTTCCACTCCCCCGGCGGGTTCAGGGCGCGGTCGCGCTTCCTGATGTCGGCGGAGCGGAAGCCGTAGACGGACCCGGTGGTCCGCTCGGGTACGTCGGTGGCGTCGATCTGGATCTCGTAGCCGTTGTTCACGGCCGACCACGGGTCGTCCGAGGGCGGGAAGCCCACGAACACCCCCGAGTTGTCGTCGCCCAAGGCGCCGTCCGTCCTCCAGTCGAGCTTCAGGGAGTACGACCCGAAGCTGCGGTCGGCGTGCCAGAGCATGCCCATGCCGCCGCTGGAGGTGAGCGTGCCGTCGGCGCCGCGCTCGAAGGAGCCCGGCCCGGCCTGCCGCCAGCCGTCCAGGGAGGTGCCGTCGAACAGCGGCCGGTAGCCGTTCTCCGGCCGGCAGTCGGCCTGGGCCTCGCCGATCGCCCACCGGATGCCGCCCAGCAGATGCTGCCGGAAGGCCGGTTCGGCGTACGACTCCTTGGTGTGGCCGCCCCCGGTGTAGAAGGCGCGGCCGCCCCGGTAGTTCTGGCACCAGGCGATGGGATGGTCGCCGTTCATGGTGCCGCCGCTGTACGACGACTCGTCGAGCGAGGCGAGGACATGGGCCCGTTCACGGGGGTTGGAGCGGTAGTTGTACCACTCGTCCGTGCGGTTCCAGGTCGCGCCCAGTGAGGCGGTCGCCGGGTGGGCGTGGTCCTCGACGTCGACCGTCGCGGGCTGGATCGCGGGGTGCGACTGGAAGTAGGCGCCCGCGAGTCCGCCGTAGAACGCCCAGTCGTACTCGGTGTCGGCGGCGGCGTGGATGCCGACGTAGGCGCCGCCGCGTCCGATGTACCGCTCGAACGCGGTCTGCTGGGCCGGGTTCAGGACGTCGCCGGTGGTGGAGAGGAAGACGACGGCGGCGTACCGGCCGAGGTTGCGGGTGGTGAAGGCGCCGGCGTCCTCCGTGGCGTCGACCCGGAAGCCGTGGGCGGCGCCCAGTTCCCGTACGGCGGTGATGCCCTCGGGGATGGAGTCGTGCCGGAAGCCGGCGGTCTTGGAGAACACCAGCACCCGGGCCTGTGCGGAGCCGCGTGCCGTACCGGCGTCGGCCGCCTCATCGGACACGGCGGGTCCCGAGACGCAGCCGATCAGCAGGGCGGCGCCGATCGCGGCCGTCCCCATACGTCCGTTCGTTCGCATGGCCGCCCCTCACCTCGTCGTGAACGTGAAGTCGTCCACGTCGAACAACCCGCCGGAGCCGCTGCCCTTGAACACCAGGTAGAGCGTGGTGGTACCGCGCGGGGCCCTGGTCAGGTTCGCGGTGACGTCCTGGAAGTTCTCCCAGCCGCCGGTGACCGGCACGGTGGTGCTGCCGAGCAGCCGGCCGGTGGGCGAGCCCGCCCGGACCTCCAGCTTGCCGCCCGCGCCTCCGGAGGAGATCCGCGCGGTGATCTTCGTGGCGTTGGACAGGACGTACGGCTTGAAGGAGATCCAGTCGCCGTGGGAGATGTCCCCGACGGTCTTGCCGCCGTGGGCGGTGGCCTTCGACTGGACGGTGACGCCGGAGGAGTCGCCGTAGTGCTCGGCCTGGCGGTGCTTGGGCTGGACGACGTGCCGGTCGTGTGTGGTCAGCGGGGCCTGGCCGCCGCCCCCGCCGTCGGTGTACTCGGCGTCGAACACCCCGAAGATGTTGGCGTTCTCGTCGTGGCCGCCGTCGGCGCTGGTCTGGATGGTGCCGGTGCAGCCGTTGGCGGAGGTCACCGGGTGGCCGTGACTGTCGTGGCCGAGGACGAAGGTGACCTTGACCTTGGCGCAGTCGATGGGCCGGCCGTCCTCCGGGTCGCTGACCCGCACCTTGAACGGTACGGCCTCACCGAAGGCGAACAGCTGGCCGTCCTGCGGGAGTTCCAGGGTCACCTTGGGCGCGGTGTTGCCGACGACGATCTGCACGCTGGCGCTGCCGGTGCGGCCGGAGGGGTCCTTCGCGGTGACGGTCGCCGTGTAGGTGCCGTTCTTCTTGTAGGTGTGCGTCGGGTTCGCCGCCGTGGACGTGGAGCCGTCGCCGAAGTCCCAGCTGTAGGTGAGGGCGTCGCCGTCCTGGTCGCTGGTGCCCGCGGAGGAGAAGCGGACCTTGAGCCTCGCCTGGCCGGAGGTGCGGTCGGCGGCGGCCTGGGCGACCGGCGAGTGGCCGTCGGTGGCGTTCTCGATGCGGTACAGGGCGGAGTGCTCGTCGCCGCCGAACCAGGAGATGCCGTAGTCGAGGACGTACAGCGCGCCGTCCGGGCCGAAGGCCATGTCCATCACCTGGGTGCCCGTCCAGGGCACGTCGGCGATGGAGCGCACGGTGCCGTCGGCGTCGCTGGTGATGCGCTTGATCCAGCGGCGGCCGAACTCACCGGCGAAGAAGTCCCCGTCGTACGCCTCGGGGAACTTCACCGGTGAGTCGAGGGAGGCGTCGTAGTGGTAGACCGGGCCGCCCACCGGGGACTCGGAGCCGTCGCCGAACTCCGGCAGGGAGTTGCCGTTGTAGGGGATCCACGCGGGCTCGGCGGGCGGCAGCTCGGTCAGGCCCGTGTTGTTCGGGGAGGTGTTCTTCGGCGCCGCGCAGTCGAAGGCGGCGCCGGAGGCGCCGGTGGCGAAGTCGTAGTCGACGTAGGCGTCGTTCTTGCCGGTGCAGTACGGCCAGCCGAAGTTGCCGGGCTTGGTGACGCGGGCGAACTCGACCTGGCCGGCCGGGCCGCGCGAGGGGTTGGCGGCGCCCGCGTCGGGGCCGTACTCGCCGACGTAGAGGATGCCGGTCTTCTTGTCGACGCTGAAGCGGAACGGGTTGCGCAGGCCCATCGCGTAGATCTCGGGGCGCGTCTTGTCCGTGCCGGGCGCGAAGAGGTTGCCGTCGGGTATGGCGTACGAGCCGTCGGCGCCGACCTTGATGCGCAGGATCTTGCCGCGCAGGTCGTTGGTGTTGGCGGCGGTGCGCTGCGCGTCGAAGGCCGGGTTGCGGTTCGCGCGCTCGTCGATGGGGGTGAAACCGTCCGACTGGAACGGGTTGCTGTCGTCGCCGGTCGACAGGTACAGGTTGCCCGCCGCGTCGAAGTCGATGTCGCCGCCGACGTGACAGCAGATGCCGCGCGAGGCGGGCACGTCGAGGATCTTCTTCTCGCTGGCCTTGTCGAGCGTGCCGTCCGTCCTCAGGACGAAGCGGGACAGTCGGTTGACGCCGTCGAAGGGCGCGAAGTCGGCGGCGCTGCCGGTCTCGGGGGCGTCCCCGGCCGGGGTGTTCAGCGGGGGCGCGTAGTACAGGTAGATGAAGCGGTTGTCGGCGAAGCCGGGGTCGACGCCGATGCCCTGGAGACCCTCCTCGTCGTGGGAGTACACATCGAGCTTGCCGGCGAGGCGGGTGTTGCCGGCCGCGTCGGTCAGCCGCAGTTCGCCGTCGCGGGAGGTGTGCAGCACCGAGCGGTCCGGGAGCACGGCGAGCGACATGGGCTCGCCGACCTCGGGTTCGCCCTTGGCGAGGGTGACCTGCTGGAAGTCCTCGGCCGCGGCGGCCCGCGGGGCGGCCTCGGCCGCTCCCGCGGCGGGCGAGGTCAGCGAGAGCGAGGCGCCGGCGAGCAGCAGACCGCTCAGCAGAGCCAGGGGGCCGCGGACTCTCCGGCGTCTGAAGGGGCTGGTGGGGTGTCTGTTGTCGTCGTACGGGTGCACGAAAGGCCTCCAAGGAGGGGCTTGGTCGTACGGAGCTGTACGGGTGTGTGCGGTACGCCGGGGTGCGCCGTCACCCCGGAGACACGGCCGGGCCGTGGGGACCCGGCCGGACAGCCGGCCCGATGAGCCGGGCCGGGGGCCGGGCCGGGAGTCCCGTGCGGGGACTCCCGGCCGGCATGGACCTAGTCGTTGCCGCCGAACGCCGCGTCGAACGAGGCCGACGGCGGTTCGAAGTCGAACGCCTTGAGGCGGTTCAGGGCCTCGGGGGCGCCCTGGAGCCGGTCCATGCCGGCGTCCTCCCACTCGACGGAGATCGGGCCCTGGTAGCCGATCGAGCGGAGCATCCGGAAGACGTCCTCCCACGGCACGTCGCCGTGGCCGGCGGACACGAAGTCCCAGCCGCGGCGCGGGTCGCCCCAGGGCAGGTGCGAGCCGAGGCGGCCGTTGCGGCCGTCGAGGCGCTTGCGGGCCTCCTTGCAGTCCACGTGGTAGATCCGGTCGCGGAAGTCCCACAGGAAGCCGACCGGGTCGAGGTCCTGCCACACGAAGTGCGAGGGGTCGAAGTTGAGGCCGAACGCGGGCCGGTGGTCGACCGCTTCCAGGGCGCGCTGGGTGGTCCAGTAGTCGTAGGCGATCTCGCTCGGGTGGACCTCGTGGGCGAACCGCACGCCCTCGGCGTCGAAGACGTCGAGGATCGGGTTCCAGCGGGTCGCGAAGTCCTCGTAACCGCGCTCGATCATCGACTCGGGGGCGGGCGGGAACATGGCGACCAGGTGCCAGATCGCGGAGCCGGTGAAGCCGATGACGGTGTCGACGCCGAAGGCCGCCGCCGCCCGCGCGGTGTCGGCCATCTCGGCGGCGGCCCGCTGCCGTACGCCCTCGGGCTCGCCGTCGCCCCAGATCCGGGCGGGCAGGATGGCCCGGTGGCGTTCGTCGATGATGGCGTCGCAGACGGCCTGGCCGACGAGGTGGTTGGAGACGGCCCAGCACTTCAGGCCGTACTTCTCCAGCAGCTGGTGCCGGGAGGCGAGGTACGACGGGTCCGCGAGCGCCTTGTCGACCTCGAAGTGGTCGCCCCAGCAGGCGAGTTCGAGTCCCTCGTAGCCGAAGTCGCGGGCGAGGCGGCAGACCTCTTCGAGGGGCAGGTCGGCCCACTGGCCGGTGAAGAGCGTGAAGGTGCGCGGCATGGTGCGGGGCCTCCTCAGACCGCGGTGGGGGTGTAGACGGAGTTCTTCTCGGCGCTCTCCTCGACCGCCGCGAGCACACGCTGCACCTGGAGCCCGTCCGCGAAGGACGGAGCGGGCCGCTCGCCCGCCGCGACGGCCTGGATCAGGTCGCGGGCCTGGTGGACGAAGGTGTGCTCGTAGCCGAGACCGTGGCCCGGCGGCCACCAGGCGTCCAGGTAGGGGTGGTCGGACTCGGTGACGAGGATGCGGCGGAAACCGGCGTGGGTGCCGGGCCCGGTGTGGTCGTGGTACGAGAGCTCGTTGAGCCGTTCCAGGTCGAAGGCCAACGAGCCCCGCTCGCCGTTGAGTTCGATGCACAGGGCGTTCTTGCGGCCGGTGGCGAAGCGGGTGGCCTCGAAGGAGGCGATCGCGCCGGAGGCGAAACGGCCGGTGAACAGGGCGGCGTCGTCGACCGTGACGGCCCCGCGCGCGTCGGAGCCCCCGGCCGACGCCAGCCCGCTGGACGCCCCGGCGGGCAGGGGGCGTTCCCGTACGAAGGTCTCGGTCAGCGCCGACACCCCGACGACCGGCTCACCGGCGAGGTACTGCGCGAGGTCGACGATGTGCGCCCCGAGGTCGCCGAGCGCCCCGGAACCGGCCGACTCCTTGCGCAGCCGCCAGGTCAGCGGGAACTCCGGGTCCACGAGCCAGTCCTGAAGGTAGGTCACCCGTACGTGACGGAGGGCGCCGAGCCGCCCCTCGGCGACCATGCGCCGGGCCAGCGCGGTGGCGGGCACCCGGCGGTAGTTGAAGCCGACCATCGCCACCTGGCCGCGCGCGTGGGCCTCCTCGGCCGCCGCCGTCATGGCCTCCGCCTCCTCGACGGTGTTGGCGAGCGGCTTCTCACAGAGCACGTGCTTGCCCGCGGCCAGGGCGGCGAGGGCGATCTCGGCGTGGCTGTCGCCGGGGGTGCAGATGTCGACGAGGTCGATGTCGTCGCGGGCGACGAGGGCCCGCCAGTCCGTCTCCGTCGTGGCCCAGCCGTGCCGGTCCGCCATGGCCCGCACGGCGTCCCGGTCACGTCCGCAGACCGCGGCGAGGACCGGGCTGAGCGGCAGGTCGAAGACCCGTCCCGCGGTGCGCCAGCCCTGCGAGTGCGCGGCCCCCATGAACGCGTACCCGACCATGCCGACCCGCAGCGGCGGTCTGCCGGCCCCGCCGGCGAGCCCGGCGGGCCAGGTCCCGGCGCTGGTGCCGGGACCTGGGGCCCCTGCCTCCTCCGCCTCGGCCTGGTCGGGCTGCTGCGGCTGTCCCATGCGTGTGTCCTCCTCGTGGTCGCGGCGCGGTGGGGGGTGGGGCCCTGCCCGGATCTCCGGGAGCCGTGGCTGCCGGCTCCCGGTGGTCGGTCCGGTCGGGCCCGTCCGGCGGGAGCCGTCACTTGAAGCCGGTGGACATGTACTGGTCGACGTTGTCCTTGTCGACGACGGCCGAGTAGAGCGTCAGCGAGGACGGGATCTCGAACTCGGCGAGGCCGCCTATGCCCTTGCTCTGGCCGAGGGCGCGGGCGAGGTCGATCGCGGAGGCGGCCATGGTCGGCGGGTAGAGGACGGTCGCCTTGAGGACACCGTCGTCCTTCTCGATGGCCTGGAAGGCGGAGAGGGCGCCCGCGCCGCCGACCATGAGGAAGTCGTCGCGTCCGGCCTGCTCGATGGCGCGCAGCGCGCCGACGCCCTGGTCGTCGTCGTGGTTCCACAGGGCGTCGAACTTCGACTG
>NZ_LIRK01000695.1 GCF_001419765.1 Streptomyces torulosus
CTGTGAAGGGGTCAGCGGTGCGGGGGACGGCGGTGAAGGGGGCCGCCGTGGAGGTGTCGTGGCCGATCTCGTGGTCGATCTCGTGGTGCTCCACGATTGCGCACGGCGGTCGGCGCACAGAAGTGTGGTTCGAGCCCATCGGTCACCTGGGCCCCTGCGGTGCATCCGGCTCCGCCGGCCGGCCCGGTCCGCGGCCCGGCCGGTGGTCCGATCGGTCGCCCGGCCGGTGGTCCGATCGGTCTTCCGGTCGGTGGTCCGATCGGTCGTGCGGTCGGCGGTCCGGCCGCCAGCCGGCTCGGCCGTCCTCCCGGCGGTCCGGTCGGCGGAGCCTCCCCCCACGCGTACACAGGAGAATCGGTTGCCCAGCTCATTACGGACGGCGGAGACGGCCACGACCGTGGCGCGGCGCCGGATCCCGGTCGTGGTCCACACTCCGGACCCGCTCTCCCGGGCGGGGGTGCTCAGCCAGTTGGGCGGGCACCCGGTGATCGACCTGGTCGAGGGCGGTGAGCCGAGGCCCGGCACCGTGGCCGTCCTGATCGGTGAGACACCGGACGAGACCCTGCTGTCAGCGCTCCGCAAGACGGTGCGCAGCGACGGCGCGCGGGCGGTGCTGGTGGTGAGCGCGATCCGTGAGACGGAACTGCTCGACGTCATCGAGTGCGGGGTCGGGGCGGTGGTGTGGCGCCACGAGGCGACCGCGCACCGGCTGTCGCAGGCGGTGCTCGCGGCCTCGCGCGGTGACGGCGATCTGCCCGCCGATCTGCTGGGGCGGCTGATCAACCAGGTCGGCTCGTTGCAGCGTTCCGTGACCGGCCGGCCGGGCGCACCCGTGTCGGGCCTCGTGCCGCGGGAGATCGACGTGCTGCGGCTCGTCGCCGAGGGGTTGGACACCGGTGAGATCGCGAGCAAGCTCTCCTACTCCGAACGCACCGTCAAGAACGTGATGCATGGTCTGACCACCCGACTGCATCTGCGCAACCGGGCGCATGCCGTGGCGTATGCCCTCCGGGAAGGCTACCTCTGATCGAACAGGCAGTCGCATCGGACCCGCCGGGCAGCGTGCTCTGCCCTCGGGTCGTCCCCGGCGTGCCTGCGGGGACGGGCACCGCTCGGGGCACGATCGGCGGACGGACAGACGACGGGGCGGACGGCACGGGAGCACGACGGTGATCCACGAGGTGGACGAGGTCCTCAAGGGGCTGATCGGGGGCGGCGCCCTGGCCGGTTCCGGTATCGACGTCTCCTTCGAGGCACCGACACGCGACTGGGCGGCCCGGCGCAACGCGCCCACCATCAACACGTATCTGTACGACATCCGCGAGGACGTCTCCCGGCGGCAGCGGGGCCACATGCCCGTCCGCGACGAGCGTGACATCGTGGTGCGGCGCCGTCAGCCGCCCCGCTGGTTCCGGCTGTCGTACCTGGTCACGGCCTGGACGAAGCAGCCGCAGGACGAACACCGGCTGCTCTCCGCGGTGCTGGCGACGCTGCTGCCGCGCGAGTTGCTGCCGCCGGACGAACTGCCGGGCGCGCTGGGCGCGCTGGGGCTGTCGGTGCCGCTCACGGTGGCGGGGCTGCACACCGAGTCCCGTTCCCTCGCGGAGATCTGGTCCGCGCTGGGCGGTGAGCTGAAGCCGTCCCTCGACCTCGTGGTCACGGCGCCCTTCCCGGCCTTCCCCGAGTACGACGCCGGTCCCCCGGTCACGGAGGGCGCGGCGGTCCGCGTCCGCACCATGGACGGTACGGCGTCCGACTCGCCCGAGCGACGGCACCGGCCGCGGCACCTGGCGCCGGCCCCCGCGACGGGCAGCGGCCCCGTGGCCCCGGTGGAGCGGGCCGAGTGAGCACGCACGCCCCCGTGGAACCCGACGGAGCGACGCTCCCCGCCGCGCCCCGGCAGGGCGTCACCGACGATCCCCTCCTGGTGCGGCTGGGCCGGCTCCGTGAGCGGGTGTCGCGACTGGTGGACCGGCGTGCCGCCGTCGACCCGACCGCCGCCGATCCGCTGCGCGGGCTCTACCTCTCCGAGGAGGCCGTACGGCATCTGCTGGTCCCGGTGCCGCCGGATCCGCAGGGGCCCAGAGCGGTGTACGACGGGCCGGAGGACCGGTTCGCGCGGCTGGCCGGGCGGCTCGGGCTCACCGACCTGGACACCGCCGTCCTGCTCATCGCCCTCGCCCCGGACGTGGACCGGTCCTTCGAGCAGCTGTACGGGTATCTGAACGACGACGTCAGCCGGCGCCGGGCGAGCGTGGGGCTCGCCCTCGATCTGTGCGGGGTGCCGGTGCACCGCGCCGCGGGGCGGGCCCGGTTCCACCCGTCGGCGCCGCTCGGCGCGCTCGGCCTGCTGACCGTCGAGGACCCCGAACGCCCATTCCTCAGCCGGGCGTTGGCCGTGCCCGACCGGCTCGTCGCGCATCTGCTCGGCGACGACACGCCGGACGCCGCGCTCGCCGCTCATGTCCGGCCGTTGACGCCGCCCGCGGAGTCGCTCGTGCCCGGTGGCGCGTTCACCGCCAAGCTGGCCGCCCGGCTGGCCGCCGGTCCGCTCGCCGTCCATCTGCGGGAGCACCGTGAGGGGGACGGGCTGCTGTGCGCGGCGGCCGCCCTGCGCGCGGCGGGCCTGGAGGCCCTGCATCTCACCCCTCCGCCGGAGTCCGCCCAGGACGGCGATCCCTGGTCCGGCCTCCTCCCCCGGCTGCTGCGCGAGGCCCGGCTGAGCGGACGCGCGATCGTCGTGTCGCCCCTGCCCGAGCGTCCGGGCCCGCTGCTGCGCGCGCTGGTCCCGGCCGGCGCGCGCGAGGCCCAGCGCCACCACCCACCCGTGGTGTGCGTCGATCCCCGGCCGTACGACCCGCAGTGGGCCGACGTCGACCCGCTGGTCCTCGACGCGCCCCGCCCGTACGCGGCCGCCGCGGACGCCTGGTCGGCCGCGCTCGGCGCGGGTGCGGAGGGGCCGGGGTTCGACCTGGCCGCGACCGTGGCCCCCTACCGGCTCGGCGGGGACCGGATCGAGCGGGCGGCCCGTGCGGCCCTGGACCTCGCCGCGTTCGACGGTACGCAGGTGACCGCCGCTCATCTGCGGCGCGCGGCCCGGCAGCAGTCGGCGTCCGGTCTGGAACGGCACGCCCGCCGGATCCGCCCCGACGTCGGCTGGGGCGACCTCGTCCTGCCGGACAAGCCCCTCGCCCAGCTGCGGGAGTTCGCGCTGCGGGCCCGGCATCGCGACCGGGTGCTCGGGGACTGGCGGCTGAGCGCGGGCGGCGGCCGGGGCCACGGCGTGCTGGGGCTCTTCGCGGGTGAGTCCGGCACCGGCAAGACGCTGTCGGCGGAGGTCGTCGCCGCTGATCTCGGCCTGGACCTCTATGTCGTCCAGCTGTCCTCGGTCGTCGACAAGTTCGTGGGCGAGACGGAGAAGAACCTCGAACGGATCTTCACGGAGGCCGACCGCACCGACGCCGTGCTGCTCTTCGACGAGGCGGACGCCGTGTTCGGCAAGCGCTCCGAGGTCAAGGACTCCCATGACAAGTACGCCAACATGGAGAGCGCCTATCTGTTGCAGCGGCTGGAGGCGTTCGACGGTATCGCGCTGCTCACCACCAACCTGCGGGCCAACATCGACGAGGCGTTCACCCGGCGGCTGGACATGGTGGTGGACTTCCCGTTCCCGGACGCCGGTCAGCGGCTGGCCCTGTGGCGGCACAGCCTCGCGTCGGTTCCGTGCGCCGTCGACACCGACCCGGGCGGGGTGGCCCGTGACTTCGAGCTGGCCGGCGGTTCCATCCGCAGCGCGGTGGTCACCGCCGCCTACGCGGCGGCGGGGCGCGGCGACCGGGTCACGTCGGCCGACCTGCGGGAGGGCGCGGAGCGCGAGTACCGCAAGGCCGGCCGGCTGGTGCCGGGCGAGGGCGGCTGGTAGCCGCCGTTCGGCCGGGCTGCCGTGCAGGGGGCCCGGCCCCGCCCCCCGCCCGGCCGGGGGCGGGCGGGGTCACCGGGGCGCAGCCCGGCCGGCGGTATCTCACACGGTGAAGCGGACGGCCTCCACCCAGATGTCGTTGCGGAGGGTGCCGCCGAAGGTCCAGCGGTCTCCCTCGTTCGGCTTGTCGCAGGCCATGCCGGCCCAGCCCTCGTTGCGCTGGTGGACGGCCTGGCAGACCGTACCGCCGCCGTCGTCGACGTTGAGGGTGAAGCCCAGCAGGGCGGGGGCGTCCTTCTTGCTGTCGCCGACGTAGTTGTCGCTGCCGTCGGGCGCTCCGGACCACGGTTCGACGTAGTGGCCCTGGCCGTCGGTGGACTGCGGGTTGTGGACGAAGGCGGCGCTCGCGGTGCCGCCCACACCGAACACCGCGATGTTCAGGGCTGTGAGCGGCCGGTTCTGGCCCACCGTGCCGGCCATGTCGCCGTCGCACTCCGGTGCCGTCCAGCCCTTGCCCGCCACGAAGGCCCGGTAGCAGATGTGCTTGCCGCCCGGATCGGTCGCGGCGAGCTTGCGGACCGCGGTGGCCGCGGTCGGCTTCGGGGCCTTCTTCTTCTCCTCGGACCCGCCGCCCGAGCCTCCGCCGCTGCCGCCGCTGCCACCGCCCTCGTTCTCCGGCTCGGCGGTCTGCGGGGGCGCGGCGGGAGCGCTGGAGGTGGGCGGCGGCGCGGGCGAGGGGGGTGCCTGCGGGCTGGGTGGCACGGTGCTGACGGCGGCCTTGTCGAGCTTCTCGGTGGCGGTGCTGCGGACCTGCGGCTTGTGGGTGATCCACAGCATGACGAAGGTGATCGCCAGCGCGAGGAGGAGACCGAGGAAGGTCGCCAGCCAGCCCGGCAGGAAGCCCCGCTGGACGTAGGTGCCTTCGACGTCCAGCGGCACGGCCCCCGACCGCTTCACCGCGAAGGTGTAGGGCCGTTCCTCCTTCGACCCGAACCAGATGATCTGGCGCGGCTTCAGCGTGGCCTTCACGAACGCGGCACGGCCGGGCTCGATCTGCACGTTGCTCGGGTGGATGTCGTACGACAGCTGATCACCCGTGTCGCTGCCACTGACGGACGCGGTGACCTTGGTGTTGCCCAGGTTGTCCACCGCCAGCTTCGGGCGGCCCCTCAGGCGGCCCTTCACGGTCGGCGGCACCAACTCCGCGCGGACTTCCGTGAACGGGGTGATGGTGAGGTTCCCCTCGGGAACCGTCGTCGCGTCCGGATGCTCGGTCGGCGTGATCCGCACCGCGTACGGGTTCGGCCCGGCCGTCGCGTCCGAGGTCCGCGGCGGGGCGAAGGACAGCTCCACCGTCCCGGTCGTCCCCGGATACAGACGGAGCGACTGCGGCTCCACCGTCACCCACGGCGCGATGTCACCCACCGGCTCGAAACGGTACTCGTCGACGACATCGCCGGTGTTGCGCAACTTCAGCCGCACGGTCGTGCTGGCGCCCGGATCCACCGTGGCCGACGGGGGTTCCAGGGAGGTCCACAGGTTCAACGTTCAGCCCTTCGAGGAGCGGAGGATCAGCCACTCCTGGTCATCGGTGTGTCGTGGCACCCGGGTCCACAGTCGCGGACGGGGTTCGAGGGAAGTCCACAGGCTCACCACCTGGACGCTAGCCATGGGGATCCCGCCGGTCAGGTGGCTCCTGGGCACGGTTCGTTCCCCAACGGGCGCCGGGCGGTGCCCCTTTGGTCGTCATAGGTCACGGAGAGCCGGGGCCGGACCCGGTCGGGGAAGGCGCGAACGTGCCCGCGGGAGTGTTCCGGGGGGTCGTGGACGTGCGGAAGACGAGCCCCGGTCCGTGCTTCCTGCCGAGCACCTCCGTGACGTAGTGGTTCATCCGCTCGATCTCGTCGTCCCGCGAGTAGACCCGGACCAGCGCCTTCCGCTGTTCCAGGTCGACCTGGCGCTGCGTCCGCTCCCACTCCTCGCGGGCCGACTCGTCGGTGCCGTCGACGGGAGCCTTGGGCACGGCGTCGAACTCGTCCTGGGTGCGCACCGGGAAGGAGTCGACGGGGACGAGGACATGGTCGGAGCCGCCCGGACCGGGCACCGCGCGGTACACGATGATGTCGAGACCGTCGACCTGGTGGGCCGCGATCTGCCCCTTGAGCCGGGGCCACTCGATCGTGGTGAGCACGCTCTTCTGGGTGGTGCCGTCGAGGACATGGGCGGTGACCCAGCCCTTGAGGCCCTCCACGTACGTCTGCGAGAGGAGCCGCCACAGTTCGCCCAGGGCCGGTGACGCGCTCCAGCTCGGCAGACCGAAGAGCAGACCGTCGAAGATGCGGCCCTGGATGGACGCCTCCAGGACCGTGCCGCGGCCCACGCTGACGTCCTCGGTGGCCTGCGCCGAGCCCATCTTCGACCAGAGCTGGCCGCGCTGCGCCGACGCGTCGGCGTGCCGGTCCAGGATGTCGAAGAAGCCCTCCTTGGTCTGGTTCTGCTTGTACCAGGAGTACTGGACCTTGTTGCCCTGCACCGTCCGGTGCTGGAACCCGGCGATGACGGCGCCGATGGCCGCGTGGTCTATCGGGGTCGTCTCGTCGGTGTCGGCCTTCTCCAGGTCCCGCTCGATGTTGGCGAGGAAGGCGGTGACGCCCTGCTTGAAGGAGTCCATCTCGGCGAGGGCGCGGATGCCGTTGATCCGGCTCCACAGCTGCTGCTTGTCCTGGATGAACCGGATCTTGCGGGCGTCCGCCGGGGTCATCGACTTCCCGGAGCCCGACGACCGGTCGGAGCCCTGGGAGGACGGCCTGGTCGGCGATCCGTCCTTCCCCGCCCGCTGCACCACCGGGCCGGCCGTCCCCTGCCGCAGCGCCCTCACGGTGGCCGCGTTGCCCGCCGCCTGCTGGAAGGCCAGCACCGACGGGGCCCGCGCCGCGGTGAGCGGGGCCCGGGGCGAGTGCGTCCGCGGCTGCCGGCCGGGGTCGTGCTCCTGGTGTGCTCGCATACGGCTGTTCCCTGAAGAAATGAAGAGGCGGAGAGGCGGAGAAGTGGCTGATCCGGCGGGTCAGGCGCTGGTGTCCATGCGGTCGGCGGGGTCCGGCTCGCGGTCGCTGGAGCTGGCCGGTGAGTCGGAGTCGGTGTTGTAGTCCCAGGTCGCCCCGACGGGCACCTGCGTCGTCTCCCCGTCGTGCTCCTCGCACCGCAGCAGGAGCGTGGCGAACGTGCCGCTCACGGTGTCGTCGATCCGCTTCGCGAGCTGGGCCGCCTTCTCGACGCTGAAGTCCGCGATGTCGGTGTTGGCGGCGCCGCTCACCCATGCCGGTCCGGGCCGGATCGTCGAGCCCGCGTACAGCTCGATGAAGCAGCTGACGCAGGGGCGTTTCACGCCGGCGATGTGCTCGTCCGAGATGCTGCCCGGCGCGGCGGCGCCGATGATGGTGCGCTCGGCGTGCTTCCCGTCCTTGGTGGGCACCGGGACGGTCATCGGCCCGGTGAGCGCCTGGAGGACGTCCCAGAACTCCGGGGGCGTGGACTCCGCCTCCTTGGCGAGCAGGCTCCTCAGTTTCTTCATGTGCCGGGTCTCGCGGTCGGTCTGCCCCACGGCCGTCTCCAGGAGCTCGACGATGTACTCCTTGGCGGCCTTCGTGCCCGCGCCCTCGCGCAGCACGTTGTTGACCTTGACGCGGTTGGTGGAGACGAACAGCTTGAACGCGGCCTCCACGTCCGGGGCCTCGGTCACCTCCATGCCCGCCTGCACCTCCTCGGGCCGTTCGTTCTTCTGCAGCATGGCCCGGTTGACGACGGTGGAGATCCAGCGCAGCACCTGCTTGGTGCGTTCACCGGCATAGCTGCGGGGTGCCACGCCCTGCTCCGAGGGGATGTACATCTGCCCCTTCTTGCTGGTGCCCGCGGCGGCCGCCTTCTGCTCGTCGGTGGCCTGGGAGCGGTCCACCTTGTGCAGGGTCAGGCTCTGGTTCGCGCCGTGGGCCTCCCAGCCGAGGGCGATCAGCGCCTGCTTGACCGCCTCGGACGGGCTGGTGGCCGCGCCCTTCGCGCCGGCCCGCCCCTTGGCCTTGGTGACCCGGCCCCCGCTGGTCCTGGACGAGGAGCCGGCGGCCGGCGACCGCTGCACGGCCGGCCGGCCCGCGTCCCCGCCGTCCCGCCGCGCGGGGGCGGCCTCGGCCGCGGACCGCTGCACGGGCGCCGGTCCGCTCATCGCCTCCCGCGCGGCCTGCCGCGCCTCGACCTCGGCCCAGTCGCCGGGGTCGGAGATCATCAGGCCGTCGCCGTTGTCGGTGCCGGGCACGGGCCCGCGCTTCTGCTGGCCGATGTGGTGCAACTCCTCGGCGAGGACCTCCTTGTCGCCGCCGTCCCACACCACGTGCGGGTACGAGGTGTACGCCTGCGCCTCGATCTGCGCGGCGGAGTCCAGGGCCGCCGCGTCGGTGTGGAGGCGTACGTCGCTGAAGTCCTGGCCGCCGAACCGGCCCTGCATCTCGTGCAGCAGCGGCTCGTCCATCCGCTGCCCCGGTGAGCGCAGGACCTCGTGCACCGTCGAACGCTGCACCGACGGGCCGTGCCCGCACTGGGCGTCGTGCTCGTGCCGCTGCTCCTCGACCGCCCGGGCCACGGCCGCGTTGCCGGCCGCCCGTTGCAGCGCGAGGAGTCCGGCGGCGGGGCCCGGCGCGGGGGTGCGGCCCGCGCCGGCCCGCCCCCGGGTCTGGTCGGTCTCCTTGTCCTGCGCGCGCACGGGGCTCCCTCGACGGCCTGGGTACGTACCGGACGTACGTGCTTCCCAGGGCTACCGGAGGGCGTCCGGCCGCGGGAGAGCCGCGAGGGCAGCCTCGCGGGCAGAGCGGGTGGGCGGGCGGTCACCCAGGCACGGCGGGATGCCCCTGCGGGCAACGGGAATGCCCCCGGACAGGCACCGGAGGACGTTTCGGGGGACGCGCTTCGCGCGTGAGGGTGACAGACGAACTGTCTCGTACCCCGAGGAGCGCAGAGCATGCCGTCCTACCTGTCGCCCGGCGTCTACGTCGAGGAGGTGGCCAGCGGCTCGCGCCCCATCGAGGGAGTGGGCACCTCGGTGGCGGCCTTCGTCGGCCTGGCCCCGACCGGCCCGCTGAACGAGCCGACCCTGGTGACCAACTGGTCCCAGTACGTCGCCGCCTTCGGTGAGTTCACCGACGGGTACTACCTGGCGCACTCGGTGTACGGGTTCTTCAACAACGGCGGCAGCGCCGCGTATGTCGTCCGTGTCGGCGGCACGGACGGTGGGGCGGCCGGGAGCAGCACCCCGGCCGCCGTCACCGGTTCCGCCGCCCCGGCGGCCCTCCCGGCGGGCGAGCCGCAGCGGCTGGGCACCTTCACCGTGGCCGCCATCGCGGGCGGCTCGCTCAGCGTCGAGGTCACCGACCCGGAGGGCGAGGGCCCGGCGGAGCGGTTCCGGCTGGTCGTCAAGGACGGCGACAAGGCGGTGGAGACCTTCGACGTGACGGCCAAGAAGGGCGGCCGGAACTACGTCGTCACCCAGGTCAAGGAGCGCTCCAAGCTCATCTCCCTCCAGGAGGCGGCGCCCGCCGCGCAGCTCGTACGCCCCGACAACCAGACCGTGGCGCTGGCGGCCCCCGCCGCCCCCGTCCCGGCGCCCGCCGCGACCAGCGCGGGCGAGACGCACCCCGGCCCCCGCGAGTACCTCGGCGACTCCGCCGACCGCACCGGCTTCGGGGGCCTGGAGGCGGTCGACGAGATCTCCATGGTGGCCGTGCCCGACCTGATGGCCGCCTACCGGCGC
>NZ_LIRK01000696.1 GCF_001419765.1 Streptomyces torulosus
CCGGTGAGGGCCTCCTCCTGCTGGGTCCGGCTTCAGCTCAGGGCCACACAAGGCAGTACGGCTGATGCCCCGCCTCGTGGAGGCGGTGGCTGAAGTCCTGCCATTCGTGGAGCAGTTGGTACACGTTGAACGCGTCGCGGNNGCAGCGGGTCGACGACGGTCATCGGCAGCTTCACGACCGCGTAGTCGGGGTGCAGGACGACCAGCTCCAGCGGCGGGACCTTGTGCAGGGGGACGCCCTCGATGCCGGTCAGCACCATCGCGGCCATCGTCTCCGGCTTGATCTTGGTGAACATGCCGTTCATGCCGAGCTCGTCGCCGCCGAGTTCCTCGGGGCGCATCGAGATCGGGACGCGGGCCGCGGTCGCGCCGTCGGGCGCGCCGAAGTATTTGTACGTCACCCCCACCCGACCACCATTCCTGCTCCCGGCCGTGTGGAGCCGGTTGACCACCTGGTCGAGGCGGTCCGTACGGCGCCTGCGCGCCGCACGGCTCTCACGGTCGACGGCGTCAGGCCGGTCCGTCTGGCCCGTCTGATCCATTCCGTCACGATTGACACGATCCACATGCTCGGCGCGATCCATACGGTCCATACCCTCCATACGGCTGCGCCGCCCGATCCGCTCAGGGCCACCGCCCTGGATCCGGTCGCCACCGCCGCGTTCGAGTCGGTCGAAATCGTTCTCCGGCCGGTCAGGACTGGTCTCGGTACGGTCGGAACCGCCCTCGACACGGTCGGCACCGTTACGTGCGGCCCGCCGGCGGCGCGAGAACCGCGAACCCTCCTGCTGCGGGTCGTTCGCTCCGTCCCGCCCGGGCATGCCGACGGACCCGTCGGCCGGGTTCGCCCTGTCCTGGGTCTCGTATGTGCCGTGCGCACCCTGCGGACCGTACACGCCCTGCGGGCCGTGCGGAGCGTACGGGGGCTGTGACCCCGGCGACCCTTGGGGCGCCGGCGGTGAGGGAGGTGAGGGGAGTGCTGGAGGTGAGTGAGGTGACTGGGGGGACCGGGGTGGCTGCGGGGTGCTGCCGAGTGGGGGCTGTGGCGGGGGACCCGACGGCGCCGGTGGCTGCGCGGCGCCGTCCGACGCCGATTGCCCGCTCGCCGCCGACTGCGCGTACTGTGCTCCCTGCGCTCCCTGGCCACCGCGCAACCTCCGGGAGCCCAGCGCCCCCAG
>NZ_LIRK01000697.1 GCF_001419765.1 Streptomyces torulosus
TGGTGGAGCGGCTGCGGCCGCTCGTGGCGGGGCATCGTGGGCGTCGGCAGGAGTCGGTCCGGTTTCGGCCGTCCACGTGGCGGCCCTGGCTGGAGCCGCACCGCGCGGCCCATGTGCTCGGCCTCGGGACGGCGGACGGTGCCTCCGCCGGCGGCGACCGGCTGCTCGGGCGGGACGATCTGGTCGCCGCCCGGCGAGCGGCCGGTGACAGGCTGGAGGGACTTCGGGACCTGTTCGTCGCGGTCATGATCTGGGGCTCGGGCACGACCAACGGACGCGCTCCCCGCTACACCGGCGCGGCCCTCGGCGACCCCCGCCTGCCGGGCGTCCTCGACACCACCCGCGACGCCGTCCGCTCGGGCGAACTGGTCCGCGCCTACACCGAGTTCAGGGTGCACGGCGTGGGACGGTCGTTCTTCACCAAGTGGTTCGCCGCCGTCGACGACCGTGGACCCGGCCACGCGTACGCCCTGATCCTCGACGACCGGGTGTTCCGCTCCCTCAACGCCCTCGGCTGGTCGAGCGGGGAGGCGGCCGGCACCCGTCTCCGGCCCGCCCGCTACGTCGCCTACGTCACCGCCATGCACGACTGGGCCGCTTCCCTGGGCGTGACGGCGGACTGGCTGGAGTGGCTCATGTTCGACCTCAACGGTCGGGTCCAGCCGCCATGGGGCACACAGGGGTGAGTGCCCAGCAGTACATGCATACGATGACAGTTCATAAACATGAACCTGAGTGCGGGTCTTTCCCTTCCTTCACCCCCCTTCTGTTCCTCCATGTGAACGGAACGAGCGTCCCACTCTCTTGACGTGTTCAAGCCATCTCCCTACCTTGCCGAGAAAGCGCTTTCCATTCCCGCACCTCTGGTAGACGAACCGACCGTCCTGGAGATGGAGACCCACCATGCGTCTGAGATCCGTCATGGCATGCGCAGGCCTGTTGTCCGGCGCGCTCGTCGCGCTGGCCGGCGCGACCACCGCGCAGGCGGCGACCGCCCGGTACGAGGCGGAGAGCTCGCCGGCGGTGTGCGCCGGCACGATCGACTCCGACTGGACCGGCTACTCGGGCAGCGGATTCTGCAACGGCACCAACTCGACCAGCGGCTATGTCCAGTTCACGGTGGCGTCCGGCGCCGCGGGCACCGCGACACTCGGGGTCCGGTTCGCCAACGGCACCACCACCGCCCGCGCCGCGAACGTCGTCGTGAACGGCTCGACCGTGGCGACCGTGTCCTTCGAGGGCACGGGCACATGGTCGGGCTGGACCACGAAGACCCTGTCCGTGCCGGTGGTGGCGGGCAGCAACACCGTCCGGCTCACCCCCACCTCCGCGGCCGGACTGCCCAACGTCGACCGCCTCGACGCGACCGTGCCCGACGGCACCGGCACACCCCCGTCGGCCTCCGCGCTCTACGTCGCCCCGAACGGCACCGACGGCGCGGCCGGCACCCAGTCCGCCCCCACCACGCTCACCTCCGCGATCAGCCGTATCAGCGCCGGCGGCACGATCTACCTGCGCGGCGGGACGTACCACCACTCCTCGACCGTCACCGTCCCGGTCGGCAAGAACGGCACCGCCGCCGCCCGGACGACCCTGGCCGCCTACCCCGGCGAGACCCCGGTCCTCAACTTCTCCGCGCAGACGGAGAGTTCCGCCAACCGGGGGCTCCAGCTGAACGGGTCGTACTGGCACGTCAAGGGCATCGTCGTCGAGCGGGCCGGTGACAACGGCATCTACGTCGGCGGCAGCCACAACGTCATCGAGCGCACGGTGACCCGCCACAACCGGGACACCGGGCTCCAGTTGGGCAGGGCCTCCTCCACCACCCCGGCCGCCGACTGGCCGTCCGACAACCTGATCCTGAGCGCGGAGTCGCACGACAACGCCGACTCCGACGGCGAGGACGCCGACGGCTTCGCGGCGAAGCTCACCACCGGGCCGGGGAACGTCTTCCGGTACGCCGTCGCCCACAACAACATCGACGACGGCTGGGACCTCTACACCAAGACGGACACGGGCCCCATCGGCCCGGTGACCATCGAGGACTCCCTCGCCTTCGAGAACGGCACGCTCAGCGACGGCTCCCAGGCCGGCAACGGCGACCGCAACGGCTACAAGCTCGGCGGCGACGACATCGCCGTCAACCACGTCGTGCGGCGCAGCATCGCCTACGACAACGGCAAGCACGGTTTCACGTGGAACAGCAACCCGGGCACGATGACCGTCTCGGGCAACGTGAGCGTCGACAACACCGAGCGCAACTTCAACTTCGACGGCGGTACGTCGGTCTTCCGCGACAACACCTCGTGCCGCGGCTCCAGTGGCACCAACGACCGCGTCATCGGCAACTCCGACAGCACCAACCAGTTCTGGTCCGGCGCGAACGGCTCCCGTTGCGCGTCCTACTCCGGCGCCATGAAGTGGTCCTTCGCCTCGGACGGCCGCCTCGTGGTCACCTTCGGCGGGTGACCGCCGGGGGAGGTCTAGACAAGGCCAAGGCTTGTCAAAAGTCGTGGACATGTCGAAGGAACCTTGCTTGGCTTCCCGGTGACCAATGCCCGGGCCCGCTTCCGGTGGCCCGGGCTGCCTGCCTCGCAGGCGCAGAGATACGGGGAACACATCATGAACATCAGGAAGTTGACGTCTCTCGGCATGACGCCGCTGGTGCTGGCCGGTATCGCCGTGGCCGCGCCGATCGCCGGTGCGACCGCCGCCAGCGCCACCCCGCAGGGGTGCCAGGTGGGCAAGCCGACCGAGAACACGGGGTTCGCGATCTGCCACCGGGGCACCGGCCAGGTGCGGGTCAAGGTCACGTGTGAGGACGGCCCCACGGGCAGGAGCCACTTCGCGTACGGCCCGTGGGTCGGCATCGACAAGACGTCGAAGGTGGCCTGCGGCGCGGCCCAGCGGTACTTCGTGACGCTGGTCGACTACCAGACCCGCTGATCCCACCACGCGGGGCCGGGCTCGCCCGGCGCGCAGGCGGACGGCCGCGGAACCTCTCTCCGTGGCCGTCCGCTTCTTCGTGTGGCCGGCGCGGGGTGCTGATCCCCCTACGTGTCGCCTCTCTTGCGGTTCGAGGAGCGGAGGGGGTCGACGAGGCGGAGGAGTTCGCCGACGGCGAGAGTCGCGGTGGCGACGGCGCGGACCCAGCGGGGGCCGCCCCGTGCGGCCCAGAAGACACAGGCGCAGCCGCCGATGACGAGTGCGAGGACGCCGGACAGTATGAGCACGGTCATGCTCGTTCCCCCTTCGCTTCTCCAGTGGTCGTCCGCGCATCCTCTCAGGGGGCCGCCGCCGGACGGAGCGGGCGGGCCGGGGTGTCAGTGGCGCGCTGTACGTTCCGCTCATGGGCGTATATCTGGTGAGTGTCGGCGCGAAGGACTGGTTCGAGGGGTTCGGGGACGAGGAGGAGGACGGGTGGGCCCACGTCGCCTCGGCGCTGAACGAGGAACTGGGCCGGCGGGGGCTGCCGCCCTATGACTCGGTGCCGGAGGAGGCGGAGTTCGTCCGCGGGTCGGGCCAGAGCTTCGAGGAGAAGCTGATCCCCTCCATGGACGGGTTCGTCGCGCTGTGCGAGGCGCACCTCTCGGCCGAGGAGGTGGCGGTCCTCTGCGGCTGGTCGGTGCTGGTGCCGTTCCCGCTCGACGAGCCGATCCTGCTGCCCGTCGGCTCCGGGTACACGGACGAGACCCTCGTCGCCGGCGCCCCGCAGATGCTCGCGCTCGCCGAGAGACTGGCCGAGGCCGTCGACCTGCCGGCCGAGACCCCGGCCATGTGCGACAACCTCGACCTGACCACGTGGTTCAGGGACGGACCGGCGAGCGAACTGGCCGCGTCCCGACCGGGTCCGTGGAGCCAGGACCTCGACGCGGCCTTCTACGTGGCGCTGTATCTGCGCGCCGCTCAGCACTCGCTCCGCCGCGGCTGCCCGATCGTCTACTCCTGAGACAGCGCTGCCCGGTCGTCTTCATCCGGGACACGGCCGCCCGGTCCTCTTCATCTGGGACACGGCTGCCCGATCGTCCACGCCGGGGACACCGCTGCTTGCCGTGCGCCCCCGTCGCTCACCGCAGCCCGCGTACGAACTCCGCGAGGGTGCGGGTCGCCGTGTTGTGCGCGGTCGCGGCGAACAGCGGGTCGAGGTGGTTCATGCCCTCGTCCGTCTCGTGGACGGCGTACGGGACGCGGGACTCGGCGGCGACCCGGCGGGCCGCGTCGAGGACGGTGCCGCGGTAGGCGCTGGTCTGGAAGGCGTACAGCGGGACGTCGAGCCCGGCGGCGTGCCGCAGCCGCAGGCCGAGGGAGCGGGCGAGGTCGGTGTCGGCGTACGCGTCGCTCACGTCGAGGTCCACCGACAGCCGGGCCGGCCAGTACCACTCCCAGACCGCCGGCACCGGCCCCGCGTACGCCTCCGCCACCCGCGCGACGGGGGTGATCCCCTCGTCGACCCAGCCGCGCACGCCGTCAGCGCCGGCCGAGTCGGCGATCCGCCCGGAGTGGACGCTGATGTCGTTGGGCCACCCGAACCCGGCGTCGACGAGGGCGCCGAGCAGCGCCGCGTTCGTGACCGGGTGCGGCGGCCGCAGCGCGTCGGGCAGCCGGTCCTGGAGGACGGAACGGCCCTCGGGGTCGTGGTGGGCGTACCACCCGGCGAGCTGGTACCAGATCTGGGTGCTCTCCGCCCGGACACCGAGCCCGACCCCGCTCAGCGTCAGGTCGAAGACGCGCCCGCCCTCGATCGCGGCGAGCCGCTGCCGGACCTGCTCGGGAGAGTCCTGCACGGGTGCCCCGGCCCCCTTGAAGGCCCCGAGCACCCCGCCGTCGAGGACGGCGAGCCCGGC
>NZ_LIRK01000698.1 GCF_001419765.1 Streptomyces torulosus
GGCGGCGGCATGGTCGCCGGCCAGCTCCGTGCTGCGGTGGCTGCCGGCGACCATGCCGCCGCCGTGGGTGTGGTAGACCGCCGGGCACGGGCCGGTCGTGGCCGTGGGGCGGCAGATCAGCAGGGGCACGTCCGGGGCGCCGGGCGGTCCGGGGACGGTGCGCTCCTCGATGGTGAACCGTCCGTCGCGGCGGATCTCCTCGTCGGTGAGTCGGCCCGTGGCCGACCTTCGGCGCCGGTCCGCGACGAGGTCGGCCGTCAGGGGCATCGGCAGGGCGTCGAGGATCGTGGCGAGCGGAGCCGCCAACTCCCGGTCGAAGGGCGGTGGTTCCGAGTGCCCGGCGAGAGGGCCGGGGGGCTGTGGCGAGGTGGTGGTCATGGTGCTCCCAGGAGTACGCGGGGAACCGGAGGACGAGTGCGGCGCCCGAGTGGGTTGGGCGAGTGGGGCTGATCGGTCAGGTGGCGGAGTCCTCGGGGACCAAGGCCAACGCGTCGACCTCGAGGAGCAGGTCGGGGCGGTAGAGGGCCACGACCTGGACCACCGTGCTCGCCGGAGGCCGTTCCGTGTCGATGAACTCGTCGCGCACCGCCAGGACGGCCGGCACATGGGCGATGTCCGTGACGTAGTAGGTGAGTTTGATGACGTCGTCGAAGGTGAGGCCGGCCGCGGCCAGGCAGCCGCGCATGTTGCGGAAGATCTGCCGGGTCTGCGCGGCCGGGTCGCCCGTGCCGACGAACTCCCCCTTCTCGTCGAACGGCATCTGGCCGGCGACGGCGGCGAGCCGGCCCGGCCCGGTCACCACATGGGTGTAGCCGTCGCTGGGGGCGACGCCCGCCGGGGCGGAGATGTGGGTGAGTGTGCGGGTCGTCATCAGAAGGCTCCCTGTGTCGTGGGCGGTTCTCCCTGCCCGGGTGTCACCTCGGTGCGGGCCGCGAACCAGTGCGCGAGGTCCCGCAGTCGCCGCCCCGTCTCCTCCGGGTCCCGGCCGGCGACGACGGCGGTGCCGACGAACGCGCAGGACGCCTCCCTGCCGCTGATCAGCGTGTCGCCGGGCCGGGCGGTGAGCGCGACATGGTGGACGCCCTCGCGTGCGGCCACCTCCGCCGCGCCGGGGAAGGACCGCAGGGTGCCCGCGTCGGCGGCCAGGAAGACGTCGCCGTACCACTGGTCGGCCGGTTCCGGGGTCACCGACGGCGCCAGGCCGAGGACGGCCCTCGCCCACTCCTCGTGGAGGTCCACGCCGTGCTGGAGGCGGATCATCTCGTCGAACGTGCCGCCGGGGACACGGCCCCCGCACTCGCCGAAGACGAGGCGGTCGCCCTGTTCGAAGACCTCCATGTGGAACACGCCGTCGTGGTGCCCGAGCGCCTTCATGGCCTGCTCGGCCACGGCGTGCGCCCGCTCGTAGAGGTCGGCCCGCTGCGCGGGGTGCTCCATGACGGAGGCCACGATGCCGCCGTCCCTGATGGCGAGCACGTTCTGCGCGTACCGGCCGACCGAGGTGAACACCACCTGGCCGCCGCGGACCACTCCGTCGACGTGCAGTTCCGCGCCGTCGACCCACTCCTCGGCGAGCCATGGCCCGAGAGCGCCCGACTCCCCCAACCGCTCCGCGAGAGCGCGGCGTTCGTCGGCGTCGTGCCAGGCGTGGACACCGCGGGTGGCGGAGTTCGCGAGGGGCTTGAGCACACCGCGCGGGTGGGGGAAGTCGGCCAGTTGGCGGGCGTGGACGACGGGGCGGGAGTCCGCGACGGGGATGCCCGCCGCGCGGATCCGGCGTTTCTGCAGGTCCTTGTCGCGCAGCGCCAGGGCGTCCTGCGGTGTGGTCCCGCTGCGACGGCCGCCCACGACGGCGGCGTTGACCAGCGTGAACTCGAACTGGCTGCACACGACGTCGAAGTCATGGACGGACAGGTCGAAGCGTTCGAGGGCGGCCAGGGTCTCCTCGGTGCTCGACGGGTCCCGTACGGGCACCGTGTGCGCGTCGTCGAGCAGCAGGGTCCGTGCGTCGGTGTCGTCGCTCGTGGCGAGGACACAGGTCACCTCGGCGCCGAGGCGTCGCAGGGCCTTGATGGCGTCGGGCCGCCAGCCGATCAGCAGGGTCCGGCGCCCCCGTGTCGTGGGACCGGTTTCCATGTCACCGTGTCGCATGTGTCTCCTGGTGTTTCGCGGTGTGTCCCGGTGGTTCCCGGAGTTCGTTGCGCCGCGCGCTCATCGCGGGCCGGGGCCGGCGGTGGTGCGGCTCGTGGGGGTGAGGTGTACGGGCAGGGTGGCCGGGCCGTTGACGGCGTTCGACCGCACGCGGGTCACGGGGCCGGCCTGCTCGATCGCGTCGGTGGAGTCGAGCAGTTCGGTGAACAGGGCCCGCATCTCGGCTCGGGCGAGGGTGCTGCCGATGCAGAAGTGCTCGCCGGAGGCCAGCGCGATGTGCCGGTTGGGGCGGCGGGCGATGTCGAAGCGGTACGGGTCGTCGAAGACGTCCTCGTCGCGGTTGGCGGAGGGCAGCCACAGCACGACCCGGTCGCCCGCGTCGACGCGCTGCCCGCCCACGGTGACCGGGCGGGTGGCGGTGCGCATGCTGTGCGTGGCGCTGGAGGTCCAGCGCACGATCTCCTCCACGGCGCCCGGCAGCAGTGCGCGGTCCTGACGCAGCCGCTGCCACTGGTCGGGGTGCTGGAGGAAGGCGAGCATGCCGCCGATGAGGGCGAGCCGCCCGTTCTCCGTGGCTCCGATGAGGTTCTCGCAGTTCAGGAGGATCTCGTGCTCGGACAGCAGCTCGCCGTGCACGGTTCCGTTGACCAGGGAACTCACCAGGTCGTCGGTCGGCTCGGCCATCCTCGCGTACACCAACTCCATGAAGTACTCCATGAGTCGGGGGTGCGCCGCGAGTGAGGTGTGGGCCGCGAAGGCCTCGTCTGTCCAGCGGTGGATGTCGGCGTGGTCCTCCTCGGGGATGCCGATGACGCCGGAGATGACGGAGAGGGACAGCCGCCCGGCGAGATCGACGAAGTCGACGGTGCCCTGTTCGAGTCCCTGGGCGACGACCCTGCGCGCGGTGGCACGGACGGTCTCCTCCAGGCCGCGCACCGCCCGGGTGCTGAACCAGTCCGCCATGAGGGAGCGCAGCTCCTTGTGGCGCGGCGGGCTCACCCTCGCCCTGTCGGACCCGCCGCGCCCAAAGGAGCT
>NZ_LIRK01000699.1 GCF_001419765.1 Streptomyces torulosus
TCGTCCCGCTCCTGGGCGCCGTGCCGAGGAGCAGCCCGGCGCCCAGGAGCGGGACGAGGACACGGCACGTACGGGGCGTACGACGAGACGCACGAGGACGCGTACGACGGCGCATGGCGGAGCCTTTCGGGAACACGGCGTTTGGCTCTACCGCAGCACCGCCCGGTCCGGCCCACCAGCGGAGGGGGGACGTACGGGTGAGGGGCGCCGGACGGCGGTGTTCCCCGGCGCGGCGCCTTGTCTTTCGGGTCACTGCCCTCAAGGGCACTGCCCCAGGAGCCACTTACGCACCGTCACCTCGCCTACCTAGGGTCATGACAGGCGCCTGACACGAGACACCCGAAGGCTGTCCCTCCCACGGGCGCCGGCGTCATCGCAGTGGACGAAGGAGAAGAACACATGCAGCTTTCCCGGTTGGCGAAGGCAACGGCTCTGTCCGTGGCTCCGCTCACTCTTGTCGCGGGCGCCTACCAGGCGAACGCGCTCGGCGGGCAGGACACGGCGGGTGCGCGGCCGGCCGCCGCCGCGGCGTTCTCCGCGTCCGCGCTGTCCGCGAAGGCCGACACCGGTCTGAAGGACGTCTCCGGCTTCGCCGCGGACTCCGCGCAGGGCAGGCAGCTGAAGGCGCAGGGCTTCGGTGTGCTGAAGTCCGCGGCGGGCGAGACGGCGGTCGTCGACTCCTCGATGGCCCGTCAGGGTGTCACCGCGGCGGCCGGCAAGGGCTTCGTGGAGCTGTCCTGGAAGGGCTACGCCGACGGCGCCCGCTATGTCGTCGCCCGTGACGGCAAGGACATCGCGACCCTGGGCGCGGGCGTGACCTCCTTCCGCGACACGGCGGTCCGGGCGGGTGCCGAGTACACGTACCAGATCATCCCGATCCTGCCGAAGGGCGGCGCGAAGGGCTCCCAGCTGTACGGCATGAAGGTGGCCGTGCCGGAGTCCTCGTCGCTGACGGGGATGCGATCGGCCGCGGTCGAGCGGGCCTCCGCCGCGGCGGCCGCCGCGACGACCACGCTGAGCTGGGTGGGCTTCATCCCGCAGAAGTACGTGGACGCGCCGCTGGCCGGCTGTGACTACGGCCGGAACTTCAAGTTCGGCGGCGACAACCACAGCGACTTCAACTGGAAGTCCAGCAAGTACCGCTTCGCGCTGCACGCCACCATCACGTGGCGCGACAAGAAGGTGGTGGCCAACAAGCACATCAACCCCACCACGGTCTATGTGAAGAAGACGAGCAAGTTCGTCGCGAAGAAGACCGCCAGCGCCAAGAACGTCTACGCGAAGAAGCTGGGCGGGAGCGGCAACTCCGTGGACATCCGGATGAACGTCCACGCCACCAACCCGTTCTGCAAGGGTCTCGGCGGGGTGAAGGGCGCGGCGTCCGGCGCGTTCACCATCAACATGACCAAGAGCGGCAACTGGACCATCCGCTCCGGCAAGCACCGCCTGTACCCGAACCACTTCATCTACATCTACGACGGTGGCAAGGTCACCAAGGTGTACACCCGTAAGCACGGCAGCACGGCGTGCCTGATCGGCTCCGCGACCTGCCCCGAGGCGGACCTGACCGGCCGCTACGGCAAGTTCTGACATCGTCCCGCCAAGGGGGTGTGCCGGGCGCCGCGTGCGCCCGGCACACCCCTCTTCGCGTCCCTCGGTCGGAGGGGGCGCCGGGTCACGGTGTCGCGGTCGGGGTCACTTTCGCGGTCGTCGGGGTCGCCTTCACGGTCGTCGGTGCCGCCGGTGTCGCCGGTGTCGCCGGTGTCGACCGGGCGATGATCTCGATCACCGCGCCCTCCGGCAGTTGTTCGTAGAGCCAGGCCGCGTCGGTGGGGCGCAGGGTGATCCAGCCCGTGGTGGTGTCGTCGTCGCCGGGGGCGGCCTGCTCGTCGGTGAGGGCGGAGGCGATGTAGGCCCCCGTTCCGGGCTTCGGCTTCTCGCCGGGCGCGGTGTCCGTCCTGTCCAGCGGGGCCAGTTCGAGGACCCAGCGCAGGCGCACCGACCGGGTGCCGGCGGACGCCTCCGTGTCCCCGGAGACCAGCCTGACGGTCTCCTTCCCGGTGACGGTCATCAGACCCGTCGGTGTCGGCGTCCCGGTGGTGTCGAGCGAGACGGGGAGTTCACGCCCCTCGGTGGTGAGGACCTGGCGGGACAGGTCGACCGTGACGTAGGGGACGTCCCGGCCGGAGGACCGGTCGGGGCCGGGGCTGGCGAGCGGGGAGGAGCGCTGTTCTGCGCCGTGGCCGGTGCCCTCGCCGGTGACGTGCACCGTGAGGACGGCGGCCAGGGTCGCGGCCGCGCAGCCCCCGGCGAGGAACGCGGTCGTCCGGCGGCGGTGCCTGCGGCGTCCGGCGGCGGCGCGGATCCCGGCGCCGGGCAGGCGCGGCGGCGCCTCGGCTCCTTCGGCCAACTCCCGCAGGCGGCGGGTGAGTTCATCGGACACGGCCGTGCTCCTTCTCGCCCTCGCCGGGGGCCAGTTCGCGTGCCAGTGCCGCCCGGCCGCGGGACAGCCTGGCCTTGACGGTGCCCACGGGCGCACCGGTCTCGGAGGCTACCTGCTCGACACTCAAATCGCACAGATGGTGCAGGACGACCGCCATCCGCTGCGCCTCCGGCAGTCTGCGCAACGCGTCGACCAGCACCGCCCGTTCCGGCTCGGGGCCGGGCGCGTGCTCGGGGGGCGGATTGCGGCGCATCAGCTCCAGCCAGCGGCGCGCCCGCCGCCATCGGCTCACCGCGAGCCGCATCGCCACCGTCCGTATCCACGCCTCGGGCGCCCCGTCCGCGAGGAACTCCCGCCGCCGGTCCCAGGCCCGGACGAACGCCTCCTGCACGACGTCCTGCGCCTCGCCGTGGTCCCCGGTGAAGGCGAAGAGCTGGCCGGCCAGCCGGGGGAACGCGGTGGCGTAGAACGCGTCGAACTCTTCCTCGGTCATGTCCCCGCCGTCATCGACAAATCCGTCGGGCCGCTGTGCAACCCGGTCGCCCCCCTCGTGCGTACAGGTCCCGGACGTACGCCACGTACGCCCGACATCGAAACACACCCAGGACTCATCACAGGGGGGCCCATGACCTTGGGAGCCGCACGGATCCGCCGACGTCTCGCCCGTACGCTCGCCGCCGGCGCGCTGGGCGCCTTGCTGCTCGCGGGCTGTTCGAGCAGCGGGGAGGGGGTGCGGGACGAGGGGCCGAGCCGGCTGCCCGCGGCCCTGAGCGTCGCGACGCACCACTGAACACCGCCGGAACCCCGTTCGGAAATTTTTTCGTCCCGCGTGTCATCCGACTCGTGCGGCACCGGGGTTTACGGGGTGTCAGAACAACACAGCCACAAGGCACATCTCTGGGGGTTGTCCGTTCATGTCCATGGCACGGATGCACAAGTACGTCGCCGTCGCAGCGCTGACCACGCTGCTGGCGGGGGCGCCGACGCTGTCGTACGCCGTCTCGCGGGGGGAGACGGCGCACGGCACGTCGGTCGCGGCCGAGGTGGCCGCCGCCGCGCGGAAGGCGCCGACGCCGAAGATCGTCAAGCCCGGTGAGCACGTCGTCGCCGCGCCCGGCTTCGAGCTGTGGCTCACCGCCGAGGGCAAGCACTGGGTAGAGCCCGACCTGCCCGACTTCCCGCAGTTCCGCAGCGTCGTCGACGGCAACATCGACCTGAGCCGGCCCGGCGTCTCGCTCCAGGCGGGCGGCCACGAGGGCGTCTACTACCTCTCCGGGATCTACTACGGCGGCAAGGGCACCGCCTCGCGCGTCCAGGTGAGGACGAGCGAGGGCACGGTCCACGGCAAGCTGATCGAGCTGGCCGGGAAGCCGGGCTGGGGTGTCTGGTACGCCACCACCCCGCTGCCCGCCGACGACAACGGCGAGGACTTCCTGCGCGGCGTCACCGTCTACGACACCAAGGGCCGGGTCTACTCCCAGCTCCGGATCCCGGGGGTCTGACCCAGCGCCCCGCCGGGGCCACCGACACCCACGTGACCGTGCGGGCGCGGGACCTGACCACTCCCCGCCCGCACGGCGCGCTCCCCCACGTTCCCGACCCCGAGGACCGTCGTCCGTGCCGCACGAGACACCCGGATCGCCCGAGGACGGCGACTTCGCCGCGTACGCCACCGCCGC
>NZ_LIRK01000007.1 GCF_001419765.1 Streptomyces torulosus
GGGTCGCCCGGGCCCGGGCGACCCTGGCGGAGCTGCTCATGGCGGCCGAGGCGCCCCGGGACCCCGCGGAGTCCCGGGAGCCGACAGCGCTGGCGGCCGCCTGAGCGGTGAGCAGTGAGCCGCAAGCGGTGAGCGGTGAGCGGTGAGCATCGCGCGGCCCGCGCGATCAGTGAGGGGGGCGACGGCCTCTAGGCATCCACCCCCAGGTGGCGGGCGGCGAAGTCCAGTTCCAGGCGGAGCTGCTTGATGCGCTCGTCGACGACGAGGGAGCCGTGGCCCGCGTCGTAGCGGTAGACCTCGTGGACGGCGGAGCGGGCCACCAGTCTGTCGACGTAGTTGTCGATCTGGCGGATGGGGCAGCGCGGGTCGTTCACCCCGGCGGAGATGTAGACCGGGGCCTTCACCGCGTCGACGTACGTCAGCGGGGAGGACGCCGCGAAGCGTTCGGGGACCTCCTCCGGGGTGCCGCCCAGGAGGGTGCGGTCCATCGCCTTCAGCGCCTCCATCTCGTCGTGGTACGCGGTGACGTAGTCGGCGACGGGGACGGCGGCGATGCCGAGGCTCCACAGGTCCGGCTGGGTGCCGAGGCCGAGGAGGGTGAGATAGCCGCCCCAGGAGCCGCCGGTCAGGACGAGGCGGTCGGGGTCGGCGAAGCCGGTGCTCACCGCCCACTCGCGGACGGCCGCGATGTCCTCCAGCTCGATCAGGCCGACCCGGTGCTTGAGGGCGTCGGTCCAGGCCCGGCCGTAGCCGGTGGAGCCGCGGTAGTTGATGCGGATCACCGCGTACCCGTGGTCGAGCCAGGCGGCCGGGCCGGCGGCGAAGGAGTCGCTGTCGTGCCAGGTGGGGCCGCCGTGGATCTCGAAGAGCGTGGGGTACGGGCCGGACACGCCGACCGGGCGCTGCACGAGCGCGTGCACCCGGCCGCCGGGGCTGTCCACCCACACGTCCTCCACCGGCACCGAGCCCGGGCACTTCAGGCCCGGCGGGTCCAGGACGACCTCGCCCGTCGTGGACCGCACGACCGGCGGCTCGGCGGCCGACGACCACAGGTACTCCACGCTGCCGTCGGGGCGGGCCGTGGCCCCGGAGACCGTGCCCCTCGGGGTCTCGACGCGCTCCAGACGGCGCGTCGCCAGTTCGTAGCGCCACAGCTCGCTGCGGGCCTCGAAGCTGTGGACGACGAGCAGCGCGGAGCCGTCCGGATACCACTCGGCGCTCAGGTCCCCCTCCAGCTGGTCGGCGAGGCCGAGGTCGGTCTCCTCGCCGGACACCACGTCCCAGACGAGGGGTTCCCAGCGGCCCCGGCGCTGGTGCCCGATGAGCAGTCGGGTGTCACCCACGACAGGGGCGAAGCCGAGGACCTCCAGGCCCAGTTCGATCGTGCCGCCCTTGGTGTCGTCGAGCTCGGCGACCGTCGTGCCGTCCGGGCGGACCACGCGCAGCGCCGAGTGCATCGCGTCGCCGTGCTCGGTGTGCTCGACGGCGATCAGCGAGCCGTCGTGCGAGAGGTCACCCACGCCGGCCGACTCGCGGTGCCGGTAGATCTCGACGGGGGCCGAACCCCGCCGGACCAGATGGATCGTCGAGCCGTCCTCGTCGGTGGAGCGGCCGACGACCGCCGTGAGGCCGTCGCGGCCGATGGCCAGGCCCGCCGGGTACGACGCGTCCAGGCCCGGTGTCGCCTCCTCGTCGGGGCCGCCCTGGAAGGGCTGGCGGCGCCAGACGCCGAACTCGTCGCCGTCCTTGTCGTCGAACCACCAGATCCACTCGCCGTCCGGCGAGAGCACGCCGTCCGTCGTCCCGTTGGCCCGGTCCGTGGCCTGGCGCTGCTCGCCGGTCACCCGGTCCCACGCGTACAACTCGTACGTCCCCGTGGCGTTGGAGACGAACAGCGAGCGGTGCGGCGCGTCCTCCGCCCAGTCCGGCAGCGACACCCTCGGCGCCCGGAACCTCTTCTCCCAGTCGGGCATTGACCCGCTCTGCTGCTGCGGGGTGGACCCGTTGCTCTCAGTCATGGCCCCATATTGCCCCGCCCGTCGGACATTGCGTCGCCGAGGCCCCCAGCCTGTGGAAAACTTCCGCCCGGCGCCACCCCCGCGCCTGTGGACAACCGGTGAACGCGCAGGTCGAGCCCGGCTGCGGTCGGGACTACGACCGGGTGGCACAGGGCGACCGCGCAGGCGGGTCGCGACCGGGTGTCCGGGCGGCGCGGACCGATTGTCAGTGGCCGGGTGCAGACTCGCCGCATGACCTCAACGAGCGATGTGCCGACGACCTCGACGAGCGGTGTGCCGACGGTGGACACCCCGGCGGGCGTGCTGCGGGGGACCGTCGAGACGTACTGGGCCAGTGCGGAGGCCCGCGACTGGGACGCGTTCGCCGACACCCTGGCCGAGGACGTGGTCTACGAGCTGCCGCAGACGAGGGAGCGGATCCGGGGCCGGGAGCGGTATGTGCGGTTCAACCGCGACTATCCGGCGGACTGGCACGCCCGCGTCGAGCGGATCGTCGCCGAGCCGGGGCAGGTCGTCAGCTGGATACATGTGACGGTGGGACTGGAGCAGATGGACGCGGTCTCCTTCTTCACGGGGGCCACGCACGGCCGGATCACCTCCGTCACCGACTTCTGGCCCGAGCCGTACGAGCCGCCGGCGGGCCGGGAGCACCTCGTCGAGCGGTACTGAACCGCCCGGCCGCGTGGCCGACCCGGCCGACCCCGCAGCCGGGCGGGCGGTGCGGGCACCGTACGGTGGAAGGCGTGTACCGGTTCCTGCTGACGCCCCGATGGTGGGGGATCAACGTCTTCGTGCTGCTCGCCATCCCCTTCTGCGTGTTCATGGGGTCGTGGCAGCTGAGCCGGTTCGAGGACCGCATGCAGGACCACCGCACGGCGACCGAGCGCGTCGACCCCGCGGACCGGGCCCCGGCCCGCCCGCTGGACCAGCTGCTGCCGGTCGACAAGGAGACCTCCGGCGAACTGGTCACCGCGACCGGACGGTACGGCGAGCAGCTCCTGGTTCCCCACCGCGAGCTGGACGGCAAGGACGGGTTCTACGTCCTGACGCTGCTGCGCACCGACGGGGGCAAGTCGCTGCCGGTCGTACGGGGCTGGCTGCCCGGCACCGCGGACCCGGACCGGGCGCCGGCCGCGCCCACCGGCGAGGTCACCGTGACGGGCTCGCTCCAGGCGTCCGAGACGCCCGGCTCCAACGGTGTGCCCGTGCAGGGCGGTCTCCCCGCCGGCCAGACGGGGGCGATCAGCGCGGCGACGCTGGTGAACCTGGTGCCGGACGACCTGTACGACGCGTGGGTCACCCTCGACGAGGGCGACGCGGGGATGAAGGCCGTGCCGGCGACGGCGCCGCAGGACAGCGGGCTCGACCTCAAGGCGTTCCAGAACCTCGGCTACACCGGCGAGTGGTTCGTCTTCGCCGGCTTCGTCGTCTTCATGTGGTTCCGGCTGCTGCGCCGCGAGATCGAGTTCATCCGGGACGAACAGCTGGGGCTGGTCCCGGAGGGGGACGGCTCGGCGGACCCGAAGCAGGGTGCGTCGAGGGACGGCGGTGGTTCCGCGGGCGGCGGTGGTTCCGCGGACGGCCGGGAGGCGGAGGCAGGCCGTTCCGGCGAGGAGCGGGACCCCTCCCGCGAAGCGGAACCCGCCCAGTGACACCGGGCCCGCCCAGGAAGTGAAGGGCGGGCAGGGCGGGGTGACGGGCCGACTCCACCCCCACCGCGGCGGTGCGGGTGCCGCCGGGGGCGGGCCCGCACAGGGCGGCCGGTGGCGGTCAGGACGCCGTCAGGAGGCCCGTCCGGTAGACGGTGCCCGCGCAGGCGTTGCCGACGCCTGTGGAGTACGTGGCGACGCCGCCCTCCGCCGTGTGGGAGATGACGACGCTGCCGTCGGCCTCGCCGTCCTCCCTGACGAGCTGGGTGGACATCGAGCTGCCGCCGTCGGCGGTGGCCCCCGGGTCCTCCTCGGTGGGCGTCGGGTCCGGGGTCGGATCCGTACCGCCGGTGCCGCCGTCGGTGGTGCCGCCGCTCGTGGTGGGACAGGGCTCGGAGGGCACCCAGGCGAACCGCACCTCGTACGCGGCCCCCGGCTCCAGCACCACCTGGGACAGGGACAGCGACGGGTCGGGCAGCCCGGTGGCCGCGTCGCCCGAGACATGGTTCGCCACGGTGATCCTGGCGGCGTCCGCGGCACCCTGCGGTGACGTGCTCACCCCGCCCGCGCCGGCGACCGTACAGCTGGAGCCGGAGACGTTGGACACCCGGAAGCTGCCGTAGACGGCGCCGCCGGAGTCCGGGGAGCCGACGCTGGCGGCGCCGCTGAGCTGCGCGGACGTGCACAGGGCCGCGCTCGCGGTGGTGGGCGTCGCCTCGGTGCCGCCGGGCACGCCGGCGGACGATCCCTTGCCCTTGTCGCCCTTGCCCTTGTCGCTGCCCTTGCCGGTGTCCTTGGAGCCGCCGGAGGTGCCGCCCGACGAACCGCTGCCGCCGGTCTGCCCCTTGGACTGGCCCTCGCTGCCGTGGGTCGCCGAGCCATGCCCGACGACCGACGGGTTGGCGTCGGAGCCGGTGGAGTTGGAGACGTGCACGAGGGCGGGGATCGCCGTGCCGATGAACAGCGCGGCGGCCGCCATCCCGACGACGGCCTGACGCTTGCGCGCCCGCCGGGCCGGTACGGCCCGCCGCAGGTGGTCCAGGGTGCCGTCACGCGGCTCGATCTCCGAGACGGCGTGGTGCAGCAGGTTCCGCAGCATCAGCTCGTCGGAGTCGAATCCGCCGAGGCCCTTGGGACCGGCACCGTCCAGCCCCTTCGGACCCGAACCGGCCGACCCAGACCCAGACCCCGGCGCCGACTCCGACAGGCCGAAGGACAGGAGATCCGCCGCCGCCCCGGACGGCTTCGTGCCGTTGAGGCCGCGCAGATTGCCCAGGTCGTGCGGATCGTTCAGGTCGTGCGCGTCGTTCAGGTCATGCGGGTCGTGCAAGCCGTGCAGGCCCTTCGGACCGCCCGGACTCGTCGAGCCCGTCCCGCTCGGAGCCGGGTCGTCGAAGGGGGCGTCGCCCGAACCGGCGTCGGCCGAGCGCGCGTCACCCGAGCCCGCCTCGCCCGTGGCGACGTCGCCCGAAGCCACATCGCCCGTAGCCACGTCGTCCGAGCGGGTCTCGTCCGATTCCGTGCCGTCGTTGGTGTGCGTCTCCCCCGGGGTCGGGTCGTCGGCGCGCATGTCGTCCGGAGCCGGCTCGTCCGGACCGCGGCCTTCGAGACCCTGACCCTTGGTGGGGCCTTGTTCTTCGGGGCCGTGATTCACAGTTCCGTTCCCAGCGTGCGATTGCGTGTCTTCGTGCTCGGCGAGCCCGCGCCCCCCGACGCGCCGGTCCCGCCCTTGCCCTTCGGTGCGCTCGTCGTCCCGGCGGCCCCAGGAGGCCCGCCTGCGGGCGCCGAGCTCGTCGTGCCCCTCGCGCCGGTCGTGCGTGTCGTGCCCGTCGCCCCTGGCGTCGCCGCTCATGCCGACGCCTCCATGGCGACGCGCAGTGCCGCGATGCCACGGGAGCCGTACGCCTTGACCGAGCCCAGCGATATGCCGAGGGTCTCGGCGACCTGCGCCTCGGTCATGTCGGCGAAGTAGCGCAGCACGAGGACCTCGCGCTGACGGCGCTGGAGGCCCTTCATCGCCTTGATGAGGGAGTCGCGCTCCAGCTGGTCGTAGGCGCCCTCCTCCGCGCTCGCCATGTCCGGCATCGGCTTCGACAGCAGCTTCAGACCGAGGATGCGGCGGCGCAGCGCGGAACGCGAGAGGTTCACGACCGTCTGGCGCAGATAGGCGAGCGTCTTCTCCGGGTCGCGGACGCGCTTGCGCGCGGAGTGCACGCGGATGAAGGCCTCCTGCACGACGTCCTCGCAGGAGGCGGTGTCGTCGAGGAGGAGGGCCGCGAGGCCGAGGAGCGAGCGGTAGTGGGCGCGGTAGGTCTCGGTGAGATGGTCGACGGTCGTGCCGGAGGCCGGCAGTGTCGTCGTGTCCTCCGCGCCGTCGCGCTGGCTGGGGATGCGGGTGGGCCGCGCCGCGGGCATGGGCGCGATCACCGGCATGCCGCCGGGCGGACCGGGCATGCGGGGACGGCGGGGTGGACGAAGGGCGGTGCCCCTCGTCTGTACCGCGGTGAAGTCGAGTACCTCTGCCACGCCTGTTGGACCCGTATCCCCCCGTCGGGGTTGTACGCGACAGGCATCACTTTTGCGTCAGACCGAGCGCCTGTTCGTACGGCGCATATGCATGGCCGCGCGCCCCGCGCCTCGCCTTGCACGGCCGACCGAACAGCGGACAGCGCGTCGAACGCCCTCATGCGTACCAGCTCTTCCCCTATGCCCCGAGTCCGTGCGCGCCCAGCCCCGCCGAAGGGCGCTCGTTAAAGACGCTCCCCGTCCACCGCGCGGTTGCGGCGGACGGGGAGCAAAATCCTCGATCACCGGGAGGCCTGAATCAACCCGGAAATCACACGGCTGTCCGACCGGAAATCCTTCGTCCGACGAACCGCCGACTCGAAGAACTTACACGCCACCACCGACAACGCCCACGGCAGCCGACGGCGCCCACAGGCCGTGACAGCCGGTCTATCCCAACGCCGGTGGCGGCGCGAGGAATTCGGGGAACGGTGCACGCGGGGCCAAGGAACAGTGCACCCCGGGACAACAACGGATGGACGCCGGGGCCACCGGGACAGGCAACGGACGGACGCCGGGGCCATCGGGACAGGCAAGGGAGGGGCACTGCGCGACCGACCACGACCGCCCCGCAGCCGCCCACCGAGCCGAATCCCCGACCCGATGGGCGCCACAGAACCAGGTCTCCGGGTGCCCCGGCACCCACGCCCTCCGGCCGCCCCCCGCACCCGGACCCCGGCCTACCGGCTGCACGGCACCCCGGCCTATGGGCCACCTCGCCCCCGCACCCGCGAGCCACCAGCCGAATCGCCGCTCAGGCCCCACAGCTCAAGCCGCTGGACGCACCGCTACTCAAGCCCACAGCCCAAGCCGCCGGACCGCTCCTCAGACCCACACCCCAAGCCGCCGGACGCACCGCTCCCCCTTCCCCTCAAGGCCCCTCAGGCCCGCGCGCCCGCCACCAGTTCCGCGATCTGCACGGTGTTCAGGGCGGAGCCCTTGCGGAGGTTGTCGCCGCAGACGAAGAAGTCGAGGGCGGTGGGGTCGTCGAGGGCGCGGCGGACGCGGCCGACCCAGGTGGGATCCGTGCCCACGACGTCCGCGGGGGTGGGGAACTCCCCCGCCCCGGGGTCGTCGAAGAGGACCACGCCCGGCGCGGTCGCGAGGATCTCCCGTGCCTTGGCGACGGTGACCTCGCTCTCGAAGCGGGCGTGGAGCGTCAGGGAGTGCGCGGTGACGACGGGGACCCGTACGCAGGTCACGGCGACCGGCAGCGTCGGCCGCCCGAGGACCTTGCGGGTCTCGTCCCGGACCTTCATCTCCTCCGAGGACCAGCCGTCCGCGCGCGCCTCCCCGGCCCACGGCACCACGTTCAGCGCCACCGGCTCCGGGAACGGCCCGGTGTCGTCGCCGACGGCCCGCCGTACGTCACCGGGGCTGGTGCCCAGTTCCGTACCGGCGACGAGGGAGATCTGCCGACGCAGGGTGTCGACGCCGGCCCGGCCGGCGCCGCTGACCGCCTGGTACGAGGACGCCACCAGCTCGCGCAGCCCGTACTCGGCGTGCAGCGCGCCCAGGGCCACGATCATGCACAGGGTGGTGCAGCTGGGGTTGGCGACGATGCCGCGCGGCCGGACGCGCAGGGCGTGCGGGTTGACCTCGGGGACGACGAGGGGCACCTCCGGGTCCATCCGGAAGGCGCCCGAGTTGTCCACCACCACCGCGCCCTTGGCCGCCGCGATCGGCGCCCAGCGCTCCGCGATCTCGTCGGGCACGTCGAACAGCGCGACGTCGACCCCGTCGAAGACCTCCTCGGCGAGGGCCAGGACCTCGACCTCCTCCCCGCGTACGGCCAGCTTGCGGCCAGCCGAGCGGGGAGAGGCGATCAGTCGGATCTCGCCCCAGATGTCCGCGCGGTGGGACAGGATCTGGAGCATGACGGTGCCGACGGCCCCGGTCGCCCCCACGACCGCGAGCGTCGGCCTGCCGGTCCGCCCGGCGGCGACGGCCATCAACGGCCGGTGCCGCCGCCGTACGGACCGTACGAACGGACCGTCATCGGCCGGTGCCTCCGTAGACGACGGCCTCGTCACTGTCGGAGTCGAGTCCGAAGGCGGTGTGCACGGCGCGCACGGCCTCCGGGACGTCGTCGGCACGGGTCACGACGGAGATGCGGATCTCGGAGGTGGAGATCAGCTCGATGTTCACTCCCGCGTCGGACAGCGCCTCGAAGAAGGAGGCCGTGACGCCGGGGTTGGTCTTCATACCGGCGCCGACCAGGGAGATCTTGCCGATCTGGTCGTCGTAGCGCAGGGAGTCGAAGCCGATGCCGGCCTTGTTCTTCTCCAGCGCGTCGATCGCCTTGCGGCCCTCGGTCTTGGGGAGGGTGAAGGAGATGTCCGTGAGACCGGTGGTCACGGCGGAGACGTTCTGCACCACCATGTCGATGTTGATCTCGGCGTCGGCGATGGCGCGGAAGATCGCGGCGGCCTCGCCCGGCTTGTCCGGGACGCCGACGACCGTGACCTTGGCCTCGGAGGTGTCGTGCGCGACACCGGAGATGATGGCCTGCTCCACCTTCTGTTCCCCTTGCTGCTGCGTCTTTCCGACGACTGGCTCGTTGCTGACCCACGTGCCCTGCAGTCCGCTGAAGGACGAGCGGACGTGGATCGGGATGTTGTAGCGGCGGGCGTACTCGACACAGCGGTGGAGCAGCACCTTGGAGCCGGACGAGGCCAGCTCCAGCATGTCCTCGAAGGAGATCCAGTCGATCTTCCGGGCCTTCTTCACGACCCGAGGGTCGGCGGTGAAGACACCGTCGACGTCGGTGTAGATCTCACAGACCTCGGCGTCGAGCGCGGCGGCCAGCGCGACGGCGGTCGTGTCCGACCCGCCGCGGCCCAGCGTGGTGATGTCCTTCTTGTCCTGGCTGACGCCCTGGAAGCCGGCGACGATGGCGATGTTGCCCTGGTCGACGGACTGCCGGATACGGCCCGGCGTGACATCGATGATCCGGGCTTTGTTGTGGACCGAGTCGGTGATGACGCCTGCCTGGCTACCGGTGAACGACTGGGCCTCGTGACCCAGGTTTTTGATCGCCATGGCCAGCAGGGCCATGGAGATACGCTCTCCGGCGGTCAGCAGCATGTCGAACTCACGTCCGGCAGGCATCGGAGACACCTGCTCGGCGAGATCGATCAGCTCGTCCGTCGTGTCGCCCATCGCGGAGACCACGACAACCACCTGGTTGCCGTTCTTCTTGGCTTCCACGATCCGCTTGGCGACGCGCTTGATGCCCTCGGCATCGGCTACGGAGGAGCCTCCGTACTTCTGCACGACAAGGCCCACGTGCGCTCCTCGCTCGGTTTCGTCCCTTATCCGCACATACACAGGTACTGCGGTCGGCTCAGTCTATCGAGCGGCCGAATCCCGCCTCCGGGCTCCCGCATGGTGAGATGTCCCGCTCACCCTTCGATCACCTCGGATTCCTGCGGGCCGCCGCCGGATTTCACCCCGGCTTCTTCGCCGGGAGACCGTCGGTGGCCAGGCCGCTCCGGGGTGGTCCCTGCCCGCCCGGGGCACGCCGCAGTCATAAAGTGGGCGAGGTCACTCGGGGGGCGCAGTCCCCTCGCGAACCGCCCGCCGCGCGTCCTCCAGGTTGTCCCGCACCTTCCGGCAGTGGGGGTGGTCCGCGCCGAGGGAGCGTTCGTACGCCGCCAGGGCCCGCTCGTACACGGTGACGGCCTCGGCTGCCCGGCCGGCCCGGAGGAGCGCCCCGCCGAGGTTGTTCAACGACAGCGACGTCTGCGGGTGGTCCGGGCCGAGGAGGCGCTCGCGGTCGGCGACGTTGCGCCGCAGCAGGTCGATGGCCTGTTCGAGGTCCCCGGAGTACTGGTAGGCCCCGGCCAGGTTGTTGCGGGCGTTCAGCGTCGCCGGATGGTCCTCGCCGTGACGGCGTACACAGTCCGTGAGGTACTCCTCCATCACGGGCACCGCCAGCGCCCCCTCCCCGGCGGTGATCAGGTCGTTCAGCAGGTTGCCGCGGGCACGGAAGGTGCGGGGGTCGTCGCGGCCGACCGTGGTGCGCAGGATCTCCACCGCCCGGGCGTGCAGCTCGCTCGCCGTGTCCAGGTCGTCGGCCGCGTAGTGCACCGACCCCAGATTGCCGAGGAGCACCGCGTACTCGGGGGTGTTCGCGCCCAGCACCCGCTCGCCGACCTCGCGGACCCACCGCATCAGATCGAGGGAAGGGCCGGTGTCGCCGGCCTCGGCGTACGCCAGGGCCAGGTTGCTCGCCACCACGAGCGCGCTGTGGTGCTCGGGCCCCAGGAACCGCACGGCGACACCGTGGGCGCGCTCCAGCAGGCGGACGGCTTCCCGGACGTCCTTCTGCCCGAAGAGGAACATCCCCGCCTCGTTCGCCATCCGGCCGAGTTCGTCGGTGTCGTCCTCCGGGGGCACATGGCCGATCACCGCCTGGACGTGGGGCAGCAGCGCGCGCCAGACGGGCAGGGCACCGACGTCCTCGTGGTCGGCGGGGAGCGCGGCGTGCAGCAGACGGATCGCCTGGTTCCGGGTGAGGGCGATGAACTCGGCCTCGGCCTGTTCCGTCCCGGTGGGCGTGCGGACGACGGCCTGCACCAGCCGGTGGACGGAGACGGTGTCGCCGTGCAGCGAGATCATGCTGTGCGCGGCGAGCCGCCCGAGGCCCCTGGCAAGGACCAGCGGCTGCGCCGATGCCTCCAGCATGCCGCGCGGGATCGCGTCCGGCGCGTACCAGGCGAGCACCGACAGCAGCACGACCGCCGTGAGGTCGCCCTCCTCCAACCGGTCGAGCGTCACACGCCAGACCCGGGCCACGGTCCGCTGCGGGTCCCCGCCCTCGGCGGACACCGCGAACATGTCCGCCGGGTACGCGGCGAGCAGGTCCAGGTACCGCTCGGCCGTGGTGGCCGACTCGCGGCAGAAGGCCGCCGCCTGCTCCACGGCGAGGGGAAGGTTGCCCAGTTCGGCGACGAGTTCGGGTACGCGCGCGCCGCCCGCCGGACAGACACGCTCGAACAGTTCGACCGCGTGCGCCGCGTCGAGGACGTCGACGTCCACGCCGGTGGCCGCCCCGTGCCAGCCGGTCGCCCGGCGGCTGGTGATGAGGAAGCGGCCGTTCGGCGCCCGTTCCAGGAGGGCCTCGACGTCGGCCGGCTCGCTCACGTTGTCGAGGACGAGCAGCCATCCGTCATGGGTGGCCAGCCATCGCAGGGCCCGCTCCCGCAGGACGTGCGGCGGCAGGGCGTCGGCCAGTGCGGGTTCCATGGCCATGGCGAGTTCGGTCAGGCCGGTGTCGATCGCGGCGGGGCTGTCGGCGGTGATCCACCACACCGGGTTGGCGTCGGCCGCGTTCCTCCGCACCCACTGGGCGACCAGGGTGGACTTGCCGATGCCGCCGAGTCCGTGGACGGCGACCACGGCCGGGCGTCCGGGCGCGCCGACCGCCTCGTCCAGCAGCCCCAGTTCCCGCTCCCGGCCCACGAACAGCCCTGTCCGGGACGGCACTCGGACCAACCGCTCGATCACCTCCCCGACCGGTGCGAACGCTTCGGCGGGCAGGACGGTCGCCTGCTCGATCTGCACGTCGATCTGGGTGGCGCCGTCGCCCGTGGCCACATTGCGCGCGCTCCCGCCGAGCCCGACGGCCCGCTCCCCCGACGCCTCCACCATGAGCGCACCCCTCCCTGTCGGTGCCCGCCCCGCCGGAACCGGGGGCTCGCCGACCGACCGTCTTAAAGTTCAACGATTATGGTTCGCCTGTGCGCGTACTTCTGGTGGAAGACGACGAGCCGGTGGCCGAGTCGCTCCGGCGTGGCTTGCAGCGATACGGCTTCGAGGTGGAGTGGGTGTCCACGGGCGGGGCGGCGCTGACGTACGACGGCCCGTACGACGTGGTGCTCCTCGATCTGGGGCTGCCCGACACCGACGGGCTGGACGTCTGCAAGGCGCTGCGGGCCCGCAGTGCCGTGCCGATCATCGTGATCAGCGCCCGCAGCGACGAGACGGACCGGGTGGTGGGACTCGAACTCGGCGCCGACGACTATGTCTCCAAGCCGTTCGGGGTGCGCGAGGTCATCGCCCGGATAAGGGCGGTGATGCGCCGGGTGCAGCCGCGCCCCGCGGACGCGCCCCCGGCCGGGCCCGACCGGTACGGCTCCCGGCTCACCATCGACCGCAAGGCCGCGCGGGTGCACCTGGACGGCGCGGAGGTGGGGCTGGCCCCCAAGGAGTACGACCTGCTGGCGTTCCTCACCGAGGAGCCGGGCGCGCTGATGTCGCGCGAGCAGATCATGGAGGCCGTCTGGGACGCGAACTGGTTCGGCCCGACGAAGACGCTCGACGTGCATGTGGCGGCACTGCGACGCAAGCTCGCGGGGGCGATCACCATCGAGGCGGTGCGCGGGGTGGGCTTCCGGCTCATCGTGAACGGCACCGACGAGAACACCGGTGCCTCCGGCGGCGCGGGTGGAAGCAACGGCACCCCCGGCGGCACGGGCGGGAGCATCGCCACGTCCGGGACCGCGAGCGGAAGCGACGGCGTCTCGGGGAGCGCGAGCGGGGGCAGCGGGACGCTCGGCGGCGCGAGCGGGAGCAGCGGCGCGTCATGATCCGCCAGCTCATCCGCAGCTATGTGCTCCTCGTGGCGGTGGCGATCGCCCTGTTCACGGTGCCGGTGGCGTTCACGCTCACCAACCAGTTGCGGGGCGACACCAGGGAGTCCATCACCCGCGAGGCCAGGACGATGGCCCGGCTCCTCGGCGCCGGTGACGTCGCCTCCTGCGAGGCACTGGCGAAGATGGCCGGGGCCTACCCGAAGAAGGAGAAGGTCGAGGTCTCGGCCACGGACCGGTGCGTACGGGAGACGCTGCGGCGGCCCACACCGGACGCGGCGCTGACCCGGGCCCTGGAGCGGGGCGAGGAGACCGTCGACTGGGGCTCCGACTTCATCTGGGGCAAGAACCTGGTGGTCACCGTGCCCGCCTTCGCCCGTCCCGCGGACGGCGACGCGACGGACGGGACGCGGGCGGCGGGGAAGAAGCAGACAGCCGATGTCGTCGGCGCCGTCCGGATCAAGTTCTCCACCGACCACCTCACCGACCGGCTCTGGCAGATCTGGGGTTTCCGGGCGGGCCTGGCCGTACTCGTCCTGCTGGCCGCCGCGGGCATCGGCGTGTTCGCCGCGCGGCGGCTGACCGCCCCCCTGCGCCAGCTCAACGAGATGGCGAGCAAGATGAGCGACGGCGACCTGAAGGCGCGTTCCGCGATCACCGGCCCGCAGGAGACACAGACCCTCGCGCGCACCCTCAACCAGGCGAGCGAGCGCCTCGACACGCTCATCGCCTCGCAGCGCATCTTCGTGGCCGACGCCTCCCATCAACTCCGCACCCCCCTGACGGCATTGCGCCTGTCGCTGGACAACATCGCGGACGGCGTGGACGACGAGTTCGTACGGGAGGACGTGGAGCAGGCGACCGCCGAGGTGGTCCGGATGAGCCGGCTGGTCAGCGGGCTGCTGGTGCTGGCCCGCGCCGAGGCGAAGGTGACGGCGGCGGAACCGCTGTCCCTGCGGGACGTCATCCAGGAGCGCCTGGATGTGTGGAGACCGGCCGCCGACGAGCGCGGAGTCACCATCACGCTCAGGGGGAGTGCCGACGGCCGGCCGCTCGTGCTGGCCAGTCCCGGTCATCTGGACCAGGTCCTGGACAACGTGCTGTCGAACGCCCTGGAGGTCTCACCCGACGGTGCGACCATCACCGTGCGGGTGGAGGGCCGGGGCGACGAGGTGGTGCTGTCGGTGCTGGACGAGGGGCCCGGTATGTCGGACGCCGAGAAGTCCCGTGCCTTCGACCGCTTCTGGCGCGGTCAGGGCCTCACCGGCAAGTCCGGTTCGGGCCTCGGTCTCGCCGTCGTCAAGCAACTCGTCACCGACGACGGCGGAACCGTGATCCTCAAGGACGCGCCCGGCGGCGGCCTGTGCGTCGCCCTCACCCTGCGGGCGGCGCGACACGGAGGCGGCTGAACCGAAGGGCGGCAAACCACAGGGCGGTAGAACCGGAGGCGGCCGGGCCAGAGGGAGGCTGAACCGGAGGCGGCCGGGCCAGAGGGTGGCTGAGCCGGGGGGTGTGGCTCAGCCACCGGTACGGGTGCCGGTGATCAGCCCTCGGGCATCGCCGACGAGTGGTGGTTCACGATCTTCCAGACGCCGTTGCGCTTCTCGTACTCGTACGTGTAGCGGGCCTTGACCACGCGCTTGTCGCCGGTCTTCGGGTCGGTGAGCGTGAACTGGTAGACACCGGCGTCGATCGCGGAGTTGCCGTCCAGGACGTTGATGATCGTCTGGACCTTCTTGCCCTTGGGCTTGTTCTCCAGGAAGTGGTGGAAGTAGTCGACGATTCCGGCGCGGTCCGTGCGGACCTTGTTGGAGACGGTCGGCAGCAGAACCGCGTCCTTCGCGTAGCGGTCGGCCACCTTCTTCGGGTCCCCGGTCTGCAGCGACTTGTTCCAGCCGTCGAAGAGCGCCGCGATCTCCATCTTGGAGGACTTCTTCGGGGCGGACTCGCCACCGGCCATGCTGACGCCGGCGGTCACCGTGCCGACGGTGACGAGAGCGGTGGCGGTGACGATGGCGGCGCGTATGCGGTTCTTGCGGGTCATCGTTAACTCCTGTGCGAATGTGGGGTTCTCCTGCCTCCGCCTCGTGTGCGGTGGAAGTGACTCCAGATTCGCGTGGAGCCGGTTAGGGTCCGTGCAACGGAGATACAGCGGTGGGACAGGGATCGTACAAAGCACGCACCGCGACGCCCCGGTCACCCTCGGTACGGGGTCCGGACGTCTGAAAGCCCTTGTGCCGCACTGGAGTTGCCGCTCGTCGCAGTGACGGCGGCGTTCACCGGGGTAAGCAGACAGCCATGAGCGAAGTGCTGCTGACTGAGACTTTCCGGAGTACGTCGGGGGACGTGCGGTGGGGCAGGGTCGGGGAGGACGGGCAGGACCCGGTCGTGCTCTGTCACGGCACCCCCTTCTCCTCCTACGTCTGGCGCGGCATCGCCCAGGCGCTGGCGGGCACCGGCCGTTACCAGGTGTTCGTGTGGGACATGCCCGGGTACGGGGAGTCGGACATGCACACCGGTCAGGACGTCTCCCTGGCCGCCCAGGGACGTGTCCTCGCCGAGCTGCTGACGCGGTGGGAGCTTCGCGAACCCTCGGTGGTCGCCCATGACTTCGGCGGGGCGGTCTCCCTGCGGGCCCATCTGCTGCACGGGGCCCGCTACCGCGCGCTGGCCCTCGTCGACCCCGTGGCGCTCGCGCCGTGGGGTTCCCCCTCTTTCCGGCTGCTCGGCCGGCACGCCGACGTCTTCGAACAGCTGCCTTCCGCGCTGCACCGGGCCCTCGTGCGGGAGTACGTGAGTTCCGTCGGCGGCCCCGGACTGCACCCGGCGGTCATCGACCGGCTCGTCGAACCGTGGCTCGGCGAACACGGGCAGCCCGCCTTCTACCGGCAGATCGCCCAGGCGGACCAGGCCCACACCGACGAGATCCAGGACCGGTACGGGGAGATCGACATCCCGGTGCTGGTGTGCTGGGGCGAGGACGACGGCTGGATCCCCCTGGCGAAGGGGCGCGAGCTGGCCGCCCGCATCCCGGGTGCGCGCTTCGAGCCGATCACGAGCGCGGGACACCTCGTCCAGGAGGACAACCCCGCCGAACTCACCGCCGTACTGATGGACTTCCTGCGGGAGCACGCGGCTTGAGGGGCTTCCTGCGGGAGCGCTCGGCCTGATGGGCTCCCTGCAGGAGCGCTCGGCCTGGAGGCTGTCGTCGAACTCCCCGCCCGTTCCGCGACCCCCGACGGGCCCAGGCGGGACTTCGACGACACCCCTAGAGCGTCCCCAGCGCCGGTGCGAAGGCGATGAGGAGCGGGAGGAGGGCGAGGAGCGCGGCGGCGGTCGTGGTCGCCGCGCGTCGGGTCCGGTCCAGGCGGGGCGGCGGCGACAGGAGCCGCTCGACGCGGTCGCCGAGCAGCCGACGGGTGCTGGCGCAGCTCAACACGCCCCGGTGCTGGTTCAGTTCGATCAGCGCGAGCGCGGTGGTGAGGTGGCCGCAGCGGCGGGACGCCGTGTCGTCGGCGGCGAGTTCCACGAGACGGTGGGTCTGGTCGGCGAAGTGCGCGAAGAGCGGGACGCGCGGGAAGCCGGTCGCGAGGGCCGTGGAGAGGTGGAGCAGCCAGTCGTGGCGGGCGCGGGCGTGGCCGAGTTCATGGGCGAGCACGGCGTCCAGCTGACGGTCGGTGAGCTTGCCCAACGCGCCGGTGGTGAAGACCAGTTGGGGAGGGGCGCCGGGCATCAGCCAGGCGTCCGGGTACTCGTCCTCCAGCACCAGCAGGGGACCCTGCGCGTCGGGCAGGCCGGCCGGCAGGTCGGGGGCGCGCTCACGCAGATGGGCGCGGCGCAGGAGGCGGCGGCGCCGGGCCTCGACGACCTCCCGGGCGAGCATTGCCCCGCTCCACGCGGCCCCGCAGGCCAGCAGCAGCGTCAGGACGGCCGTCCAGGGCGGCGCGGCCGTGAGGTCGTACGCGGCGGTCACGGCCGGCGGCGCGGGCGCGAAGGCATGCGTCCTGACCGTCTCGAACCCGGCCGCCGCGCCCAGCACCAGCGCCGCGAGGCAACTGAGCAGCGCCGCCGCGACGAGGCACTGCCACGCCCACAGCGCGACCACGGGTTCCCGCTCCGGCCACCCGGCCCGGAGCAGCGCACGGGGGCCCAGCACGGCGGCCGTCAGAGCCACGGCGATGAGAAGGAGCAGGAGGACGGTCACGTCGGTGACTCCGGTTCCTTGGCGGGGAGGGCGAGGCATCGGTACGGCTTGCAAGGCCGGTGGACACGCTACCGGGAAGGGAACGGTTGCGATCCGCTGAAGCGAGCCGTAATCGAGAACGTCCGCCTGCGACGCAACAACCTCCGACGGCCGTCAGCCCGCTGGCGGTCCGCCCCCTTCGACCCTCGGGTTCTCCGCCCGACGGCCTGTCGGCTCTCAGTCCGTGCGCAGGGGCAAGAGCGTCCTCAGCATCTGCGTCATCGCCTCGCGCAAGGACGCCGGTAACCGGGTGTCCCCGACCGCTTCCTCCCAGTCCGCGCGCAACGGATCGAGTACCGCGCGGGCGCGGTCGGTCTCACCGTACGTCACCAGCGTTGTCAGCTGCTCAGCTCGGGCGTACAGCGTCGACACATGCCGTTCGCCGTGGCTCCCGGCCAGTTCGTCGGCGAAGTCGACCGTTGTGCGCACAGCCCGCTCGTGGTCTCCGGTGATGGCGTGAAGGTTCATGAGGTTGGACGTGAGCAGCAGTGCGGCGTCACTCGCGATGTCCACCCGGGAGCGCAACAGTTCTACCTGGGAAATGGCACGCGGAGCGTATCGACGGGGAAAGATCTGGCCCAGATGCATCGCGGTCTCGGCCAGCATGATCCCGATCCGCACGGTGACGTCGTGGTCGGGGCCCAGCGCCCGTTCGGCCTTGCGCAGCGAACGGTCCAGTATGCCCAGCGCGGACAAGATGTTGCCCTTCTTCAGCACCGGTCCGGCCAGTCGCGCGTACGCCATGATCCGTGCCGGGTGTTTGCGTCCGAACCTCCAGTACGCCGTACGCATGTTTTCCATCAGAAGCAGTTGAGCCTGTACCCATGCGCCTTCCTCGAGGTACTCCTCAGCCACGTTCTCCCTGGCCAGCATGGTCGTCGTATGGCCGCGTCCGCAGACCCGCTGGGCGACTCCCAGCGCACGCCACAGCGCGTCGACGCCTCCTTCCTCGTGGAAGACGCAACGCCACCGTACGACCGTGACGAACAGCAGCACGCTCTGTTCCGTATCGGGTTCGCCATGCCCCAGGAACGCCTCCGCATGGGAGTACCAGCGCGTCTGCATGGCTCGCGCGCTGTCCTCCGTCGGTCCCGTCGGTCCGTTCAGCAACGTCGCCGCCGATTCGCGCGCAGCGGCCACGGACTCCGGCAGCCGGTGAGGGTCCCCCGGGTCAGCGGCGCGGGCGACCGCCTGGACGAGCCGGTGGACGGAGATCTCGTCCCCGTGCAGCGTGATCATGCTGTGGGCGGCCAGCCTGCGAAGCGCCTCCGTCACCTCGGGCGGGCTGCCGAGCGGATCCAGATACGACCGGTGGATGCCGTCGGGTGCCCACCATGCGATCACCCGGAGGATCTCCCCGGCCAGCGGGGTGTCCACCAGCCGGTCCAGCGTCACGCGCCAGACGCGGGCGACGGCGTGTCCGCCTTCGGGCGCCTGGGCCAGCAACTGTTCCGGATACTCGTCCAGTTGCCGCCGATACCGCGCGGGCGTGATCGCCGCCTCCCGGCAGTACGCCGCTGCCTGTCCGACTGCCAGCGGGAGGCATCCGAGGTCACGGCAGAGTTCGCCGATGTCGTCGAGATCCGCGCCGTCGTCGTCCGTGCGGCCGGCCGGTCGGCCGTGGACAGCGGCGAAGAGTTCCACCGCCTTCGGCAGGGAGAGAACGTCCAGAGGCAGTGTCTCCGCGATTCCCCGCCAGCCTTGCGCTCGCCGGGTCGTGACCAGGAAATGTCCTCGCGTGGCCCTCCCGAGCAGCGCCCTCACATCGGCCGGGTCGGCGACGTTGTCCAGGATCAGCAGCCAGCCGTCATGCGTGCACAGCCACTGCACGGCGAGATCGCGGAGCGCTCTGCGGGACAGTTGGTCGCGCAGGGCCGGCCGGAAGGCGACCGCGAGATCGGCGAGGCCGGCGTCCAGATCAGCAGGGGTCTCCGCGCTGATCCACCAGACCGGGTTGTAGGTGTCCGTGCGACCGGCGGCCCAGTGCGCGGCCAGCGTGGACTTGCCGATGCCGCCCAGGCCATGCACGGCGTGGACCACGACACGATCGGTGCCCTCGAACGCCACGTCCAAGGCGTCGAGTTCGGAATCGCGGCCCACGAACACGTCCGGTGTGTCCGGCAGGTTGACCAGCGGCGTCGTACACGCGGGAAGCTCGTACGTCTCGGCGGGCAGCTGGGCCGTCATCCGTTCGACGCGCAAGAAGGTGTCCCCGGTGACCACCATGCCGATCGACCCTCCGGCCGCGACGGCCCGCTCCCCCGACGCCTCGATGTCCATCAGCTCCCCGTCGACGCCGAGCCGATGTCGCCGCCCGCCGCGATGGAGCTCGGTCCCGAGGCCACCACACTGCCGCCGGGACCGGGCGCGCCGGAGGGCGGCGGGGTGGGCTGGGTCTGGGGCGGGGCGGCGGGGGGTGTCGAGCCGCCCGTCGAAGCGGTACCGATATTGCCACCCGCGGCGATCGCG
>NZ_LIRK01000070.1 GCF_001419765.1 Streptomyces torulosus
GCGGCGACGGTCCTCGGCGGCCTCCAGCTACTGCTGCGCTGACGACGCCCCCTCGCCGAGCCCCAGCAGCGCGGGCAGATCCGCGAACGAGTCCACCACGTGGTCGGGGCTGCCGCTCGCGGCGCGATGGGTCTCCGGCAGGTACTTCCCGGTCCTGACGAGCACACCGGTGATGCCGGCCCGCTGCGCCGCCAGTACGTCCGACTCGATGTCGTCCCCGACCATCAGCGCGTCCCCGGCCGCGACGCCGAGGTGCGCCAGCGCCGCCTCGAAGAACGCGGCGGACGGCTTGCCCGTGATCTCGGCCTCCCTGCGCGCCGCCCGCTCCAACCCGACGAGGAACGCACCCGAGTCCAGTTGGAGCCCCTCGTCCGTCCGCCAGTACAGATTGCGGTGCATCGCGACCAGCCGGGCCCCGTGCTGCAGCTGCCCGAAGGCCCGGTTGAGCGCCGCGTAGTCGAAACCGGGCCCCGCCCCGCCGACGATCACCACGTCCACGTCCACGTCCACGTCAACGTCAACGTCAACGTCCGGGTCCATGTCCGAGCCCATGTCGTCGTCGCCGGTCAGCCGTACCCCGGTGAGGTCCTCCCGGATGTCGTCGCCGCTGTTCAGCAGCGCACAGCGCGCCCCCGGACAGTGCCGGGCGAGATACGCGGCGGTCACGGTCGGCGCGGTCAGGATGTCGTCGGCCGTCACGGGGAACCCGGCGCCGGTCAGGACCCCGGCGATCGACGCCCGCGTCCGGGACGTCGTGTTGGTCACCAGCGCGACCCCCAGCCCGGCCCCGCGGATCTCCCGCAACGCCCCGACCGCACCCGGCAGCGGCTTCCAGGAGACGGTGAGCACACCGTCGATGTCGACCAGAACAGCACGTTTCTCGGCCATACCGGGACGATACGTCGGAGGTGGGTGACCGGCAGCCGACCGGCAGCCGACCGGCGGTCGGCCGGTGATCGCCGGTGGTCGCCGTCGCGCCGGACGGGACCGACTCCCGTTCCCGGGCCGGCCGACCGTGTGTGAGGTCCTCCCTCAGCAGCCGCTTGGCGATGGTGTCGACGGCGGCGCGCGGGTCCCCCTCGACGGGACGGCCGTGGTCCTCCTCAAGCCGCCCCTCCGTGTGGGAGAACAGCGTGCCGTCATGCGTGAGGTACCCCTCCTCCACCATGCGGTCGAAGACCGGCACCAGGACCTCGGGCGGCATACGGAGACGCGCCGCGATCAGCGTCAGGCTCCCATGGCCGACCATCCGGGTGAACAGCTCGACCCGCATGACGGCCCAGGCGCCCGCGATGTCCAGCCGGGTGTCGGACGCGGTGACGACCCGGCGCGCGGTGTCCTGCTCGGTACGGCCGATGATCCTCCCCAAGGCCGCCTCCAGCAGCCGCTGCGAATCCCCGGCAGGAGACCGCGCGAAGCCCTCGCCGGCACCTCGCTGTGCCTGCGCAGCAGATACGTGTCCATGACCCAGCCCTTGCACCACCGGGGCGGCACCTTCGGGAGACGGCCGGCCGACAGCCGACAGCCTGGACCCGACAGCCGCCGGCCGCCACCAGCCACGGGGCTGCTACCGGGGCCCGTCCCCTCCCAGACGCGGCGCCCAGCTCCCCGCGTCCACCGGACGCGCCTCACCCTCCACGACCCCGGCCAGCTCGCGGGCCCAGGTCGCGACATGCGTCAGGTCGATGCCGTACGGCCGCGCCCGGCCCTCGGTCACCGCCCACTCCTCGACCGCGTCGGCGCCGCGCCGCAGCAGCCGGGCACCGCCCGTGACGTTGCCGCGCGCCGAGTGCGTGAGCCCGACGGCGAGCTGGGCCAGCCCCCGCCACAGGGCGCGCTCCTCCTCCGGCCCCGACTTCCACGCGTCCTCGAAGACCTCGTGCGCGTGGAACGGCTTCCCCGCGTCCAGCAGCGCCTGCGCCTCCGCGACGGTCTCCTCCGGCCCCCGTACGACGCCCTCCGGCTGCCGCTCCACACCGTCCGCCCCGTACGGCAACGGCCGCCCCAGCCCGTCACGCGGCCGAGCGTTCCGCGCGCGCCCCTCCGTGTCCCGGTCCCGCCGCCGTGCCGTCCCGCCGTCCGATGTCGCGTCCATGCCTCGATTGTCCCTCGCCCCTCACCGGCCGCAGGGCACCGGCCGACGTACGGTAAAGTTCTCTCTGCGCGATCACGCGGTTCCACCGCGGACAGCGCACCGGGACGTGGCGCAGCTTGGTAGCGCACTTGACTGGGGGTCAAGGGGTCGCAGGTTCAAATCCTGTCGTCCCGACGGTGCAGGGCCAGCGGGTCCGCCGAATACGGCGGGCCCGCTGCTCGTTTTGCCGCCGCGAACGGAATGGCCGGATTGAATCGCACCCGCGTGCGGCCTGTCGCCGACAGGGGAAAAGGCTTGGACCTCGTGCGTCCCGGCACGGGAGACTTCGGTTCCTGCCCTGTTTGTACGCGTATGGCGCCGCCGTTCAGGCAGGGCATTCCCCCAAGAGGCTCGTGGCGGACCGCCACACGACACACAGGGGCGGGATGGGATCACCTGAATCACGCACAGCAATGCCGGGCAAGGGCCCGGTCCTCCTCGCACTTCGCTATTACGGACGGGAACTGGCCCGGCTGCGGCTGCTGGCCGTCCCCGGCATGCTCCTGCCGGCCGTCGGCAACATCGGTATCTACTACGTCGCACCGCTGGTCGTCGCGAAACTCGTCGGCCGTATCGCCGACGACCCCGACGTCACCGTCGGCTCGACGCTGCCCTACATCCTCGGCTTCGCGGGCGTCCTGCTGTTCGCCGAGACGCTCTGGCGCCTCGGTCTGCACTGTCTGAACCGTCTCGACGCCCTCGGCATCGAGCGCCTGTACGTCATCGGCATGGACGAACTGTTCGCCAAGGACGCCACGTTCTTCCACGACAACTTCGCCGGTTCGCTGACCAAGCGGGTCCTGAGCTTCGCGTCCCGCTTCGAGCAGTTCGTCGACACCCTGACCTTCTCGGTCCTCGGCAACTTCGTTCCGCTGCTGTTCGGGGCCGTCGTCCTGTGGCGGTACGAACCGCTGCTCGTCGTCGGGCTCCTGGTGATGATCGCGCTGACCGCGGTCTGCGTGGTGCCCCTCATCCGCCGCCGCCAGGCACTCGTGGGCCTGCGCGAAGAGGCCATCGCCCGGGTGTCCGGCCATGTCGCCGACAGTCTGATGAACATGGACACGGTCCGCGCCTTCGCAGCCGAGGAGCGGGAGGCAGCGGAACACCGGTCCCGGGTCGCCGAGTCCCGCCGGCTCTCCCTGCGGTCGTGGGACTACGGCAACCTCCGCATCGACACCCTGGTCGCCCCGCTGTCCGTGCTGACCAACGTGCTGGGCCTGGTGCTCGCCATCGCCCTCGGCGCGAGCGGGAACGGCGTCGAGGCGGTCGTCGTCGCCTTCACCTACTACACCAACGCGACGCGGATCATGTTCGAGTTCAACCAGATCTACCGTCGCATGGAGAGCGCGATGACGGAGGCCGCGCAATTCACCGACCTGCTGCGCCACCCGCCGACCGTGCTCGACCCGGCGGAGCCGGAGCCCCTGCGGACCGGCCCCGCCGATGTGCGCTTCGAGAAGGTGACCTTCGCCCACGCGGGCGCCGGACCACTCTTCCGGGGCCTCGATCTGACGGTGCCCAGCGGGACCAAGGTCGGTCTCGTGGGCCGGTCCGGCGGCGGCAAGACGACGCTCTCCCGGCTTCTGCTGCGCATGAATGACATCGATGCCGGGCGCATCCTCATCGGCGGCCAGGACATCAGCCGGTTACGCCAGGCCGACCTGCGCAGCCTCATCGCGTACGTGCCGCAGGACCCGGCGATGTTCCACCGCACCCTGCGGGACAACATCGCGTTCGCCCGGCCGGACGCCAGTGACGCCGAGATCCGGCGGGCGGCGGAGGCGGCCCATGTCACGGAGTTCGCCGACGCCCTGCCGGACGGCTTCGAGACGCTGGTGGGGGAGCGCGGCATCAAACTGTCCGGCGGACAGCGCCAGCGGGTCGCGCTCGCCAGGGCGATCCTGCGCGACGCCCCGATCCTGCTGCTCGACGAGGCGACCAGCGCCCTCGACTCCGAGAGCGAACTCCTCGTGCAGGAGGCGCTGTGGCGGCTCATGGAGGGCCGTACGGCGCTCGTGGTCGCCCACCGGCTGAGCACGGTCGCCGGCATGGACCAACTCGTCGTCCTCGACCACGGCCGGATCATCGAACAGGGCACGCACCAGGAACTGCTCACCCGCGACGGCGCCTACGCCAAGCTGTGGCAGCACCAGTCGGGCGGCTTCCTCGACGACGGCCCCACGGACGACGGAGCCACGGACGACACTGCCACGGACGACGCTGCCACGGACGCCCTCACGGACGACAGTTCGACCGACAACAAGCCCACGGACATCTACATCGGTCCCGCCGACATCGAGCCCACCGACATCAACACCCCTGATCAACCGTCCGCCGACGAGACCTCCGCCCACGACCGGCCCGCCGATCCGCTGGGCGTTCAGCCCCGGTAGCCCCGGAGCTTCCGGTACAGCGTGGCGCGGGCGATGCCCAGGGCCACCGCCGTACGGGCCTTGTTGCCGCCGTGGCGGTGCAGGGCGTCCAGGATGGCGGCGCGCTCGGCCCGCTCCATAGGGCTGAGCTGCCGGGCGGCGGGGCCCTCCCGCACCGGGTCCGGCAGCTCGGCCCGCCGGACCGGCCCCGTCGCCCGGCGCTGCTCCGTCAACGCCCGAACCAGGTGCACCAGTTCGGTGACGTTGCCGGGCCACGGGTGCTGCTCCAGAGCGCGCAGCGCGTCCAGCGACCAGGTGAGCGGCGGTTCCCCCGGCGCCGGCCTGGGGGTGAGCGAGTCGAGCAAGTCCTTGATGTCCTCGCGGCGTTCGCGCAGCGCGGGCAGGGTGACCGAGCGCGCGGCCAGGCTGTCCAGCAGCCGTTGGAGGCAGGGGCCGGGCGGGGGACCCGGGGTGTACGTCACCAGCAGGGGCGCGACGGGAGGCGCTTCGAGGAGCGAGTTGAGGGCCGCCACATCGCGCTGGGTCAGACGCTCGGCGTGCCGGACGAGGACCGCCCGACCACCCGCCCACGCGTCCAACGCCGCGTGGACCTCACCCTCCGCAGCGTCCGCCGTCAGCAGCGGCTCCCCGGCCAGTTCCCCGGCCAGTTCCCGGGCCAGGGACGCCTTCCCGGTGCCGCGTTCCCCGACGAGCAGCAGCGGCTCCGACGACGACCGCGCCAGCTCCGTCGCCCGGTCGACCGCGTACCGCCAGGCCACCGAACGCCCGGCCACCCCCACGTCGACACCGCCACCGCCGCCACTGTGCCCGTCCGCCGCGACACCGCCCCGCTCGTCCACCCCGGCGGCCGTCCGCCCCACCGGCTCCAACACGGCGACCACACCGATCACCGAGCCCAGATGCGTCACCGGGGTGAGGGTCGCCCGACACTTCGACCCCTCCGGCAACGGCACGTAGTAGGAGGAGGTCGCCGCAGGGGACGGGACCGACGACGGCAACGGCACGGCCGCGAAGGCCGCCCCTCCCACCGCGGCGACCGCGCCGCGCTCCAGCGCCTCCAGCCCCTCCGGTGACAACAGCCGCCCCGCGGCCTCGCTGACCAGTCGGCTGCGTCCGTCCAGGGCGACGACCGCACGCCCCGCCTCCGGGCGCCCGCGCCCACCGCGCTCCCGACCCGCCTCACCGTCCCGGCCATGGCGCCCCGCACCCCGCACCGCAGCCAAGTACGCGTCCAGCAGCACCCGTTCCGCCCCTTGCGACCGCGCGAGGAGTTCCGCCTCGACGGCGTCGGCGGCGGCCTCGGCGAGGGCGGCGCCCGGATGCGGGCCGCACTCCGCGCAGAGCGTGGAGGCCACGGTCACCGTGCCCAGGGCGCGCCCCGTGTCGGGGGCGAGCACCGGCACGCTGACCGCGGAGACGTCCTGCCAGAGGTCGAGGAAGTGTTCGGGCCCGTGCACCTCCGCCCGTCGGCGCGTGCTCAGGGCGCGGGCCGCGCTGTTGACGCCGACCGTCTGCTCGGAGAGGTCGAAGCGGCAGAGGTCGTCCCGACCGCCGCCGGTCGCCCACAGCACCCGCAGCCGCTCGTCGGTGAGGAGGAGGGCCGCCTGTTCCGCGCCGAGGGCGGGAGCGATCCGTTCGAGGACCGGCCGGGCCGCCGCCAGCAGGGCCGACCCCTCCGGCCGTACGGCAGGCGGGGCCGGGTCGGGGACCGGGTCCCGCGTGTCGTGTCGTACGCCGAAGAACCGGGCACGCTTCCACGCGGCGACGACCTCTTCCGGTACGTCGTCCGGCAGTTGCCGCCCCAGCAGGAACAACTCCCGGGCCCTGCGCAGCGAGGTGAGGGTGGGGCGGACGGAGACGGAGGGCTGCTCTGTGGTGGTCACGACACCGCTCACCGTACCGGCACAGGTTGAATGAGCAACAAGCGCCCCGTTTCCGTACTCCGTGTCGTGGGCAGCCCGATACGGGCGTCCAACTGCCCCGTGTGCCGAACTGTCTCGTATTGAGACACCCACGCTCCCGCGCACCCGTCCATGATCTTCGACGGTCGGTGCCTGTTCTCATGTCCCTGGAGCGTTCCCCGTGCACACCGTCGAGCCCGATGTCGTGACCGACGTACTGATCGTGGGCAGTGGCCCCGCCGGCGCCTCCGCCGCGCTCGCGCTGAGCACGTACGGCGTGCCGAACATCGTCGTCACCCGCTACGCCCGCCTCGCCGACACGCCCCGTGCGCACATCACCAACCAGCGCACCATGGAGGTCCTGCGGGACCTCGGCGTCGAGGAGGAGGTCGTCGCGAAGGCCACCCCGCAGCACCTGATGGGCGACACGACCTTCTGCACCAGCCTCGCCGGCGAGGAACTGGGCCGGGTCCGCTCCTGGGGCAACGACCCGCTCGTGCAGGCCGCGCACGAGCTCGCCAGCCCCACCCGTATGTGCGACATGCCGCAGCACCTGATGGAGCCCGTCCTGATCGACGCGGCGGTCGCCCGCGGCACCCGTCTGCGCTTCAGCACCGTCTACAAGTCCTTCGTCCAGGACGCCGACGGTGTCACCGTCACCGTCGAGGACCGGCTGCGCGGCGACACGTACACGATCCGCGCGAAATACCTGATCGGCGCCGACGGCGGCCGCTCCCAGGTAGCCGAGGACGCGGGTCTGCCCATGGGCGGCCAGATGGGCGTGGCCGGCAGCATCAACATCGTCTTCGACGCGGACCTCACGAAGTACACCGCTCACCGGCCGTCCACCCTGTACTGGGTGCTCGCCCCGGGCGCCACCGTCGGCGGCATCGGCGCGGGCCTCGTGCGCTGCGTCCGCCCCTGGAACGAGTGGCTGATCGTGTGGGGGTACGACGTGACCGCGGGCGCCCCCGACCTCACCACCGAGTACGCCGAGAGCGTCGTCCGCAAGCTGATCGGCGACGACGACATCCCGGTGACCGTCAAGTCGTCCTCGGCGTGGACGGTCAACGAGATGTACGCGGAGACGTACTCCGCCGACCGGGTCTTCTGCGCCGGCGACGCCACGCACCGGCATCCGCCGTCCAACGGCCTCGGCTCCAACACCTCCATCCAGGACTCCTACAACCTGGCCTGGAAGCTCAAGCTCGTCCTCGACGGCACGGCCTCGCCGCGACTGCTGGACACCTACACCGCCGAGCGCGCCCCGATCGGCCGGCAGATCGTCACCCGCGCCAACAAGTCCATCGGCGAGACCGCGCCCGTCTTCGAGGCACTCGACGGGCTCTCCCCGCAGACCCCCGAGCAGCTGTGGGCCAACATCGCCGCCCGCAAGGACGCCACCGAGGCCGCCGAGAAGCAGCGGGCGCGGCTGCGCGAGGCCATCGCGTTCAAGGTGTACGAGTTCAACGCGCACGGCGTCGACCTCAACCAGCGGTACGCCTCGGAGGCGATCGTCCCCGACGGCACCCCCGACCCGGGGTTCGACCGCGACCCCGAGCTGTACCACCAGCCCACCACCCGCCCCGGCGCCAGGCTCCCGCACGCCTGGCTCACCTCCGGCACCCGCACCCTCTCCACGCTGGACACCGTCGGGCAGGGCCGCTTCACCCTGATCACCGGCATCGGCGGTGACCACTGGACGCGGGCGGCCGAGGCACAGGACCCGGCGATCACCACCGTCGTCATCGGCCCCGGCCGGCAGTACGAGGACCCGTACGGCGACTGGGCGCGGCTGAGCGAGATGGCCGACGGGGGAGCCCTGCTCGTCCGCCCCGACGGGTACGTGGCCTTCCGGCACGTCACGGCCGCCGCGTCAGCCGAGGACGCGGAGCGTTTGCTGTCGGCGGCGTTGCGACGGATCCTCGGACATGCCTGACGGGAAGGATGCCCGGACATGAGCACCGATACGAGCACCGGCATGAGCGACGCGTTCACGACCCGGATCACCGAAGCGGTCGTCGACAGCATGGACGGCACGCCCGACCCCCGGCTGCGCGAGCTGCTCGCCGCCCTCACCCGCCACCTGCACGCTTTCGTCCGCGAGACCGAGCCGACCATGGCGGAGTGGGAGCGGGCCATCGCCTTCCTCACCGCGACCGGACAGGCCTGCACCGCCACCCGGCAGGAGTTCGTGCTGCTCTCGGACGTGCTCGGCGTCTCCATGCTCGTGGAGACGATCAACAGCGAGCGGGGTGCGGGGGACCGGGACGGCGCGGACGGGAGTCGCGAACGAAGCGCCGAGGCCGGAGCCGTGACGGAGTCGACCGTCCTCGGTCCCTTCCACATGACCGAGTCCCCGGCCCGTGCGCTCGGCGCGGACATCGACCTCGTCGGCGGCGGCGAACCGTGCGTGATCAGCGGGCGTGTGCTGTCCCGGGACGGCACCCCGCTGCCCGGCGCGGTCCTCGACGTCTGGCAGGCGAACGCCGAGGGCTTCTACGACGTGCAGCAGCCGGACGTGCAGCCGCCCGGCAACGGGCGCGGACTGTTCACGACGGACGACGAGGGCCGCTTCTGGTTCCGCACCTGTGTGCCGAGCCCGTACCCGATCCCGACGGACGGCCCGGTCGGCGCGCTCCTGAAGGCCACGGCCCGCCACCCCTACCGACCGGCCCACATCCACTTCATCGGCTCGGCCGAGGGGCACCGGACGGTCACCACGCACATCTTCGTGGCGGGCAGCGACCACCTCGACTCGGACGCGGTGTTCGCCGTCAAGGAGAGCCTCGTCCAGGACTTCGCCGAGACCGACGACCCGGAACTGGCACGGGAGTTCGGCATCCCTAACCCGTTCCGGCACGCCCGCTTCGACCTCGTGCTCGACACGCTCGACACGCCCGACACGCCCGACACGCTCGACCGGGAGGACGTGTGAGGGAGTTCGTCCACGAGTCCCCGCCCATGCGGGTCGTGCTCCGCGCCGGGGCCTCGGTGACCGCCGTGCCGGGCGAGGCCGAACGCCTCGGCCTGCGACGGCTGTTGGTGGTGTCCGGCCCGCGAGGCGCGGAGACGGGCCGGGCCGTCGCGGACTCCCTCGGCGACGCCTGCGCCGGGCTGCACACCGAGGCCCGTATGCATGTGCCCGTCGAAGTAGCCGAACGGGCCGTCGAGGTGGCGCGCGCCGCCGGGGCCGACGGGTGCGTCGCCGTCGGCGGCGGCTCCGCGATCGGCCTGGGCAAGGCCATCGCGCTGCGCACCGGCCTGCCGCTGATCGCGGTGCCGTCGACGTACTCGGGCTCGGAGATGACCCCCGTCTGGGGACTGACCGAGCACGGCGCCAAACGCACCGGCCGCGACCCGTCCGTCCTGCCCCGCAGCGTCGTCTACGACCCCGAACTGACCCTCTCCCTCCCCGTGCCGCTGACCGTGACCAGCGGCATCAACGCGGTCGCCCACGCGGCGGAGGCCCTCTACGCGCCGGACGCCACCCCGCTCGTGTCGCTGACGGCGGCGGAGGGCGCCCGGGCCATGACGCGCGCGCTGCCCGAACTGGCGGCCGATCCGCAGGACCTCGACGCCCGGGGCCGCGCGCTCTACGGCGCCTGGCTGTGCGGTGCCGCGCTCGGCGCGACCACGATGGGCCTGCACCACAAGCTCTGCCACGTCCTCGGCGGCACCTTCGGCCTGCCGCACGCCGAGACCCACACGGTCGTCCTCCCGTACGCGCTGGCCCACAACGCCCCCGCGGCCCCCGAGGCCCTCGCGGCACTCGGCCGGGCCCTGGACACCGACGACGCCCCGTACGCCCTGTGGGAGCTGTCCGGCCGCCTGGGCGCCCCGCGCTCCCTCGCCGAACTCGGCTTGGAGGAAGCCGACTTGGCGGTGGCCGCGTCCCAGGTCGCCGGGCAGGCGTACTCCAACCCGCGCGAGGTCACCGAGGCGGGCGTCCTCGACGTACTGCGAGCGGCGTTCGCGGGGGACCGACCGTCACCCACCTGACCCACGCACACAGAGAACTGAAAGGTGAACAGCATGCCCCTCGGACTGCTCCGGCGGCGATCCTCCCAAGCCTCCCGGGGAGCCGCGGGCCTGACGCTTCCGGTCCCGCCCGGCGCGGGTGCCCTCGTCCGTGAGGTCCTGGACCCGGTGAACCAGCCCATGGGCGCGGCCGAGGTGACGGTGACGGAACTCCGCAGCCACCGGGTCGCGGCCCGCGGCACCACCGACCCGTACGGCTACTTCATGGCCGTCCTGCCGCCGGGCGCGTACAGCCTGCTGATCGTGGCCGAGGGGCTCGAACCCCACCGGGAGTCCGTGGAGATCGTCCCGGACGCCGGCCCGACCCCGGCACGCGTCTGGCTGCGCTCGGCCCGCCAACTGGAACTCCCCGTCCCCGGCACCTGGCTCTTCGACCCGCCGCACACCGCGATCCGCTTCATCGCCAAGCACGTCGGCATGGCCCACGTCCACGGCCGCTTCGAACGCTTCGAGGGCGGACTGCAGGTCGCCCAGGACGTCACCGAGTCCCGCGTCCACGTCCGCATCGACGCGTCCAGCATCAACACCGGCAACAACACGCGTGACACGCACCTGCGTTCGGCCGACTTCCTGGACGTCGAGCGCTTCCCCCACATCGACTTCACCAGCCACCGCTTCGCCTACCGGGGCGGCAGCAAGTGGACGCTCCAGGGCACCCTCACGATGCACGGCGTCAGCCGTTCCGTCGCCCTCGACACGACCTACCTGGGCACCGTCAACGGCGGCTACGGCGAGGAACTCCGCTGCGCCGCCCTCGCCAAGGCCGAACTCCACCGCGAGGACTACACCCTCAACTGGCGCACGATGCTCGCCCGAGGCATAGCCGTCGTCGGACCCACGGTCCAACTGGAACTCGACGTCCAAGCGATGTACCGCACCCACGACACGCCCACGCCGCCGGAGTGACGAGCGGAACCCGCAACCGGGAACTGCCGCGAGACGCAAGACGCAGGCGGTTCGGGTCGCTCGTTCAGCCTGCGTCAGGCAGTTCCATCTCCGCCGGAACCTGAGCCGGTTCGCCGGCCGCAAGCCGTTCCGCCCGCCGCCGGTTCTCCTGCCGCAACGCCGACAACCAGGGCCAGAGATCCGGCAACCGCTGCCCCGAACAGGCCAGACGGTGCTCGATCCGACAACGCTGCGACGGGTCCGGCGGCCACACCCCGTACACCGTCACCCGGCCGTCCGACAGAGTGATCCACCGATGGTCCGCGGGTACCAGATGCGCCAACACCTGAAGGTCCGGCTCCAACATCACCCAGTCGTGATCAAGAGTCGGCACGCGTTCCTGCGGCAGCCCGCACACCGGGCACATGTGCACGTGCCCACCGCCCAACTGCGGCACCCTGTCCACCCCCATACCGTGAGCGTGCGGCCGAACACTCGGCCGCACACCGCGGTAATCGGACGGGAACCGTGAGGTGGGAGAGACACAGGGCGACAGGCGAGATCACACCGGACGCGGGCCGGATCAATGGGCACGGCAGAAGCGGCCGAGGAGGCCATCTGGACAACTCCGCCCATGACTTCGCGCACGACTCGGCGGCGGGGTCGCTCGCCATTCCCAGGCGTCGGCCGACCGCGGTGCGGACGCGGAATCCGAGGCGATATGCAGAAATCCCGCTCACATCGGCTTGGTGGCCGTATTCCGGATTTCCCTATGCGCACGCCATGCTTTGGCGGCGCCCCTGTCCCGGCAGCTCCCCGGCCCGGTTGACGCCAACTGTCTTGTGGACGTGCGAACAGCACTGACAGAGCATGGACAGGGAATGTATCCGGGCGGGGCACCTTCTCCGCACCCAAGCGGCTCTCAGGGAGGCAGCAAGGCATGGACGCGCCTCAGAACAGCCACGCCAGCACACGACTGGTCGACATCTCCACCGTGCCGACCCGTCGGCTGAAGGTGGTGGCCCGGAAGAACACGGCGTGGGGTCACGCCGTGCGACGCCACCTCCAGGAGCGAGACGGCTCGGCGAGGACGATCGACGTCGTCTTCGAAAGTGCGCTGTGACGACGACGGAGGCCGGTTCGGGGGACGCGCCCGTGGTTCCCTTCCGGCAGTTCCTGCTGAAAGTGCATGGTTTATGCAACTTGTCGTGTGACTACTGTTATGTGTATTTCGCCGCCGACCAGAGCTGGCGCAGACGGCCCGGAGCGATGTCCCTCGACATCGTCCGGCAGGCCGCCGACCGGATCGCCGAGCACGCCCGTGAACACCGGCTCCCCGCGGTCCGCGTCATCCTCCACGGCGGCGAACCCCTCCTGGTGGGCAAGGCCCACCTGGGCGAACTCCTCACCGTCCTCGCCGAACGCCTCGCCTCCTCCGAGATCGAGGTCCACTGCTCGATGCAGTCGAACGGCATCCTCCTCGACGAGGAGTTCCTCACCCTGCTGCACCGCCACCGCGTGGGCGTGGCCGTCAGCCTGGACGGGGCCCCGGCGGCACACGACCGGCACCGCCGGTTCGCCAACGGCCGCCCCAGCCACGCCCGTGTCGCCGAAGGGCTGCGCCTGCTCAACGACCCCCGCCACAGGGACCTCTTCGTGGGGCTCCTCTGCACACTGGACCTCGCCAACGACCCCGTCGAGACCTACGAGGCCCTTCTGGGCTTCGCCCCGCCCCGCGTCGACTTCCTGCTGCCGCACGGCACGTGGCGACACCCTCCGCCCGGCCTGGAGCACCGGACGATCCCCCCGGAGCGCCCCCCGGCCGGTGTGTCACCACCGGACGAGCCGACGCCGTACGCGCGCTGGCTCGGCGCGGCGTTCGACCGGTGGTTCGACGCGCCGCGCATGGAGACCCGGGTCCGCATGTTCGAGGAGGTGATGTCCGGGGTGCTCGGCGGGTCGGTCAACACCGAGGCGTTCGGCCTCACCCCGGTCGACCTCGTGGTCGTCGAGACCGACGGGACGATGGAACACTCCGACTCGCTGAAGGTCGTCGCACCGGGCGCACCCGAGACCGGCTTCGACGTCTTCCGCCACTCCTTCACCGAGGCGCTCGCGACGGACACGGTACGCCGCAGACAGTCCGGCCTCCACGGCCTCGCCCCGGTCTGCCGGGACTGCGCCCTGGCCCAGGTCTGCGGCGGCGGCCTCTACACCCACCGCCACCACCCGGCCACCGACTTCCAAAACCCTTCCGTCTACTGCCACGACCTCGCCGCATTCATCACTCACGTCAACTCCCGTATCCATACGGAACTGGCGCAGGTCACCGAGACCCCACCGGAACAGCCGTCAGCCCTTCCCTGAGCCCGGAGCGCGACCAGGGCGCACGCACGAGCTCTGTGCAGCCTCCCGATAACAAGCACACGGAGAAGGGGAGTTGGAGGCGGAGATCAGGGGAATGCATGCATCGGGTCCCGCCGGATAAGGGGCCCGTCAGGCCGGACAGGGGTACAGTTCTCTGTCTCGGCACGACTCAACCAAGGCAATGGCTGAGGGGTACCGGTTGGGGGGTGAGGAGGTGTGGGAGGCAACCGAACCGCGTGCACTTCCGCCGCTGTCGGTCACCTTCCGAGGCGAGAGAATCCATCCACCCCACGGTAGGGACCCCGCGATCGCGGCACGTCGGGGGCTCGTTGGAACCGTACTTCTTCCTGAGCTATGCGCGCAGGCGCGGACCGCGGGTCCTCGTCAAGCGGTTTTACGACGACCTGTGCGCAGAATTGCGCCAAGAACTGCGGCGATTACGCAAGGGCAAACCCGTGCCCTTCGACCGTCCCTTTCTGGACGTCCAGTCCATTCAAATCGGCCAGGACTGGAACGCGGCACTCGGGGACGCCCTGGGCCACTGCCGCACCATGCTGGCGCTTTACACCCCGGACTACTTCAGAAGCGACTTCTGTGGCCGGGAATGGAAGGCCTTCGAGGACCGGCAGCGCAGCCACCGGGAACTGGCCGGAGTGGATGCCAAGGCTCTCATCCCCGTCCTGTGGGAGCCCGTACAGAGCATTCCGGCAGGTGCCGCCCACATCCAGTACGACAACCTCGAATTCGGCGAGAACTACGCGCAGTGGGGACTGCGCCGCATCCTGGTGGCCGACCCGGGCGGCGAGGAGTACCGCCGCATCGTGAACCTCCTCGCGCGGCAGATCCTCGTGGCCGCCGAACACTTCCGCATACCGGCGGCCGAGGGCCTGGACCTCACCGCGCCGGAATCCGCCGGACCCTTCCCGTCCGCCGCCCAGCGCGCGGAGCCGGGCAGCCACGCCCTGCTGCTCGTCGCCGCCCGCACCTCCGGGACCGCCCACCACCAGAGGTCCACGGACCCGGGGTGCCACGGGGAGAGCCCGACCGACTGGAACCCCTACCACACCGAATCCCCGGAGCCCGTGGCCAGGAGAGCGAGCCAACTCCTGGAGGAGCGGGGCTTCACGGTGCGTACCGGCGTCGTCTCGGACGCCCTCGGCGCCACCCTGGACGAGGCCCGTGGGCAGGGGCAGGTCGCGGTCCTCCTGGTGGAGGCGCGGGCCGCCGCGGACGAACCGTACGGAAGGGCCCTGCGCGCCTATGACCGGAGCAACCATCCAGGCAGCGCGGCCATCGTTCCCTGCGGTCCCGACGAGGCGGGTGACGGACCCCAGAGCAAGCCCTACTGGGAGGCGGTCCGCAGCGTCCTACCGCTGAACTGGGCGAAAGGAGCAGGGGATCCCCTGCCGCTGCTCCAATCCGGAATCGGCTCGGACGAATTCGACGGGGCACTCCATGCCGTCGTGGCCAAGGTACAGAACCATCTGTTCTCGTTCCTGGAGACGATCAAGCTCGACTCCCTGGAGAGGCCACGGATCACCTCCACGTCGCTCCCCGTCCTGAGCACCGTGGCCGTCGCCCGGCCCGAGCCGAACGGCCCCGCGCGCCCGCAGCCTGCCCGCCCCTCCTCCGATCCCCTTCCCTTAGAGCAGGAGCAGGACAGATGACCCATGACGACCGCGGCCGTGGCACCATCATCACCTTCTACTCCTTCAAGGGCGGTACGGGGCGCACCATGGCGCTGGTCAACACCGCCTGGATCCTCGCGAGCAACGGTCTGCGCGTCCTCGTCGTGGACTGGGACCTCGAAGCCCCCGGACTGCACACCTATCTCCAACCCCTGCTGGCCGACCCCGACCTCACCGAGAGCGCCGGCGTCATCGAGATGGTCAGCGACTTCGCCCGCCGCTCCGTGGCCCAACGGGTCGCCTCCGGCGCGGAGAACGCCGCAGCCGCCGGACCATCCCCTCGGGTCGGCGGCCACCCCGACGGCCCCGACCCCCGCGAACTGGCCCGCGTCGACCGCTACGCCGTCGGCACCGAACTGAGGCTGCCCCCCGGCGGCAAACTCGATCTGCTCCCCGCCGGCGTCCAGGACCCCGACACCTACGCCGTCACCGTCAGCACCTTCGACTGGGGCACGTTCTACCGCATGGGCGGCGCCGACTTCCTCACCGCGCTGCGCGAGGACATGGCCGCACGGTACGACTACGTCCTGATCGACAGCCGCACCGGCCTCAGTGACACCGCGAGCATCTGCACGGTCGTCATGCCGGACATCGTCGTCGACTGCTTCACCCTGAGCCGGCAGGGCGTCAACGGCGCGGCCCACGTGGCGCGTTCCGTCCGCCGCAACTCCCACGCCCAGCGCGACATCCGCATCGTCCCCGTCCCCATGCGCGTCGAGGACGCCGGCCGCGACCGCCTGGAGGCCGGCCGCCACCAGGCCCGCAGTCTCTTCGCGCCCTTCCTGGACTGGGTACCGGCCGACGAGCAGGACCAGTACTGGAGCAGCGTCGAGATCCCGTACAAGCCCAGCTACGCGTACGAGGAGATCCCCGCGACGGTGGGGGAGCGGCGCCAGGACGGCACCCTCCTCGCCGCTTTCGAACGCCTCACCGCCCGGCTCACCGACAACCGGGTGACCCGGCTGAACAACATGCCCGAGCCGTACCGCCGGACACTCCGCGCCGAGTACGAACGCACGGCGCCGACCTTGCGCAAGGACTTCTACGTCAACTACGCCGCCACCGACCGACTGTGGGCGGACTGGACCGTCAGCGTCCTGCGGGCCGCCGGATACGAGGCGACGCTCGCCCCCATCGAGGTGGACGACCCTGCCGCCGCGCCCGCGACACCGGCCGGACTGGACCGCACCCTGGCGGGCGAAGGACGCATGATCGTGCTGCTCTCCCCGCAGTACACCGCCCTGCCGCAGGCGCGCGAGATCTGGCAGCAGATCCGGCGCCGGGACCCGTCGGGCCAGATAGGCATGGTCGTCCCCCTGCGGGTCGACGACTCCCCGCCCCCGCCGGAGTTCGCGCCCTCCGCGACGGTCAGCCTCGCCGGGGTCTCCGCCGAGGAGGCGGTGGTCCGACTGCTGACCGTCGTCGACCGCGGCAGCCCGACCGAACCGGGACCCCGCGCCACCGCCGTGAGCCTCGCCGCCGCCACCCGGCTCCCCGGCACCCCGCCCCAGGTCATAGGAGGACGCCCCCAACGGAACGTCGCCTTCACGGGCCGCCGGATACTGATCGAACGACTGCGCGACAGTCTGCTCGCCGGCACCACCGCTGTACTGCCCCAGGCCCTCTACGGACTCGGTGGCGTGGGCAAGACACAGGTGGCGCTCGAGTACGCGTACCGCTTCGAATCCGATTACGATCTGGTGTGGTGGATCAACGCAGCGGAACCGACGCAGATCCGCCAGGACCTGAACTCTTTGGCCGGGCATCTCGGTGTGCCCCTCGGTGGCAAGGATTTGGCGGCCATATGCAACGAGGTGCTGGACAAGCTGCGCCGCGGCACCCCCCACGCGCGCTGGCTGCTCGTCTACGACAACGCCGAGAAACCGGCCGACCTGGACGGTCTGGTTCCGGTCAGTGGGCCAGGTCACCACATCCTCATCACCTCGCGGAATCCGGCATGGGCCGAACGCGCGGCACGCATCGAGGTCGACCTCTTCACCCGTGAGGAGAGCGTCGCGCTGCTGCGCCGCTACAACCAGGCCCTGGAGCCCGCCGAGGCGGCTCGGGTGGCCGAGGAACTCGGGGACTTCCCACTGGCCGTGAGCCTGGCCGCCGCCTCATTGCAGGAGTCGGCGATGCCCGTGGCCACCTATGTGGAGATGCTCCGAACTCAGATGACCGACATCCTGCGCAACCAGTCAGCCCCCGATTACCCGACATCGGCAGCGGCCAGCTGGTCACTCGATCGGCTGAAGTCGCGCACGCCCGCCGCGGCCGTCCTCCTCCAGCTCTGCGCGTTCTTCGGCCCGGATCCGATCCCCCGGGACATGCTCAGCAGCCGTCCCGCCCTCGAACTGCTCGAACGCCACGACCCGAGCCTCTCCGACCCGCTGATGATGAGCAGGCTCTACGGGGAGATCGTCCGCAACGGACTCGCCCAGGTGGACCAGCGGACCGACACGCTGACCCTGCACCGCCTGATCCAGCGGGTCCTGCGCGACCAGCTCAGCCCGGAGGACCAGACCGCCATGCGGGCACGGGCCCACGCCGTGCTCGGTCAGGCCAACCCCAAGAGCCCCGACGAGTCCGAGAGCTGGCGCCGGTACAGCGCGCTGCTGCCGCACCTGTGGCCGACCCGGGCCCAGGAGAGCGACGCCCTGCCCGTACGGCAGTGGATCTGCGACACCGTGCGCTACCTGTGGCGCAGCGGCGACGCCGACACCGCCAACCGGACCGCCGAACGGGTCCTCACCAGCTGGCAGCCCCGCTTCGGCGAGGACGACGCGCTCGTGCTGCGCCTGCGCACCGAACTCGGCAACGCCTTGCGCGACCAGGGCCGCCTGCCCGAGGCGTACGAGGTGACACGCGACGTGTACGAGCGGGGCAGCCGGATCCTCGGCGACGACCACCCCTACACGCTCGGCGCGGCCATGAGTCTCGGCGCCGACCTGCGCGGTGTCGGCAGGTACGCCGACGCGATGGAGAGCGACCGGGCCACGCTGCGGCGGACCCGCAGGGTCTTCGGCGACGGCCACCCGCGCACGTTGGCGGCGGCCAACAACCTCGCGGTGTCCGAGTTCCTGTCCGGCGACCGGCAGGCGGCCCGCGACACCAACCGGGACATCCTCAAGCAGCGCCGGGAGATCTCCGGGCCCGACGAGCGTTCCACGCTCAACTCCGCCAACAACTTCAACCGCGACCTCCGGGCCGCCGGGCGCTTCCAGGAAGCCCGGAAACTCGTCGAGGACACGCTGAAGCGCAGTCGGCGGGCGCTCGGCCCCGAACACCTGGTCACCTTCCGGGCCTCCCTCGGCGCGGCGATCATCTACCGCCGGCTGGGCGCCCACGAGACGGCCCACAAGCTGACGAACGACACCTACGACCAGGCCCTGAAAGAGCTGGGCCCGGACCACCCCGACACGCTGGCCATCGCCACCAATCTCTCCGCCGACCTCTACGACCGCGGCGAGTCGGTACGGGGCCGTGAACTCGCCAAGGAAACGCTCGACCGGTACGAGCGCAAGTTCGGGCCCGACCATGTCTTCACCCTGGCCTGCGCCAACAACCTGTCCGTCCTGCTCCGGCTGACCGGAGAGCGGGAAGCCGCACGGGAACTGTCGACCCGCACGTTCGACCGCTTCCGCCGCCTGCTGGGCCCCCGCCACCCCTACACCCTCACCTGCATGCTCAACCACGCGACGGACCTCTCCGAGAGCGGGGACCACGAACGGGCCCTCGCGGTGGGCCGCGAGGCGTACCAGGGGCTCACGGAGGTGCTCGGCCCCGACCACTACCTCGCCATCGCCGGCGCCTCGAACCTCGCGGTCGAACTGCGCCGTGACGACTCCGACGACGCCGAGGCGCGCCACGAGGAGGCCGCCGGGCTCCACGCCGAAGCGGAACGCCGCGCCACCGACAGCCCGGAACTCGGCGGCGACCACCCCCTGACCCGAGCGGTCACCCGCTGGCAGCCCATCGACGCGGACATCGAGCCCCCGGTGACCTGACACCACCGCGAACACCCGGACCACGAGCACCCGGACCACGAGCACCCGGACCACGAGCACCCGGACCACGGGCACCAGGCCCTGCGGACGATGTCGTCCGCAGGGCCCCCGCTTTCGGGCCGCCTTCGGTACGGCCTGGTGCAACCCCTCCGTCTGCTGGGGGGTATGTAGGGTAGGGTTTACCTGCGCGTTCACACGGAGCACGAATCGGTAGTGCGGGCACCGTGGAGATCGCGACGGGACGTGGCGCAGCTTGGTAGCGCACTTGACTGGGGGTCAAGGGGTCGCAGGTTCAAATCCTGTCGTCCCGACTCGAAAGAGTCGTAGATGAGGGTCGGTTTCGGATGTTTCCGAAACCGACCTTTTTCATTTCTCCCCGCCTGCGGGTTCGCCGAATGGGTGGCCTGGCGAATCGCTGGGTGATTCGGGACGATATGTGCTTGATCTCAGTTTTTGTGGTCTTTAGTGTGCGCAGGGGCAATACCGCGGGGCCCGAGCCCCTGTCACCGTCCGGAAGCGAGGTGTGGAGCGCATGCACGCGAGGTGCGGCTGCCGGCCGGTTTCGGGTCAGCGGGGACGTCCCCGAGGGACGCGCTGGCTCCGGGCGTTCGCTGTGCTGCCGTTGCTGGCGTCGGTGCTCACCGCATGCGGCGACGACGAGGGTTCCGGCACGCCCACCCTCAACTGGTACAACTTCCCCGACGACTCCGGTGCGCTCCAGAAGGCCGCCGACGGGTGCAGCCGGGCGTCGGGCGGGCGTTACCGGATCAGCTACAACAAGCTCCCGCGCGCCGCGGACGGCCAGCGCCAGCAGCTCGTCCGCAGACTCGCCGCCGAGGACGACTCGCTCGACATCCTGGGCCTGGACGTCACCTGGGCGGCGGAGTTCGCCGAGGCGCGCTGGATCCGGGAATGGACGGGCGCGGCGAAGCGGCAGGCCACCGAGGGCACCCTGCGCGTACCGCTGCAGACCTCGACCTGGAAGGACAAGCTGTACGCCGTCCCGTACAACGCCAACACCCAGCTCCTGTGGTACCGCAAGGACCTCGTACCCAGGCCGCCCAGGACCTGGGCCGAGATGCTCGACATGGCCGAGGCCCTCGCCCGACAGGGCAAACCGCACTTCGTGGAGATCCAGGGCGCTCAGTACGAGGGCCTGACCGTCTGGTTCAACACGCTGATCAACAGTGCCGGCGGCACCATCCTCAACGCGAGCGCGACCGCGCCCTCCCTCGGTCCTCCTGCCGTTCGGGCCGCGCAGGTCATGCGTGATCTCGCGGACTCCTCGGCCGCGGACCCCTCCCTCTCCAACCAGATGGAGGACCAGAACCGGCTCGCCATGGAGTCGGGAACGGCGGCGTTCGAACTCAACTACCCGTTCGTCTATCCGTCGATGAAGGCGAACAACCCCGCGCTGTTCAAGAACTTCCGCTGGGCGCCGTACCCCCGGGTCGACGCGGACCGCCCGGCGCGGCCCACCATCGGAGGCATCGATCTGGCGGTGAGCGCCTACTCACGCCACCCCGACCTGGCCTTCGAGGCTGCCCTGTGCCTGCGCAACCGGGAGAACCAACTCGCCGCAGCGCTCGAGGGCGGTCTGCCCCCCACGCTGCGCGCCCTGTACGACGAGCCCGCGTTCATGAAGGAGTACCCCTTCTCCCGGGAGGTGTTGGCCGCCCTGGAAGCGGGAAGCGTGCGCCCGATCACCCCGGTCTACCAGAACGTGTCGATCGCGGTCTCCCACACCCTGTCCCCGCCGTCCGGGATCGAACCCGTGAGCTCGGTCGACACCATCAAGGAACAGATCGACGATGCCCTGCGATCCGAGGGTGTGATCCCGTGAACCACCTCCTCCCGCCCCCCTGCGTCGGTTGGCTCTCCCGTGCGCGGGTCGCGTCCTCGGACGGCCCGAGATGAGCACGCGGGCGCAACCGGCCGGAGCCCCGCCACCCCCCGGGACGGAGACGGGCAGGGCGGAACCGGACCGGTCAGCACTCTCGGCGGGCGCCAGACAGGAGCGCCGACTCGGCTGGCTGCTCTGCGCGCCCGCTGTCGTCGTCATGATCGCCGTGACCGCCTACCCCGTCGGATACGCCGTGTATCTGTCCCTCCAGCGCTATGACCTGCGCTTTCCCGGACGGGCGGAGTTCGTTGGGCTGAGCAACTACGGGGCGGTGCTGACCTCTTCGTTCTGGTGGGACGCCTTCTGGGTCACGATGTTCATCACCGCCGTGTCCGTGGCGATCGAACTGGTCCTCGGGATGGGACTCGCCCTCGTGATGCACCGCACGATCTTCTGGCGTGGTGTCGTCCGCACGTCGGTCCTCATCCCGTACGGGATCGTCACCGTGGTGGCCGCCTTCTCCTGGCAGTACGCGTGGACCCCGGATCTCGGATATCTGGCCGAGTTGCTGCCCCAGGGGGACGCTCCCCTGACCGAGCAGTGGCCCGCCCTCTGGCTGATCATCCTCGCCGAGGTGTGGAAGACGACGCCGTTCATGGCCCTGCTGCTGCTCGCGGGCCTCGCACTGGTCCCCGAGGAGACCCTGAGGGCGGCCATGGTGGACGGTGCCACCGCCTGGCAGCGCTTCACCAGGATCATGCTGCCGCTGATGAAACCGGCCATCCTGGTGGCACTGCTCTTCCGCACCCTGGACGCGTTCCGGATCTTCGACAACATCTACATCCTGACCGCGGGCGCCCAGGGAACCGGCTCGGTGTCGATCCTCGGGTACGACAACCTGTTCACCGCGCTGAACCTGGGCATCGGCTCGGCGATCTCGGTCCTGATCTTCATCTGCGTCGGGATCATCGCCTTCACCTTCGTCAAACTGTTCGGCGCTGCCGCACCAGGCGCGGAGGTGAAGCGCTGATGGCCGCAGTGGGAAAGACACATGCCGCCCGATGGGGTGTCCTGAACGTACTGGTCGTGCTGTACGCCCTGTTCCCGGTGGGATGGATCGCCGCACTGTCGTTCAAGAACCCCAGCACCCTGACGGACGGCAACTACATCCCCACGGACTGGACCTGGGACAACTACCAGGGCATCTTCGAGACCTCCGAGTTCACCCGGGCGCTGATCAACTCGATCGGTATCGCCCTGATCGCCACGGTGATCGCGGTGGCGCTGGGCACCATGGCCGCCTACGCGGTGGCCCGGCTGAGGTTCCCCGGCAAGCGGGTACTCATCGGCATGTCGTTGCTGATCGCCATGTTCCCGCCGATCTCCCTGGTGTCGCCGCTGTTCAACATCGAGCGGATCATCGGGATCTTCGACACCTGGATCGGGCTGATCATCCCGTACATGACGTTCTCCCTGCCGCTCGCGATCTACACCCTGTCCGCCTTCTTCCGGGAGATCCCCTGGGATCTCGAGAAGGCCGCCAAGGTCGACGGGGCGACGCCCGCGCAGGCCTTCCGCATGGTCATCGTGCCGCTGGCCGCGCCGGGCGTGTTCACCACGGCCATCCTCGTGTTCATCTTCTGCTGGAACGACTTCCTGTTCGCGATCTCGCTGACCTCCACCGAGTCCGCGCGCACCGTGCCCGCCGCGATCGCGTTCTTCACCGGGAGCTCCCAGTTCCAGCAGCCCACGGGGTCGATCGCCGCCGCCGCCGTGGTCATCACCATCCCGATCATCGTCTTCGTCCTGCTCTTCCAGCGGCGGATCGTCGCCGGACTGACCTCAGGGGCGGTCAAGGGCTGAACTCCCCGACCGCGCACTCCCCGACCGCGGCAGGCAGAACACGGGTCCGAGGGGCTGACCGCAGTACGCCGACCCGGACCGCATGAAGGTATGAAGGCAAGGAGGCACCACCCATGGCCGAGATCATCCTCGAGGGAGTCACCAAGCGCTTTCCCGACGGGTCCCTCGCCGTCAAGGACGTGGACCTCGAGATCGCCGACGGCGAGTTCGTGATCCTGGTCGGTCCGTCGGGATGCGGCAAGTCCACCACACTGAACATGATCGCCGGCCTGGAGGACATCACCGAGGGCACCCTCCGCATCGGAGACCGCGTCGTCAACGACCTCGCTCCCAAGGAACGCGACGTCGCCATGGTCTTCCAGAGCTACGCCCTCTACCCGCACATGAGCGTCCGGGAGAACATGGGCTTCCCGCTGCGCCTGGCCAAGGTGGACAAGGCCACCATCGACGCCAAGGTCACGGAAGCCGCGCAGATCCTCGATCTGACCGAGCACCTGGACCGTAAGCCCGCCAATCTCTCGGGCGGCCAGCGTCAGCGGGTGGCAATGGGACGGGCGATCGTCCGTGATCCCAAGGCGTTCCTGATGGACGAGCCGCTGTCCAACCTCGATGCCAAACTCCGGGTCCAGATGCGCACCCAGATCTCCCGGCTGCAACGGCGCCTCGGCACGACCACCGTGTACGTCACCCACGACCAGACCGAGGCGATGACACTCGGCGACCGGGTCGTGGTCATGCGACAGGGCCTGGTCCAGCAGATCGGGACACCGGCCGAGTTGTACGACCTGCCGCGCAACATCTTCGTCGCGGGCTTCATCGGATCCCCGGCCATGAACTTCCTGAACGCCACCCTCGAGGGCGGTGCCCTGCGCTCACCCGTGGGCGATCTGCCCCTCGACGACCGTACGAGACGGTCGCTGGAGGAGCAGAACGCGCCACGCGAGGTCATCATCGGGCTGCGGCCGGAGGCGTTCGAGGACGCGGCCCTGTCCCACGAAAGGGACCGCACGAGCCCGGTCTTCACCGCCACCGTGGAGGTACTGGAGTCGCTGGGCTCCGATGTGTACGTCTACTTCACCGCGGAGGGCGGACCCGCGACGACCACCGAGTTGGAGGAGCTCGCCAAGGACTCCGGTCTGCGCGACACCGGCGCCGACACCCATCAGCTCGTGGCCCGTCTGGACGCCGCCACACGTGCGCGCGAGGGTGAGCCCCTTGAGTTGCGGGTCGACATGGCCAAGGCCCATGTGTTCGATCCGGCGAGCGGAGCGAACCTCACGCATCCGGAACGGGTGGACTGACGGGGTCGGAGGCCGTTGTCCCATCGGTGGGAGAACCGCCTCCCCGTGGCCCGGGCCCTGCTCCGTCCCTCCCGCGGGCTCGGTCAGACCTCGACCAGCACCTTGCCCCGGTTCCCCTCCCGGTTCACGTAGAGGCTGCGGTACGCGTGCGGGATCGCGTCGAAGCCCTGGTGGACGGTCTGGTGGTACTGGATCTCACCGGCGCGGACGAGACCTCCCAGCTCCTGGTGCATCCGAGTCAACAGCGGCTCGTGGAACCACTCCTGGGCGAAGATGCCGCGGATCGTGGTGCGCGGGAACATGATGTACGGCAGCAGCCGTGGCCCGGTCAGTTCACCGTTCACCGTGGTGGCCCACTGCCAGCAGACGGCCACCTGGCTGTCCACGTTGAGCATGGTGAACACCGCGTCGGTGATGGTTCCGCCCAGGTTGTCGAAGTACCGGTCGACCCCGTCGGGCGCGGCGAGCAGCAGCTCCTGCCGTACCTTCTCCGCGTCGTCGGCCTGCGCGTAGAGCACCACCTCGTCGAAGCCGAGCCCGCGCAGGTACTCGACCTTGCCCGGTGAGGCGGTGGTGCCCACCACCCGGGCGGCGCCCGCCCGCCGGGCCAACTGGCCCACCAGCGTGCCGACCGAGCCGGACGCGCCGCTGACCACCACCGTGTCGCCCGGGCGTACGGACATGAACCGGGTGAGGGTGCCCCACGCGGTCATCCCCGGCGCGCCCATGACGCCGAGCGCGGTGGACAGCGGCAGCCGCTCGTCGTACCGCTCCGGGTCGAGCCGGCGGTAGGCCGGGAACACCATCGGGAACGTGCCCGTCCGCCACACCTCCTCGGCGCCGTTGTGGACCACATGGCTGCGCCAGCCGCCGAAGCCCTGCACCAGGTCACCGACCGCGAACGCCGCCTCCGGCCCCGCCTCCAGCACTTCCATGATCGAGTCCGCGCCCATGTGGTGGCCGATCGGCGTCTCCAGCGCCAGCCCGTTCTGATACGGGTCGACCGACACGTACCGTGTGCGGAACAGCATCTCGTCGGGGCGGAGGTCGATCTCGACGTCCTCCACCACCTTCTCGTAGATCCGGTCCACGTCCGGGACCCCGCCGAGGTGTTCACGGACGACCCACTTCTCGATCCTCATGTCAGGGCTCCTGTCTCGCTGTTCGAGGGATCGCTCGTCGTACCGCTCCCGTCGGCGGCCCGCGCCTGCCGGGGCGGCCCGCCGACCGGGATGACCACATGCGTCGGGGGTGGGGCGCTCCGGTCGATGTCGGCGGTGAACTCCAGGCCGTCGTCCCGGCAGATGAACTGCATGACGTGCCGGCCGGCGGCGGCCGCCCGGATCAGGCCGCCGATGGTCGCCCAGACCCCGGAGAGGTAGAAGTCCGACAGCCCGGGCAGGACCGGGCCGCTGCGCTTGATCTCCTCCTCCACCGTCTCCGCGCCCTCCACGAACGGGTTCCAGCCAGGGAACGTGCCGTCGTAGACGCCCGTGTAGCGGACCTGGGTCAGCGGGGTGGAGACGTCGGCGACGGCCACCGCGTCCTTGAACCCGGGGAACCGCTCGTCCAGGAAGGAGACGATGCCGTTGCGGACCTCCCGCTTGGCGGTCAGATAGTCCCTGCCGTGCCGGACCGGCAGGGTGTGCAGCTCCTGACCGCGCCGGACCCGCGAGGACCGTTCCGGCCCCTGGTGCAGCTCCCGCCAGGGGACGATGTCGGAGAAGTACGTCGCGAACACCACGGTGGACTCGCGCGGCGCCAGCTCCGGGTAGTGCCGGGTGCGGAACTGCACGTTCATCGACGGGCAGCGGATCCCGGTCAGCGCGCTCGCCTGCTGCTCCGTCAGCAGATAGGTGGTGCACGGGTCGCCCTCCGGGAAGGGCTTGCGCAGCCCCAGGAAGAGGGAGACGTACCCGGGGGACAGCTGGCCGGGCTGGTCGATCAGCGAGGTGTAGAGCCTGCGGTAGGTGTCGTTGAGGTACCTGCCGCCCAGCAGCTTCATCACCGTGGTGTGGCCGTCGGCCGCCGAGACCACGATGTCGGCGCGATACTCCCGGCCGTCGCTCAGCCGTACGCCCACCGCGCGGTCCCGCTCGACCAGGATCTCCTCGACCCTGGCGTTGTAGGTGATCTCACCGCCCAGCTTGCGGTACCGCTCCTCGACCGACCGGGCGAGCCCCAGCGAACCGCCCTCCGGCACACCCGCCGCTTGGTTGGCGTGCGAGGCCAGCTGGAAGTAGAACGGCAGCACCGGGAACGCCGGATGCTTCTCGTAGAGGATGAAGTTGAACGCTTCACGCAGCAGCGGGTCGCGGAACCGCTGAGCGTAGTCCGTCATCAGCACGGTGATCGACTTACGGATGGTGTTGAAGTACGGGACGAAGGAGGCCATCATCCGCCACCGCTCCCACCGGCCCATCAACCCGACCGGCTTGAGGAACGGGTAGACCGCCAGCGCCTTGCGGAACGTGCGGATGCCCGCGCAGAACTCCCGGATGGGCGCCGCGTCGGCCGGGGAGAGCGTGAGCAGGTGCGCCTGGAGCCGGTCCGGGTCGGAGTAGAAGCGGACCGCCCGGCCGTCCCGGCCACGGACGATGTTGAACACGTCGAAGTGCCGCATCTCCTTGCCCTGGAGCGCGCCCAGTTCGAGCCAGATCTGGTACATCTCGTTGCCCGGACCGTTGCCGAGGAGCCAGCTGACGCACCAGTCGAAGGTGAAGTCGCTGCGGTCCCAGCCGGTGCACGAGCCGCCGGGGATCTCGTGCATCTCGAAGATCCGGGTCCGGTAGCCGTTCATCCGGGCGTAGCACCCGGTGGAGAGACCGCCGAGACCACCGCCGATGATGATCATCGATTCCCGGCGACGGCCGGTACGGGTGTCGGTTCCGGTTCCGGTTCCGGTTGCAGGGCCAGCGTCCTTCTGCCGCGCCAAATCCTCTGTCCTCCTCGTCGTATCGGTGTGGTGTGCCGGGGGGCCGTTCGTGTGCCCGGTCACCAGGCGACCGGGAGTGCCTGGAGACCGTTGACCATCGCGTCCTGCTTCCAGCTCAGTTCGCTCTCGGGGACGGCCAGCCGCATCCCGGGCAGCCGGTGCAGCACCCGCTCGATCGCCACCTGGAGCTCCAGCCGGGCCAGATGGGCGCCGACGCAGTAGTGCACGCCGTGGCCGAAGCCGATGTGCGGGTTGGCGCCGCGGTCCATGACGAGGCGCTCCGGCTCCTGGAACACCTCCGGGTCGCGGTTGGCGGCGGCGGTGGCGATCATCACCGCCTCGCCGGCCCGGATCGTGATGCCGCCCAGCTCGACATCGGCGGTCGCGTACCGTGCCAGGTTGAAGCCGGTGAGCAGCGGCACGTAGCGCATCAGCTCCTCGACGGCCTTCGGGATCAATTCGGGGCGCTCTCGTAGCCGCGTCAACTCCTCTGGATGTACGAGGAGTTGGTGGAAGAAGTTGCCGATCTGGTTGGTGGTGGAGACGAAGCCGGCGATCAGCAGGTCGCAGGCGATCGACAGCAGCTCCTCCTCGCTGATCAGGCCCTCCTCGCGGCAGGCCCGGACCAGGGCGGTGAGCAGGTCGTCGCCCGGCTCTCGGCCCCGTAGCTCCAGCACGCCGACCATGTACTCCACGAAGGCCCGGCCCTCGGTGGCGAGCACCTCCTGGGGGGTGATGGCGGAGAGCACCGTCTCCGCCCAGTGCCAGAGCATCCGGTGGTCCTTGGCGGGGATGCCGAGCACCTCGCAGATGATGGTGGTCGGCATGGGGATGGCGAAGTCCTCGACCAGGTCCGCCGGTTGGCCCGCGACCACCATCCCGTCGATCAGCTCGTCGGCCAGTTGCCCGGCCCGCGCGCGCAGGGGCTCGACCCGGCGGGCGCTGAACTGCCGTGCGACCAGGGAGCGGAGCCGGGTGTGCTCGGGCGGCTCCGTGGAGAACAGACCGGCGCCGGTACGGGCCACCGGGCGCATCCGCGGCTGGTCCCGGCCCATCGAGGCGGCCAGGCTGAACCGCGGGTCGGCCAGGACCGTCCGTACGTCCTCGTACCGGGTGACCAGCCAGGCGTCGTCGCCGTACGGCATGCGGATGCGGGCCGGGGCGCGTTCGCGCAACTCCGCGTAGGCGGGGTCGAGGTCGAGGCCGCGCGGGGCGAAGGGGTAGGGGAGGGGGGGGTGTTGATCCGGCATGGGGGATCAGTTCCTCTTACGGTGGCGGTG
>NZ_LIRK01000700.1 GCF_001419765.1 Streptomyces torulosus
CCGTGCACTCGCCGGCCTTCGGCGACCACAGCACCTTGCCGGAGTTGACGTCGAAGGCCGGCGAGTGCACGGACGAGGGCTACGCGGGCGGCGCCCAGCTGGTCGCGGTCCGCAAGTGCGGCGACTATGGCGAGGAGACCTTCGAGATCCAGCTGCTCGACTCGAAGACGAGTGATGTCAAGTGGACATACAAGCTGCCCTCCGGCATCGACCGCGCCAAGATCATCTCCACCAAGCCGGTGGTGTTCGGCGTGGTGACCGGCAGCGACGTGCCGCTGACCGGAACCAGCGACATCTTCTCGCTGGACGACAAGGGCAAGCTGCGCGCCAAGATCTCCATCCCGGACAAGAAGTACAACTACGACTGCCCGGTCCGCGGCGTCTGGTCCTGCAAGGGCATCTACGTCGGCAACGACAAGGTGTACATGCCGACCGAGAACCACGACGGCACCGGCTCCTACAGCCGGACCAACGAGATCGTCTCCTTCTCGCTGGCCACGGGGAAGTCCACGGGCGACCGGGTGGACGCGGGTGACGACTACGAGCTGTTCCCGATCCGCATGGACGGCCCGAACGTCATCGCCTTCAAGGACGGCCCGTACGACAAGGGTGCCCAGGTCGTCTCCATCGACGGCAAGACGCTGAAGCAGACCACCCTCATCGAGACCCCGTCGTCCGAGTCGGTCCTCCGCGCGATCAGCGCGATGGTGCCGACGCTGAGCGAGATGCTCTACACCGACGGACGGTTCTTCATCGGCAAGGACCTGGTCAGCAAGCCCTATGACGAGGACGAAAAGGAGTACACGGCGCTCGGTTTCGGGGCGAAGTAACCCCACGCGCCCCCTGGGTCCCGCGCGACGGCCCCGCCCCTGGTCAGGGGTGGGGCCGTGCACGTATCCCCCATCACTCCCGAATGGGAGGGATTTCGGTAATCCGGGGCACTTCTCTCCGGTAGGGGAGCGCAACGTCGAACAAGCGTGTAGCTTCCGGGGGCATGAGAGCGGGGGAGCAGACGGCGGAGTCGGGGGGCTTCTGTCCGTGAGGCCCGGTGGGCGGCCATAGTGGGCAACCATTGGGGGACTGGGGGGTGGCTGGCTCGATGGGAGTGCGGCTCATGGTGGTCGACGACCACCGACTGCTCGCCGAGGCGCTGGCTTCGGCGTTGAAGCTGCGGGGGCACCGGGTGCTCGCCGCGGCGGCACCCGCCGCGGGCGCGGCGGAACTGGTGATCACACGGGCACCCGAGGTGTGCCTCCTCGGCACGGCGACACCCGCCGAGCCGGGGATCTTCGACCCGGTGGTCAGGATCAAGCGGGAACGACCGCAGGTGGCGGTACTGGTGCTCGGCCCGGTGCCCAACCCGCGCGGCATAGCCGCCGCGTTCGCCGCGGGCGCGTCCGGCTACGTACGGCACGACGAACGCATAGAGGGCGTGGAGCGGGCCATCATGAAGGCCCGCGCGGGAGAGGCGGCGGTGGCGCCGCAACTGCTCCAGAGCGCGTTCAGCGAACTGCTGAACCCGGCGGCCCAGCCGGACGACGAGGGCCAGCGCCTGCTCCAGATGCTGACCCCGCGCGAGGTGGAGGTGCTGGTCCGCGTCGCGGACGGCGAGGACACGAGGCTGATCGCGGCAGGCATGGGCATCGCCCCGTCGACGGCCCGCACCCACGTCCAACGGGTCCTGATGAAACTGGGCGTGGGTTCACGGCTGGAGGCGGCGGCACTGGCGGCCCGAACGGGGTTGCTGGACCGGGCGGGGCCGGTCCAGCACTCTTCGCCGGGGGCAGATGGGTAGGGCTGGGCCTCGTACTCGTGGCCACTCCGGGGCTGGGCGCACACGGCGTGGTCGACCAGGTCCGTGCTGCTCCGGATGTGGCGTACGGCGGTCTCCTCATCCGCCGGCCGACTGTGTACGACGACGGTGACCGAGACTCGGGTCGAGCAGACGAGGGTCGTCGCCTGGCATCAGGGGGCGGGTAGGCCGCAGCGGACCCAGGATCCGCGTACGGTGACTTCCTGGTTCCAGCTCCGCTTGGCTCGAAGATCGGCGGATGCGTCATGGCGGACGCGACGCGTTGCCGCGAGATGTACGTGGTGGAGCGTCCGAGATGTAGTCCGACCAGCCCCCGTGCTGAAGAAGCTGGCGGACGGTGATCCGCCGCCTGTTGTTGCCGTAGCCCCGGACCATGCCCGGCAGCCGCCGCTCCATTGGGTGCTCCAGGGACAGCCGCCTCTCGCCGACGAGTTGGAGGACGACGGTCGCGAGCACGTCTTTGTTGTGCTGTCGATGTGGATGTCTCGCCAGGGGGTACGGGCGCGCCGGTGGCGATATCTTCACCCTGCTGCGGTCGGTCCGACCGCAGTTAGGCGCGTCCAGCCGCACGGGCACCCCGGTCATAGCGCTGTCGCGTACGACGTCGGCGTTACGTCGCAGGGTCCGGACCGGCCGCTTGGGCACGGGTCGGCGCGGGCGCCGCGAGGAGTATGAGAGCAACGGCTAAGGGCACGGCTGTCCGGCGGGTGGTGTGGGACATGGGGGCCTCAGTACGCCGTACGGGTCCGCCGATGGGTGTGTCGCTCCGACGTGGCCGAGACAGTTCAGAGCTACATCTGAGGTTGCGCAGAACGGGTTAAATTGACACCACTTGTCACCCCGAAAGTCCTCCTACCTGCGGATTCAGCAGGAGGGTCGTCCAAAGGTACACCTCCCTTTTGGCCAATTAACTGTCTCCAGGGATCTCACTAGCGTCACATTCCGGTTCCCGACTGTCCTCGCAGTCCCCGACTCGACCGGAGAAAAGATGAAGAAGATGATCCTGCCCCAGCGCACGGGCGTCGCGGCAATCGCGCTCCTCGCTGCCTTCGCCGTGGTCGCCCCAGCTGTCACCGCATCGGCGGCGGAGTCCGGAGCAAACACCGAATCGTCCACTGCCGTCCTGCCGAGGCCCAAGTACACCGTCGCCAGTTACACCAAGTACCTGGAGAAGAGGGCGAAGAAGGACGCGTCGGCAAGGGCTGTCCTCAAGCACTTCAAGAAGCTGTCATCGGCCAAGAAGAAGAAGTTCGTCTACTACATCCAGGACACCAAGACCCAAAAGGCATTCGTCGGCAATGCTTCGAAGAAGGGTAAGAAGAAGTTCTCGACTGTCGCGGCCTACAACAAGGACGTCACCTTCACGAGCACCACGGTCGCCGCGTCCCGTACGGCGAAGTCCACGAAGACGGTCAGCCTGTCCGTCACGGCGACCGAGCGGATCTTCGACATCCCGGTCACCAGCGCCACGACCACGCTGTCCTACGAGACCGGCAAGGACGGCATGATCACCGGCAAGGGCCGGAAGTCGGGCCACAAGGGCACCAACTTCAACGCCGCGTTCACGGTCAAGGCCGGGGCGACGACGTTCGCCCCCGAGGCGAACATGCTGGACGCCGTCACCAACTGGACGGCCACGCCCCGGTTCAAGAGCGCGGGCACCAAGCCGATCAAGAAGCTCCAGGTCCTGACCGGCCTGGGCGACCACGGCACGGCGACGACGTTCAGGACCGTCGGGAGCTGACACCGCCGTCCGGGCAGAAGGGGGCGGGCCCCGCGCACGGGCCCGCCCCCGTGCGGAAATTGGGTTGAGGTGAAGCCGGTCCCGGCAGAACATGTGCGCGATGGCTTACCACCCTCTGCTCAGCCCCGGGACCCTGACCTGGGACGACGTCGATCCCCGTCGGCATCCGTTCGACGCCGACGAGGCCGCCGAGGCGGTCCGCGCCCTGGCCCCCGCGCACCGCACCCCCCTTCGCCCGACCGGCCACGCCGCGAACAGCGACATCATCCGGTGGTCCCACGGTGCGGGTCGGGACTGGGCCGACGAGATGACCCTCGCCATGGTCGAGCGGTGGGGCCGCTGGACCGTCGGCTGGCGCTGGGCCCACGACGAGGGCGACTACGACGGCGGCCCGGTCGGCGCCTGGTGCTGCACCCGCGACTCGATCAGCGCCACCGACCCGGAGGAGACCCTCGACCGGATCGCCGAGGCACTGTGCGAGTGGCGGGACTGGCTGGAGGACACGGCCGACCGTTTCGACCACTACCCGCTGGACAGCATGCCCGCCGAGGACCGCCAGGACGCCTGGGAGCGTGCCACCGTCCGCCTGGTCACTCAGGTCGTGGACCGCACGGGCGGCGGCAGCGGCTGGTACGGCCACTGCCGGCAGGTCCTCATGTGGTTCCTGACCCGCTGGGGCGTGGACGACGAGACGGCCCGGGCGCGGGTCGACAAGGCGATCGACGGCCGCTTCCGCAGCTGGTCCGCGCCCGACCGCACGCTCATGGACGACGTGGCGGAACGCCTCGCGACCTCCCTGGAGGCCGGCCCCTGAGCACGCCCCGCCCGGCCGCCGCCCCGGACCACCTACGGATATGGCTGGCCCTCCGCGAGACGGTCCCCTGGCATCGCGCACGCGCAGTCACCCCGCACGGGCTCCTTCCCACCGGCCCGCACGAATGCCTCCCAGTCGTACCGGTCACCCCGATAGAAGACGGGGCGGTGCAGGACATCCACGCCCACGACCACCAGCGGTCCCCGGTACGCGCCGTCCGCCTGCGCGCCGCCCTCGACCGGGCCCGCGCCGACGCCGCCGCCGGACTGCCCCTCACCTTCGACCGCCTCGCCGCCTGGCAGCGCCACGTGCTGGGCCTGCCGAAGCCCCCGGCGTTCCGTACCGGCCCGGCGTACGCCAAGGAGGGCCGCGAACGCTACGGCACCGGCGCCGACCTTCCGGACCGCCTCACCGACTGCCTCGCACAGAGCGCGGAGCCGGCCCTCACGCTCCCGGCCCGCGCCGCCCGCGCCTACCTCGACGTGTGCTTCTTCCATCCGTTCGACGACGGCAACGCCCGCGCCGCGTTCCTCACGCTGACGTACGTGCTGGCGCGGGACGGGGTCGCGCTGGACGAAGTGGGGCCCGTGCGCCGGGTGCCCCGCCGTGCCGACGACCCCGGCGGCGCGCTCTCCCTGGCCGACCTCGTCGCCGTACTCATCTCGGGCACCGCCCGTCGCGCCGCTCACGCGGACCGCTCCTCTCCGCCGCACCGGCACTCGAACCAGACGGTCTTGCCGTCGCGCCACCTGCCCACACCCCACTTGTCCGCCACGGCGTCGACCAGCACGAGCCCCCGGCCGCCGTCCGCGTAGGGCGACATGTCGGTGCGCAGGACGGGGAGTTGATCGGACCCGTCCGTCACCTCCACCCGGACCCCGGCGGGCGACCGCAGCAACAGCAGGGTGCAGCGGCGGTCCGGGACGTGCCGTACGACGTTGGCGAGAAGCTCCGTGACCCCGAGTTGCACCGCGTCGGTCAGGTCCGGCATCTCCCACTCGTCGAGGTAGGAGCGGACGATGCGGCGGATGTGATGCGCGGAGTGCTCACCGACGGTGAAACACATCCGGTGCTGGGCGGGGCGAGCGCCCAGAACGATGGGGGGAATGTATCCGTTCACCCCACAAGGGTGACCTGGCGCAACTACTGTCGGCGACAGAACGGACACAACCTGTTCAACAGTGAGTTCAAGCTTCAACGAGGGGACAGCACCATGACCCAGATCAACACCCTCGACCCCGGCGCCTCTCCGCTCGACTACTACGGCTACGAGTTGCGGCGCTGCCGGGAGGCCGCGGGCCTGACACAGAAGCAGTTGGGCGACATCCTGGGCTACACCTCGTCGCTGGTCGGGCAGATCGAGACGGCGAGGAAGGTGCCGACACTGGAGTTCAGCGAGCGGGTGGATGTGGCCCTGGAGACGGGAGGACTGTTGTCCCGGCTCGCCGTCCTGGTGATGCGCAGTCAACTTCCGGCCTGGTTCCAGCAGGTGGCGGAGCTGGAGGTCCGGGCCGCCGAGATCTGCACGTTCCAGGCCCACATGGTCCACGGCCTGCTCCAGACCGAGGGCTACGTACGGGCCGTACTCGGCTCCCTCGACGACACCGACCTGGACGACCGCACCGCTGTACGGCTCGCCCGCCAGCGCGTCTTCGAGAAAGAGGAACCGCCGGTGATGTGGGCGGTCATCAGCGAGGCGGCGCTCTACCAGAAGATCGGCGGCGCGAAGGTCATGCGAGGCCAACTGCTGAAACTGTTGGCCTTCGAGAAGAACCCCCGGATCAACGTCCAGATCCTGCCGTTCGATGCCGGGGCGCACGCGGGGCTGACCGGCTCATTCAACGTCTACCGCTTCGAGCGAGACCCGGACATCGTCTATATGGAGGGGTACGGAAGTGGGCATCCGACTGCGAACCCGGACACGGTGAAGAACTGCTCGCTCCGTTACGATCATCTTCGTGCTGCCGCCCTCTCCCTCAGGGATTCGGCGGAGCTGATCCGACGCGTGATGGAGGACCGCTATGGAGAGCAACGCGATCCCGACAGGGGCTCGGTGGCGTAAGTCCAGCTACAGCGGCGACCAGGGCGGCGAGTGCGTCGAATGCGCCCCCCTCGGCCCCCTCACCTGGCGCAAGTCGTCGTACAGCAGTGACCAGGGCGGTGATTGCGTAGAGATCGCCGCAACCCCCACCTCCTCCCCCACCCTCCTCATCCGCGACTCCAAGAACCCGGCGGGACCCCATCTATCCCTGGGCCCCGCCGCGTTCGTCAGCTTCCTCGGCTGGGCCTCTACAGCCGCTGGATGATCGTCCCGGTGGCGAGTCCGCCCCCGGCGCACATCGTCACCAGGGCGAACTCCTTGTCCGTGCGCTCCAGTTCGTGCAGTGCCGTCGTGATGAGCCGCGCTCCCGTCGCGCCCACCGGGTGACCCAACGCGATCGCACCGCCGTTCACGTTGACCTTCCCCAGGTCCTGCTCGAAGACCCGCGCCCAGCTCAACACCACGGACGCGAACGCCTCGTTGATCTCGACGAGGTCGATGTCGCGGAGCGACATCCCCGCCTTGCCCAGCACTGCCCTCGTCGCGTCGATCGGGCCGTCGAGGTGGAAGTGGGGGTCGGAGCCCACCAGCGCCTGGGCGACGATCCGGGCCCTCGGTCGTAGCTTCAGCGCCCGCGCCATCCGCTTCGACGCCCACATGATCGCCGCCGCGCCGTCGCTGATCTGGGAGGAGTTGCCTGCGGTGTGCACGGCGGTCGGCATGATCGGTTTCAGGCGCGCCAGCGCCTCCGCGGACGTGTCCCTGAGGCCCTCGTCCCGGTCCACGAGGCGCCACATGCCCTGACCGGCGGCCTGTTCCTCCTCCGTCGTGGGGACCTGGACCGCGAAGGTCTCCTTCTTGAAGCGTTCCTCGGCCCAGGCGACGGCGGCCCGTTCCTGCGAGAGCAGGCCGAGCGCGTCGACATCCTCCCGTGTCAGGTCCCGGTGGCGGGCGATCCGTTCGGCCGCCTCGAACTGGTTGGGGAGGTCGACGTTCCACTCGTCGGGGAACGGCTTGCCGGGGCCGTGCTTGGAGCCCGACCCGAGCGGCACACGGGACATCGCCTCGACGCCGCAGCTGATGCCGACGTCGATGACCCCCGCCGCGACCATGTTGGCCACCATGTGCGACGCCTGCTGCGAGGAGCCGCACTGGCAGTCGACGGTCGTCGCGGCCGTCTCGTACGGCAGGCCCATGGTCAGCCAGGCCGTGCGCGCGGGGTTCATGGACTGCTCGCCGGCATGGGTGACCGTGCCGCCGACGATCTGCTCGACGCAGTCGGCGGGGATGCCGGTGCGGCCGAGGAGTTCACGGTAGGTCTCGCCCAGCAGATAGGCGGGGTGCAGATTGGCGAGCGCGCCACCGCGCCTGCCGATGGGCGTGCGTACGGCTTCGACGATCACGGGTTCCGCGGCCATGGGGATCCTCTCAACGGTTACCCGCGCGGCGCGGGGCGTCCCGGCCCGGCCCGCCACGCAGAACTAGTACGCGTTCTAGTTCTCCTGACAGCGTGCCGATGCGACACACATCGCCGCAAGGGTCGTGCACGGCGCACACGCGATCCGCAGGCGGATTCCCCCGCGCGCGGGCGCACCACGCGCCCCGGAACGCGTGGTCACCCCGGCTCTCACGGCGCGCCACTGGGCCGGAGGGGTGACACCGCGAAGGTAATCGCCCCTCACCTCCACTCCCTTCGTACGGATGAAGCGCCCGGCATCGCGTGGCAGACCCTCGGCGGCGCTGCTGCGATGTGGGGGTCCGCGCCGGCCCGCACAGTCCTCCAGCCCGCTCCGGCGGGCTGCTGTGCCGGGCGCGCAGAAGGAGACGACCACGTTGTCCGAGCAACAGCACGAACAGGCGGAGCGATGCGTCGGGGAGTTCACCCTCGCCGCCCCCGTGAGCGCCGAACCGACGGCACCCCAGACGTACACGGCGCCCGAACCGGACGCGCGGTGGGAGCTGCCGAACGGCTTCGCGCACGTCTTCCGCGGCGAGGGCAACCAGGGGATCACCCGGCCGGTGCTCATGGCCGACGGCTTCAACGTCGGCAGGAGCGACCTGAAGTGGCTGTACGCCGGCCTCGACGGCGGCGCCTACCCGCTGCTGAGCGAGCTGCGCCGCCGGGGCCGTGACGTCATCCTGCTCGGCTTCGACGAGCGCAGCGCCTCCCTCCTGGACAACGCCGACGCCGCGATCGCCGCGATCCTGCGGACCAGCGCCGAGCAGCTGGGGGACACGCGGCTGACCGTGGGCGGCTTCAGCATGGGCGGCCTGGTCACCCGTTACGCCCTCGCCAAGCTGGAGACGCAGCGGATGGACCACCGCACCGCCCTGTACTTCTCCTACGACACGCCGCACCACGGGGCCGTCGTCCCCGTCGGCCTCCAGGCGTTCTCGCACTTCATCCCGGTGCCGAACCCGTTCGCCCGGCAGATGAACAGCCCGGCCGCCCGGCAGATGCTCTGGCGGCACTACAACCCGGTGACCGGCGACACAGGGATCGCCCCCGAGCGCACGCGGTTCCTGACCGAGCTGTCGCAGGTCGGCGGCTGGCCCACCATCCCGAGGAAGCTGGCGCTCGCCAACGGCCGCGGGGACGGCACGGGCCTCGCGATCCCGCCAGGCGAGACCGCGCTGAAGGTCGAGCGGATCTACCCCGGGACGACCTTCCACACCCAGGCACAGGGCAAGGACGTCATCGTCGCCGAGCTGAAACGACGGTTCCCCCCGGCCGAGAAGACGGTGCTGACGAGCGACTTCCCCGAGTTCGACGGCGCCCCCGGCGGCACCCTCCGCTCGTACGGCATCCTCGCCGACATGCTGAGGAAGTTCGGCGCGGGCATCGATCTGCGGCACGAGCACACCTGCTTCGTCCCCACGGTCAGCGCGGTCGCGATCCGCGACCTCGACCAGCAGAAGGACCTGTACGCGGCCGTCGACGACCTGGACCCGGACGAGTCCGAGGCCGACGACTTCATCTGCTCCTCGGACACGACGGCGCACACCGCCATCACCCCGGAGCTCGCCGAGTGGCTGCTGGACCGGCTGCCCGACTGACCGGCCCGACGGATTCGGGTCGCCGTAGCCCTTGCGACTTGTAGAACGCGTTACTACGGTCACGGCGACCCGGATAACTGATGGACCGTCAGAGACGGTCCGTCGGAGACCGTCTGAGCGACGGGAGTCGACCATGCCCTGTCCAGCGCTGCCCGACGGGTTCGACCTCACCGACCCGGATCTGCTCCACGATCGTGTTCCCCTCCCCGAGTTCGCCGAGCTGCGCCGCACGGAACCGGTCCACTGGGTCCCGCAGGCACCGGGCCTCGCGGGCTTCGGCGACGAGGGCTACTGGGCCGTGACCCGTCACGCGGACGTCAAGTACGTCTCCACGCACCCCGAGTTGTACTCGTCGTTCCTGAACACCGCGATCATCCGGTTCAGCGAGCACATCGAGCGGGACGCGATCGACGCGCAGCGGCTGATCCTGCTGAACATGGACCCGCCGGAGCACACCCGGGTACGGCAGATCGTCCAGCGGGTCTTCACCCCGCGGGCGATCCGCGCCCTGGAGGAGAACCTGCGCGACCGGGCCCACGCCATCGCGCGCGAGGCGCTCGCCCAGCCCGGCCCCTTCGACTTCGTCACCCAGGTCGCCTGCGAACTGCCGCTCCAGGCCATAGCGGAGCTGATCGGCATCCCGCAGGACGACCGGGCGAAGATCTTCGAGTGGTCGAACCGGATGATCTCGTACGACGACCCCGAGTACGCCATCACCGAGGAGGTCGGCCAGGAGTCGGCCACCGAACTCATCGCGTACGCCATGAACATGGCCGCCGACCGCAAGCAGTGCCCGGCGAAGGACATCGTGAGCACGCTGGTCGTCGCCGAGGACGAGGGGAGCCTGGCCTCGGACGAGTTCGGGTTCTTCGTGCTGATGCTGGCGGTCGCGGGCAACGAGACCACCCGCAACGCCATCACCCACGGCATGCACGCCTTCCTCACCCACCCCGACCAGTGGGTCCTGTTCAAGCGGGAACGCCCGGCGACGGCCGCCGAGGAGATCGTCCGCTGGGCCACGCCCGTCAACTCCTTCCAGCGGACCGCCACCCAGGACACCGAACTCGGCGGCAAGCGGATCAAGAAGGGCGACCGCGTCGGCATCTTCTACGCCTCCGCCAACCACGACCCCGAGGTGTTCGAGAACCCCGACACCTTCGACATCACCCGCGACCCGAACCCCCATCTGGGCTTCGGTGGCGGCGGCCCGCACTTCTGTCTCGGCAAGTCCCTGGCGGTGCTGGAGATCGACCTCATCTTCAACGCGATCGCCGACGCCCTGCCGAACCTGCGGCTCATAGGCGACCCGGACCGGCTGCGCTCGGCCTGGATCAACGGAGTGAAACACCTCCAGGTCAGCGCGGACTGACACCCCCGCCCCCGACTCGGGCCGACGGCCTCCCGGCGCCGTCGGCCCGAGTCGGGGG
>NZ_LIRK01000701.1 GCF_001419765.1 Streptomyces torulosus
GGGTGGAGGGAGTGGAACACGAAGGGAAGAGAGGAGGGAGGAAGCGGAGGGAAGGGAAGCGAGAGAAGGCGGAGGGAGGTGGAAGGAGGTGTCGGAGGAGGTCAGGTCGCTGCCGCGCGCAGGAACTCGATGGAGCGGCGGGCCACGTCGGGGGCGTCGAGGGAGCCGCCCTGGATCTCCACGGAGACCAGTCCGCGGTGGCCGAGGTCCCGCAGGGCGGCGAGGACGGGCGGGAAGTCGATCTCGCCCGCGCCGAATTCGAGGTGCTGGTGGACTCCGCGCCGCATGTCCTCGATCTGCACGTTGAGCAGGCGCGGCGCGGCGAGCCGCACGCACTCCAGGACGGTCCGCTCCTCCACGCAGTGGGCGTGCCCCACATCGAGGGTGATCCCGAACAGTTCGTGCCCGCCGACGAGTTCGGCCAGTTCGAGGCACCGCTCGACGGTGTCGACGAACATGTACGGCTCCGGCTCGAACGCCAGGGAGACGCCGTACTCCTCGGCGGTCTCCAGGACGGTCTCCACGCCCGCCGCGAGCCGCTTCCAGGCGTCCCCCGCCTGAAGTCCGTCGTGCGGTGCGGGCCCGCTGCACAGGTGGACGGTGGGCGAGCCCAAGTCGGCGGCTATGCGTACGGCGCGCCGCAGCAGGTCGATCCGGTGTTCGGCCGCGTCGGACATCAGGGTCGGCTGGTGCTTGCCCCAGGGGTCGAGGAGGTAGGGCGCCCCGGTCTCCAGGGTCACGTCGAGGTCGTGCCGGTCGAGGTCCCGGGCGATCTCGGCGACACGTCGGGGCAGGTCGGGGGCGTACGGGTCGAGGTGTCCATGGTCGAGGGTGAGGGCGACGCCGTCGTAGCCGAGGTCGGCGAGGACGGTGAGGACGTCGCCTAAGCGGTGGTTGGTGAAGCCGTTGGTGCCGTAACCGAATCGGAGGGGGGTGGGGGGCGCGGTCATGCCGGCGTTCCTCCTGCGGAGGTCTGTGCTGGTCGAGGGGGTGGTTCAGGTGGGGGAGACACGCCGGGCGAGCCGCCGGGCCAGGGGGTGGGCGACGCCGAGGGCGGCCGCCGCGACCGTGGCGCCGCTGCGCGCGGTCAGCGCCGTCTGGAGTGGCAGGAACCCGAGGATTCCGGCCCCGACGGCCCGCCGTACGTTCTCGCCC
>NZ_LIRK01000702.1 GCF_001419765.1 Streptomyces torulosus
GTCGAGGCAGCCGCGGCTGCCGCAGTGGCAGGGGCGGCCCTCGGGGTTGACGGTGAGATGGCCGACTTCGAGGGCGAGGCCGGAACTCCCGGTGTGCAGGCGGCCGTCGAGGACCAGCGCGCCGCCGACGCCCCGGTGGCCGGTGGCCACGCAGAGGAGGTCGCGAGCACCTCGGCCGGCGCCGTGCCGGTGTTCGGCGAGCGCGGCGAGGTTCACGTCGTTGGCCGCGAAGGCCGGGCCCTGGATGCCGGCCGCCCGTACCCGCTCGGAGAAGATCTCGCGGACCGGGGCACCCGCCGGCCAGGCCAGGTGGAGGGGGTTCAGGGCGAGGCCCGCCGGTTCGGCCACGGCGGACGGCACGGCGAGGCCCGCGCCCACGCATCGTCGGCCCGTCTCGCGGAGCAGGTCGGCGCCCGCCTCGACCACCGACCCGAGCACCTTCGCCGGGTCCGCGTCGACGGTCTCGCAACCGGGGGCGGTCGCCACGATCCGCCCGCCGAGCCCGACCAGCGCGGCCCGCCATCCGTCGGCGTGCACCTGGGCGGCGAGCGCGACGGGGCCCTCCTCGGCGACCTCCAGACGGTGCGAGGGGCGCCCCTGGGAACCGGCGGCCGCGCCGGGGTGCGCGTCGACCCGGATCAGCCCCAGCGCCTCCAGCTCTGCGGCCACGGCACCCGCCGTGGCCCGGGTGACGCCCAGTTCGGAGGTGAGCACGGCCCGCGTCGGCGCCCGCCCGGTGTGCACGAGTTCGAGCGCCGGACCGAGCGCGCCCCTCCCCCGGTCCAACCGGGTACGTGTCGTCGCCGCTGTCCCTTCGCCCGCCGCCTTGGGGGCCGCCTTGCCGTCCATGAGGGCGAGTCTCCCATGATCCGTACCGGCTCGGGTGCCGCCGGGTCGGCCTCACCCGCCGCCGAAGCCGCTCACCCGCAGAGTGATGTTCAGCCGCCCGGCCAGGCCCAACGCGGGCGGCGCCGTCCCCGCGTACACCCGGGGCACCCCGTGGTACGCCTGCCGGGACGGCCCGCCGAACACGAAGAGATCGCCGCTGCGCAGCTCCACGTCCGTGTACGGCCGGGCCCGCGAGCGCGGGTTGCCGAAGCGGAAGACACAGGTGTCGCCGAGGCTCAGCGACACCACCGGCGCGTCCGACTCCTCGTCGCCGTCGCGGTGCATGCCCATGCGGGCGTCCCCGTCGTAGAAGTTGATCAGGGCGATGTCGTACGGGTCCGTCATCACGTGGGGGCCCGGCGCCGGGTCGGCTGCCGTGCCGGGGGCCGTCGCGGGGCCGGGGCCCTTCTCCGGGGCGGTACCGGCGGCGTCCGCGACCGCGCGGCGGGCCAGGGCGTCCAGCCAGGTCGGGAACGGCTTCACGGGGGCGCCGTCGCCGTCGACCACCGTGCCGGCGTAGCCGTACGGGTACCAGTGGTGGCCGAGGCAGACCTGGCGTGCGGTCATCGTGCCGCCGCCGGGGGTGTGGACCGTGCGGAGCCCGGCGGGCGGGCGGGCCCACTCACGGCAGGCCGCGAGGAGCCGCCGCTGCCGCTCCATGTCCAGCCAGTCGGGGACGTGGACCGCGCCGGGCGCGATCTCCGTACGGCTGCGGGGGAACAGCTCGGCGTCCATGGCTCCATCATCACGCACCCCGTGGGGACCCGGCCTGAGCTGCGGCTCGGTTAGCCTGGGGACACGATGAGCGACCGTATGACCGCGCCCTGGGGCGAGTACGCCCTGGCCCGCCACCCCGAGGACCCCCGTGACCGGCTGCGCGCCTGGGACGCGTCCGACGCGTATCTGCTGCGCCACCTCGCGGCGAGCGGAACACCGCTGGACGGGACGGTCGTGGTGGTCGGTGACCGCTGGGGCGCGCTGACCACGGCGCTCGCCGGGCACCGGCCGACCCAGATCACCGACTCCTTCCTGAGCCGGGAGGCCACCCGGGCGAACCTCACGCGCAACGGGGCCGACCCCGACACCGTGCGGCTGCTCACCACCCAGGACCCGCCTCCGGAACGGGTCGACGTGCTCCTCGTCCGGGTTCCCAAGAGCCTCGCCCTCCTGGAGGACCAGTTGCACCGGTTGGCGCCGGCCGTGCACGAGGGGACGGTCGTCGTCGGCACGGGGATGGTGAAGGAGATCCACACCTCGACGCTGAAGCTGTTCGAGCGGGTCCTCGGGCCGACCCGCACCTCGCTCGCCGAGCAGAAGGCACGGCTGATCTTCTGCACGCCGGACGCCGGGGTCGTGCGGGCCCGCGAGGCCGACCCGTGGCCGTACACCTATGAACTGCCGGACGACATCGGGATGTTGGCCGGGCGCACCGTCGTCAATCACGCGGGGGTGTTCTGCGCCGACCGGCTCGACATCGGCACCCGGTTCTTCCTCCGGCACCTGCCGCGGGGCCGCGGTGGCGGGCGCGTGGTGGACCTGGGGTGCGGCAACGGCGTGGTCGGTACGGCGGTCGCGCTGGACGACCCGGACGCCGAGGTGGTGTTCGTGGACGAGTCGTACCAGGCGGTGGCCTCGGCGGAGGCGACGTACCGGGCGAACGCGGACGGCAAGGCCGAGTTCCGGGTCGGGGACGGGATGGCGGGGTTCGCGCCGGGCAGCGTCGATCTCGTCCTCAACAACCCGCCGTTCCACTCCCACCAGGCGACGACCGACGCGACGGCCTGGCGGATGTTCACCGGGGCGCGGCGGGCGCTGCGGCCGGGGGGCGAGCTGTGGGTGGTCGGCAATCGCCATCTGGGGTATCACGTGAAGCTGCGGCGGATCTTCGGCAACAGCCGACTCGTCGCCGGGGACGCCAAGTTCGTGGTGCTGCAGGCGGTCAAGCGGGGGTCGTGACGGCGAGGGCGCCTGTCCGTGGTGTTCGGCGGCAGGTCATGGAGCGACACCGCGCAGGGCCCTCGGGGATGCGCCCAGCTCGCGGCGGCAGGCCTTGTTGAAGGCCTGGAGGTCGGGGATGCCCACGGAGGCGGCGACGGCGGGGATGGAGAGGGTCGTGGCGCGCAGCAGGTGGTGGGCGCGTTCGAGTCTGCGGCGGCGGATGTAGCCGACGACCGTGCTGCCCGTCTCCGCCCGGAACAGCCGGGTCAGGTGGTTGTGGGACACACCGGCCGCCTGGGCCACGTCCGGGATGGACAGCGGGGCCGCGAGGTGGGCCTCGATGTGGGCGATGGCCGTGATGACCGCCGGGTGCGGGCCCGGGTCCGCCGCGGCGGGCGGCGTGAGGTGGGCGACCCGCCACAGGGTCGTCCAGATCTCGGCCCTGGTGCGCTCGGGCTCGCTCGGGGCGGCGGCCACCGCCTGGAGCAACAGATCGGTCAGGGCGGGGAGTTCGGGGCCGGCGTCCTGGACGACGGGAACCGTGCGGAGCGCGCCGGTCGGGGCGATGCGCAGGTGGGCGTAGAGGTGTTCCGAGCGGCCCCGGTAGCGGTAGCGGACCGTGGTGTCGGGCGGGACGAGGCTGACCCGGCCGGGGCGGATGGTGTGGAGGGAGCCGTCGACGGTCAACTCGGCCTCGTACTGGTAGAGGTGGAGCTGCCAGAGCTCCGGGAGCCGGAACACGTCCGTCCGCCCGGCCACCCCGTGCACGCCGACTCCGATGCCCGCGACGACGGGCGGCTCACCGAGGTGGATCTCCGTCTCCCGCATGACGGAAAAGTACCAGTGACGGCCGTCACATTCCCCGCGCGGGTGGCTCCGTTAGAAGGACCTTTACACGGCAGCCCCCGGGCGCGCCTCTTTCCCCTGGCGACGGCCATAGGTCGTCTCGGGCGCCCCGGCGCACGGGACGGCGTACATCACCGCCTGACCCCAAGCCTCACGTCGACGGGGTGGCCAGGACGCCGATCAGCCGGGCCACCGTCTCCGTCATCGCCGTACGGCCCGCCGCGAGGTAGGTGCGGGGGTCCACGGCCTCGGGGCGGGCGGTCAGGAGGTCGCGGATCGCGCCGGTCAGGGCGATGTTGAGGGCGGTACCGATGTTGACCTTGGCGATGCCGCCGGTGACGGCCGCCCGGAGTTCGTCGTCGGGGACGCCGGAGGAGCCGTGCAGGACGAGGGGGACGTCGAGGGCACCGGAGAGCCGCTTGAGGAGGGTGTGGTCGAGGGTGGCCGTCCGGGTGGTCATGGCGTGCGCGCTGCCGATGGCCACGGCGAGGGCGTCCACTCCGGAATCTGCCACGAAGGCTCGGGCCTCGTCGGGGTCGGTACGGGCGCCGGAGGCGTGCGCGTCCAGCGGCGGCAGCCCGTTCTTGCCGCCGACCTGCCCCAACTCGGCCTCGATCCACAGCCCCCGGGCGTGCGCCCAGTCCACGGCGGCCCGGGTGGCGGCGAGGTTCTCGGCGTACGGCAGGCGCGACGCGTCGTACATCACCGAGCTGAAGCCGGCGTCGGGTGCCCGGCGCAGCAGGTCGTCGCTCTGGATGTGGTCGAGGTGGAGCGCGACGGGCACGGTCGCCCGCTCGGCCGCGGCGGTGGCGGCGCGGGCCAGCGGGAGCAGATCCCCGTCGTGGAACTTCACCGCGTTCTCGCTGACTTGGAGGACGACGGGCGCGTCGACGGACTCGGCGCCCGCGACGACGGCCTCCGCGTGCTCCAGGGTGATGATGTTGAACGCGGCCACGGCGGTGTGCGCGGCGGCCGCCCCCGTGATCAGCTCGCCGGTCGTCGTGAGGGGCACAACTCCTCCTGAAGGGCTGGACGGTCGAGGATCTGCCGGCGGTACGGGGTCGTCGCACGATCCGCACGTGTCGCGCGGCCGGCCTTCGCCGTACGATCCGCACGCGCCGCGCGGGCCGGGCTCGTCACGGGGTCGGGTCGAGGATCACCGAGCGGGTGAGGTGGCGGGGTCGGTCCGGGTCGAGGCCACGGGCCGCGGCCACGGCGACGGCGAGACGTTGGGCGCGGACGAGTTCGGCGAGGGGGTCGAGCCGGCCGGCCACCCAGGTCCCGCCGGTCCGGCGGACCTGCTCGGCCAGCCCCTCGGGAGCCTCCCCGAACATCCATGTCGCCGTACCCCGTGTGGTGACGCTGATGGGGCCGTGCCGGTACTCCATCGCCGGATATCCCTCGCTCCACGCCAGCGCGGCCTCCCGCATCTTGAGCGCGGCCTCGTGCGCGAGCCCCACGGTCCAGCCGCGGCCGAGGAAGGTGAACTGGGCGCTGTCGACGACGCCTTCGGGCAGCGGGGCCTCCAGCGCGGTGCGGGCGTCGGTCACGGCCCCGTCGACGGGCAGGCCCGCGTGGGCGCGGAGCAGGGTGAGTGCCGTGGTGGCGAAGCGGGTCTGGACGACGGATCTCTCGTCGGCGAAGTCCAGCACGACGAGGTCGTCGGCGGCCGTCATCACCGGTGTGTCCGGGTCGGCCGTGATCGCGGTGGTGCGGGTACGGCCCCGGAGCGCGCCCAGCAGGTCGAGCACCTCGGTGGTGGTGCCGGACCGGGTGAGGGCGACGACCCGGTCGTAGGCGCGGCCGTGGGGGAACTCGGAGGCCGCGAAGGCGTCCGTCTCGCCCTGCCCCGCGCCTTCGCGCAGTGCGGCGGCGGCCTGGGCCATGAAGTACGACGTGCCGCAGCCGACGAGCGCCACCCGCTCCCCCGCCGCGGGCAGGGCACCGGCGTGGGACACCGCCTCGGCGGCGGCGCGGGACCAGCACTCGGGCTGGCTGTTCAGTTCGTCCTCGACGTGGGTCATACGGTCACCCTCCCCAGCAGACGACAGCTCCATGCTCGTAGGTGCAAGATAGAGCCTCGTTTCGAACATCTTCAAGCATCCGGGCGGTACCGTCTGCGCTAGGGTCGTCCGAAGATCACGTCCGGACGGAGAGGTGGGGTGCCCCATGTCCCGCGACGCCCGCTGGCAGACGCTGCTCGAACTGCTCGTGGAGCGGGGGCGGCTCGACGTCGAGGAGGCGGCGGCCGAGCTGGCGGTGTCGGCGGCGACCATCCGGCGCGACTTCGACCAGCTGGCCGAGCAGCAGATGCTCGTCCGGACGCGGGGCGGGGCGGTCGTGCACGGGGTGTCGTACGAGCTGCCGCTGCGCTACAAGACGGCCCGGCGGGCCACCGAGAAGCAGCGCGTCGCGAAGGCGGTGGCGGACCTCGTCGCGCCCGGTGAGGCGGTGGGCCTGACGGGCGGCACGACCACCACGGAGGTCGCGCGGGCGCCCCCGACGCCAGATCGCCGCGTACGGCCAGCGCCCGCGCTGACCTCCGTGG
>NZ_LIRK01000703.1 GCF_001419765.1 Streptomyces torulosus
CACGTGAAACAGTGCCCCAAGCCGTCGGTGGGACGCCGGATCCTCAGATCTGCGTCACGACCATCAGATCTGCGTCACGTCCAGCTGACCGTCCGCGTACTGCCTGCGCAGCACCTTCTTGTCGAACTTGCCGACGCTCGTCTTCGGGACGGACTCGATGATCGTCCAGCGCTCCGGAAGCTGCCACTTGGCGATGTGGCCCTCCTCCGCGAGGAAGGACCGCAGCGCCGCGAAGTCCGTGCTCGCGCCTTCCTTCAGCACGACGGTGGCCAGCGGGCGCTCGCCCCACTTCTCGTCCGGTACGGCGACGACGGCGGCCTCGGCGACGTCCGGATGGGCCATGAGGGCGTTCTCCAGCTCGACCGAGGAGATCCACTCGCCGCCGGACTTGATGACGTCCTTGGCGCGGTCCGTGAGGGTGAGGAAGCCGTCCGGGCTGATCGTGCCGACGTCGCCCGTCTTCAGCCAGCCGTCCTCGCTGAACTTGTCCTCGGGCCGGAGGTGCTCGGCGCCCTGGCCGCCGTAGTAGGCGCCCGCGATCCAGGGCCCGCGGACCTCCAGCTCACCGGCGGACTCGCCGTCCCAGGGGAGCCGCTCGCCGCCGGGGCCGGTGAGGCGGGCCTCCACGGAGGCGGGGAAGCGGCCCTGGGTGAGGCGGTACGCGAGCTCCTCCTCCGAGCCGGCCTCGACATGGGCCGGCGGCCGGGCGATGGTGCCCAGCGGGGACGTCTCCGTCATGCCCCAGGCGTGGCAGACGCGCATACCGAGCTTGTCGAAGGCCTCCATGAGGGAGGGCGGGCAGGCGGAGCCGCCGATGGTGACCTGGGTGAGCGAGGAGACCTCCCGCGGCCGGGCGTGCAGCTCGGCGAGCAGGCCCTGCCAGATGGTGGGGACGGCGGCGGCGTGGGTCGGCTTCTGCGTCTCGATCATCTCGGCGAGGGGGGCGGGCTGCAGGAACCGGTCCGGCATCAGCATGTTGACGCCGGTCATGAACGTCGCGTGGGGCAGGCCCCAGGCGTTCACATGGAACTGCGGGACGACGACGAGGGAGAGGTCCGCGTCCGTCAGGCCCATGGACTGGGCCATGTTGACCTGCATGGAGTGCAGGTAGATCGAGCGGTGGGAGTAGACGACGCCCTTGGGGTCGCCGGTGGTACCGGAGGTGTAGCACATCGCCGCGGCGGAGCGCTCGTCCAGCTCGGGCCAGTCGTACGTCGTCGGCTTGCCGGCGATCAGGTCCTCGTACTCGTGCACCTGGACGCTCGCTCCGGCGAGCAGCGACCGGTCGCCGGGGCCGGACACCACGACGTGCTCCACCGGCTTGAGGTGCGGGAGGAGCGGCGCGAGGAGCGGGAGCAGCGAGCCGTTGGCGATGATCACCCGGTCGGCGGCGTGGTTGACGATCCAGGCGAGCTGCTCGGGGGGCAGACGCAGGTTCAGGGTGTGGAGGACGGCTCCCATGGAGGGGATCGCGAAGTACGCCTCGACGTGTTCCGCGTTGTTCCACATGAGGGTCGCGACCCGCTCGTCGCCCTCGACCCCGAGGTCCTCACGCAGGGCGTGGGCCAGCTGGGCCGTGCGGGCACCGATCTCGGCGTAGGAGCGGCGGTCGGGTTCCCCCTCGCCGGTCCATGTGATCACCTGCGACGTCCCGTGGATGACCTGCCCGTGGGTCAGGATCCTGGAGATCAACAGCGGTACGTCCTGCATGGTGCTCAGCACGGCGTCCTCCCGGGGCGGCTCTGCCTACGCGGTGGTAACGGTTGCGCTGATTCTGCTCACATACCGCGCGGTATGTCACTAGGTGCCGGGATGATCGATCAGAGAGCGTTACCCAAGGAGCTTGATCGCAGCCGCATGTCAGGCCAACGATCGGGCTAGCGAACGGGTTCCAGTTCCGGGTCCTCACGCAGCTTGCCGAGCGCCCGCGACACCGCCGACTTCACCGTGCCCACCGAGACCCCGAGGACCTCGGCCGTCTGCACCTCGCTGAGATCCTCGTAGTACCTGAGGACCACCATCGCCCGCTGGCGGGCCGGCAGCTTCATGATCGCCCGCCACATCGCGTCGTGCAGCGCCTGCTGCTCGGCCGGGTCCGACGTGTGGACGCCGTCCGGCTCGGGCAACTCGTCGCACGCGAACTCGTCCACCTTGCGCTTGCGCCACTGGGACGTCCGCGTGTTCAGCAGCGCCCGCCGCACATACCCGTCGAGCGCCCGGTGGTCCTCGATCCGCTCCCAGGCGACATACGTCTTGGCCAGCGCGGTCTGCAGCAGATCCTCGGCGTCGCTCGGGTTCGCCGTCAGTGACCGGGCGGTCCGCAGCAGCAGCGGCTGGCGGGCCTTCACGTACGCCGAGAACGACGGGTACGACAGGGTCACCAGCGGCGGGTTCGACAGGGTCCGCGTCGCCGGTGCAGCGGCGTTCGAAGCGCTGGTGCAGACGAGTGTGGTCATGGCTCCACGCTAGGAGCGGGCCCGCCCCGGCGGATCGGCCGCAGGTCCCTAAGGCGAATCCCCCTCAGGTTGTAGGAGTGGGGCAGACCCCACCTACTGAAGGTGGATGAACGGCCCCCATCCACTGAGGGTGTATCCCTGAGGAACGCCTGCCCGGGCCGTGCGGGCCCACCTGGTCGAGGCATCCGGGGCGCGCCCCGCAGAGGTACGGGAGTACCCGCACGAGGTGTACGGGTACGAGGCCGCCGCCCTCACCCGTCCGTGCCCAGCACCAGGCCCGAGGTCGGTACTCCGGTGCCCGCGGTGACCAGTACGTGTTCCGCGCCGGCGATCTGGTTGACCGCGGTGCCCCGGAGCTGCCGTACCGCCTCCGCGATGCCGTTCATGCCGTGCAGATACGCCTCGCCGAGCTGGCCGCCGTGCGTGTTCAGCGGGAGCCGTTCCTCCGCGACGAAACCGGCCGCCTCCCCGGCCGCGCAGAACCCGAACTCCTCCAGCTGCATCAGTACGAACGGCGTGAAGTGGTCGTAGAGGATGCCCACGTCGATGTCGCCCGGCCCGAGCCCGGAGGTCCGCCACAGCTGGCGCGCGACGACGCCCATCTCGGGCAGCCCGGTCAGGTCGGTGCCGTAGAAGCTCGTCATCTGCTCCTGGGCCCGGCCGGCTCCCTGGGCGGCGGCGACGATCACCGCGGGCGGCTTCGGCAGGTCCCGCGCCCGTTCCACCGACGTCACGACGAGGGCCTGGCCGCCGTCCGTCTCCTGGCAGCAGTCCAGCAGCCGCAGCGGCTCGACGATCCACCGGGAGGCGGCGTGCTCGGCGAGCGTGATGGGGCGCCCGTGGAAGTACGCCGCCGGGTTCGTCGCCGCGTACGTGCGGTCCACCACCGCCACGTGCCCGAACGCCTCCGGGGTCAGCCCGTAGGTGTGGAGGTACCGCTGCGCCGCCATCGCCACCCAGGACGCGGGGGTGAGCAGCCCGAACGGGAGGGTCCAGCCGAGCGCCACCCCCTCCGCCGACGGCTCGCGGTGCCGCACCCCGGCCCCGAACCGCCGCCCCGACCGCTCGTTGAACGCCCGGTAGCAGACCACGACTTCCGCGACGCCCGTCGCCACGGCCAGCGCCGCCTGCTGCACCGTCGCGCACGCCGCCCCGCCGCCGTAGTGGACGCGGGAGAAGAAGGACAGCTCGCCGATGCCGGCGGCCTGCGCGACCGTGATCTCCGGGCTCGTGTCCATCGTGAACGTCACCAGCCCGTCCACGTCCGCGGGCGTCAGCCCCGCGTCGTCCAGCGCGGCCCGCACCGCCTCCACGGCCAGCCGCAGCTCGCTGCGCCCCGAGTCCTTGGAGAAGTCGGTCGCCCCGATCCCGACGACGGCGGCCCGCCCGCCGAGCCGGTCCTTCGCCCGCACGCTCATACGACGCCCTCCGCCGGGACGGTGACGGTGACCGTCCCCGTGACATGACGGCCGATGCCGTTGTCCCCCACGACCTTCACGGTGGCCGTGTCCCCGTCGATCTCCTCGACCGTGCCGGCCAACACCATCGTGTCGCCGGGGTAGTTGGGTGCGCCGAGCCGGATGGCGACCCTGCGCAGGACGGCACGCGGGCCGAAGCAGTCGGTGACGTACCGTCCGACCAGCCCGTTCGTCGTCAGGATGTTCATGAAGACGTCGGGCGATCCGCGCCGCCGCGCCAGCTCCGGATCGTGGTGCACGTCCTGGTAGTCGCGCGAGGCGATGGCTCCGGCGACCACGAGGGTCCGCGTGATCGGGATCCGCAGCGGAGGAAGCCCGTCCCCGGCCCTCATGCCCGCACCCCTTCCTCCGCACGGAACACGGGCAACTCCAACTCCTCGTCGTACCGCACGAAGGCGAGCCGTACGGGCATGCCGATCCGCACCTTGCCGTACGGCACCCCGATGACGTTGCTGATCATCCGTACGCCCTCGGCGAGTTCGATCAGCCCGACGGCGTAGGGGGGGTCGAAGGCCGGGAAGGGCGGGTGGTGCATGACGACGTACGAGTGGACGGTGCCCTCGCCGCTCGCCTCGACGGTGTCCCACTCGGGCGAGCCGCACGCGTTGCACCCCGGCAGCCAGGGGAAACGCAGCGTGCCGCATCCGGTGCAGCGCTGGATGAGGAGGCGGTGCCGTGCGACGCCTTCCCAGAAGCCGGCGTTGTCGCGGTTGACGACGGGGCGGGGACGGCGCGGAGCCGGTTCCTGGGGCGGGGCTGCGGCGCGCGGTGCGTACTTGAGGATCCGGAAGCGATGGGTGCCGGCGAGTTCGTCGCCGACGCGGACATCCATGCGAGTGGTGACGAAGTACCCGGTGCCGAGCTTGGTGGTCTTCCGGTCCGACACCGACTCGATGACCGAGTCGAAGCGGACCTCGTCCCCGGGGCGCAGCGCCCGCAGGTACTCCTGCTCGCAGTCGGTGGCGACGACGGAGGTGTACCCGGCGCCGTCGAGGAGGGCGAGGAGTTCCTCGTACGCCGGCGAACGCGTCTCGTGTCCGCTCAGCCCGCCCATCGTCCACACCTGGAGCATGGTGGGCGGCGCGATCGCGTCGGGGCCGGTGTACGCGGGGTTGGTGTCGCCCATGGCCTCGCACCAGTGCCGGATCATGGGCGGGTTGACGGGGTCCTTGCCGAGGCCACCGCGTACGGCGGGGCGCCCCTCGTAGACCTTGAGTCGCACGGACAGATCCTCGACCACCACGCCACGGCCCCCTCCGGAGGTTTCTGACTACCCGTCAGATTGAAGGAAGGGGTGGGGGAACTGTCAATACGCCGGTGCGGCGGCATGGAAGCACCCTGCCGATCCGGCCGCATCCATACATCACGCCAAACGCCGGTGCGGCGGCACCGAAGTACCGCCGCACCGGCGTTTGGCG
>NZ_LIRK01000704.1 GCF_001419765.1 Streptomyces torulosus
GCGCTCGTGGTCGGGCACGCCAAGTCGGCCTGGCCGGTGGGCGTGCCCGACCACGAGCGCCCCCTGGCCGCGCGCGGCCGCCGCGACGCCCCCGCCGCCGGGCGGGCCCTCGCCGAGGCGGACTGCCTGCCCGACCTCGCCCTGTGCTCCACGGCCGTCCGGGCCACCCAGACCTGGGAGGCGGTCGCCGCCCAGTGGGGGACGCCGCCGCCCGTACGCCTCGACCCGCGCGTGTACGCCGCCGACGCGGCGGAACTGCTGGACGTCGTGCACGAGGTCCCCGACGGGGTCCGGACCCTGCTGCTGGTGGGGCACAACCCGGGCCTGGAGGAACTGGTGCTGGACCTGGCCGGTGACGCGCTCGACGACGCCCTGGACACCGTCCGCACCAAGTTCCCGACCTCCGCCGTCGCCGTCCTCGCCTGGCACGGCGACACCTGGTCCGCCCTGACCCCGGGCACAGCCCTCCTGACGGACCTGATCGTGGCCCGGGGCGGGAAGAAGGACTGACGGCGGGCCCCTGGCTTCGCCGTGACCGTCGGCGCGCACGCCCGGCGCCGACGCGTTCCGGGCTGCGCATAGGCTGGCCCGATGCAGGACGAGTACCGCACCGTCGCCCGCGCCGGCGTGCACGAGACCGAGGTCAACCGCTCACGTTTCCTGTGCGCGGTCGCCCCGGCCGCCACCGAGCGGGAGGCCCAGGAGTTCGTCGCGGCCGTCCGCAAGGAGCACGCCGACGCCACGCACAACTGCTACGCGTACGTCATCGGCGCCGATGCCGCCGTGCAGAAGGCGAGTGACGACGGGGAGCCCGGCGGCACCGCCGGTGTCCCCATGCTGCAGATGCTGATGCGGCGTGACATGCGCTACGTCGTCACCGTCGTCACTCGGTACTACGGCGGCGTCAAACTGGGCGCCGGCGGCCTCATCAGGGCGTACGGCGGCGCCGTGGGCGAGGCGCTGGACGCGCTCGGCACCCTCACCCGCCGGCGCTTCCGCCTCGCGACGGTCACCGTCGACCACCAGCGCGCCGGCAAGGTGCAGAACGACCTGCGGGCCACCGGGCGCGAGGTCCGCGACGTCCGCTACGGGGAGGCCGTCACCATCGAGATCGGGCTCCCCGACGCCGACGTGCCCGCGTTCCGCGCCTGGCTCGCCGACACCACCGCGGGCACGGCCGGCTTCGAACTCGGCGGGGAGGCGTACGGCGACGCGTGACAGGCGTGCCGACCCGCGAATGACCCGTGACTGTGGCGAGAATCGCGTCCATTTCCTCCAATTCGTCGGCATTCCCCGCGAAATGCCGACGTGTTTCCACGAACCGGTGAGTGTGCCGGACCGTGCAAGACCAGGTGCCGACAGGTATTAGCGTGGTCGGTGCGCCGACGCGGTACGGGTCGGTCGCCGCGGGGGCAGGCGGGTCCAGGGAGGGATGAGGGGAAACATGCGGGTCGGAGTGGCGTCTTGAGGATTCTGCACACCTCCGACTGGCATCTCGGTCGGGCGTTCCACCGTGTGAGCATGCTCGGGGCGCAGGCCGAGTTCATCGGCCACCTCGTCACCACCGTGCGGGAGCGCGAGGTGGACGCGGTGGTCGTGTCCGGGGACGTGTACGACCGGGCGGTGCCGCCACTGGCCGCCGTCGAGCTGTACGACGACGCCCTGCACCGCCTCGCCGACCTGGGCGTCCCCACGGTGATGATCTCCGGGAACCACGACTCGGCGCGTCGGCTCGGCGTCGGCTCCGGGCTCATGGGCCGTGCGGGCATCCACCTGCGCACCGACGCCTCCGCGGCGGGAGTGCCGGTGGTCCTCGCCGACGCCCATGGCGACGTCGCCTTCTACGGGCTGCCGTACCTCGAACCCGCGCTGGTCAAGGACGAGTTCGCGGTGGACAGGCCGGGCCACGAGGCCGTGCTCGCCGCCGCCATGGACCGCGTCCGCTCCGACCTGGCCACCCGCGCGCCGGGCACCCGTTCCGTCGTCCTCGCCCATGCCTTCGTCACCGGCGGCGCGCCCAGCGACAGCGAGCGGGACATCTCCGTCGGCGGGGTCTCGTCCGTGCCCGCCGGGGTCTTCGACGGCGTCGACTACGTCGCCCTGGGCCATCTGCACGGCAGCCAGACCCTCACCGAACGCGTCCGCTACTCGGGCTCCCCTCTGCCGTACTCCTTCTCGGAGGCCGACCACCGCAAGAGCATGTGGCTGGTCGACCTCGGTGTCGACGGCTCGATCGACGCCGAGCGCGTCGACTGCCCCGTGCCGCGCCGACTCGCCCGCCTCCGGGGCCGGTTGGACGAGCTCCTCGACGACCCCGGCCTCGCCCGGCACGAGGACGCGTGGGTCGAGGCCACCCTCACCGACCCGGTGCGGCCCGCCGAACCCATGGCCCGGCTCTGCGCGCGCTTCCCTCACACCCTCAGCCTCGTCTTCGACCCGGAACGCGCCCCCGACGACCCGGACGTCTCCTACGCCCGGCGCCTCGCGGGCCGTGACGACCAGCAGATCGCGGAGGACTTCGTGGCCCATGTGCGCGGCACCGGCCCCGACAGCCACGAACAGGCCGTGCTCCGGGACGCCTTCGACGCCGTACGGGCCGACGAGACCCTCCGGGAGACCGCCCGATGAGACTGCACCGGCTCGACATCACCGCCTTCGGCCCCTTCGGCGGCACCCAGTCCGTCGACTTCGACGACCTGTCGGCCGCCGGCCTCTTCCTGCTGCACGGCCCGACCGGCGCCGGCAAGACGTCCGTCCTGGACGCCGTCTGCTACGCCCTGTACGGCTCGGTGCCCGGCGCCCGCCAGAACGGCCAGGGCATGACCCTGCGCAGCGACCACGCGGACCCCGCGACACGCACCGAGGTCCGCCTCGAACTGACCGTCACCGGACGCCGGTTGGAACTCACCCGGCAGCCGCCCTGGGAGCGGCCCAAGAAGGGCAAGCGGCAGGGCACGACGGTCGACAAGGCGCAGAGCTGGCTGCGGGAGTACGACGCCGCCGCGGGCGCCTGGAAGGACCTCAGCCGGTCCCACCAGGAGATCGGCGAGGAGATCACCCACGTCCTCGGGATGAGCCGGGAGCAGTTCTGCCAGGTGGTGCTGTTGCCGCAGGGCGACTTCGCCCGGTTCCTGCGGGCCGACGCCGAGGCCCGTGGCCGACTGCTCGGCCGGCTGTTCGACACCCAGCGTTTCGCCGCCGTCGAGAAGCGCCTCGCCGACCGGCGCCGGGCCACCGAGGCACAGGTCCGCGAGGGCGACACCGACCTGCTCGCCGACGCCCACCGCATGCAGCAGGCCGCCGGCGGCGACTTCGCCCCGCCCCAGCTCGCGCCGGGCGATCCGGGACTCGCCGAAGCCGTCCTCGGCTGGGCCGCCGTCGCCCGCAGCACCGCACGGGAGCAGCTCACCATCGCCCACTGCGCGCGGGCCGCGGCCGAGTCCGCGCACGCGGCCGCCGAGCGCGACCTGGACGACGTACGTGAAGTGGCCCGGCTCCAGAGGCGGTTCGCCGAGGCGCGGGAGCGGGCCCGGAAGCTCGAGGAGCGGGCCGACGCCCACCGGGCGGACCGCGAACGCATGGAACGCGGCCGCAAGGCCGAGGCCGTGGAACCAGCGCTCGATCTGCGGGACGAGGCCGAGACCGCGCACCGCAGGGCGAGCGCGGACGAGGCACGCACGCGTGCCGCCCTGCCCGCGGAACACGCCGACGCCGGCGCCGCCGGGCTCGCGGCCGCCGCCCGAAAGGCGTCGGAGGAACTGGGCGGCCTGGCGTCGGCCCGCCGTGCCGAGCGGAAGCTGGCCGACCTCCTCGCCGAGCGCGCCGAACTCGACAGTGAGGAGCGCGCCGACGAGGACGTCCTCCAGGACGCCGAGGGCTGGCTGGCCGACTGGGACACCGCACGGGCCGAGCTGCAGGCCCGCGTCGAGGCCGCCCAGGAGGCCGCCACCCGGGCCGAGCAGCTCGCCGTCCAGCGCGAGCCCGCCGAGAGGCGGCTGCGGGCAGCCCGCGAGCGGGACCGGCTCGACCGGGACACCGACGAGGCCCGGGCGGACGTGCTCCGGCTCACGGAGCGTGCCGGGGACGCGCGCGCCCACTGGCTGGACCTCAAGGAACAGCGCCTGAACGGCATCGCCGCCGAGTTGGCCGCCGAGCTGGTCGACGGCCGGCCGTGCGCCGTCTGCGGCGGCACCGACCACCCCGCGCCCGCCCGCAAGGACGCCGGGCACGTCGACCGCGAGGCGGAGGAAGGGGCGCTCACCGCGTTCCAGCGGGCCGACGAGGAGCGCGCCGAGGCGGAACGGCGCCTCGGGGACCTGCGGCGGGCGCTGGCCGCCGCGAGCGCGGAGGCCGGTGACACACCGACCGACCGACTCGCCGCGCTGGCCGAGGAGGTGGACCGGGACTACGCCCGGGCCCGGCGTGGCGCCTCGGACCTGCATCCCGCGCAGGAGGCGCTGCTGCACGCCGAACGGGAGCGCGACCGGCGGGCCGCCGCACGACAGGAGGCCGCGGTCCGGGCCGCCACCCGCAACACCCGGCGGGACACCCTGGAACGGGAACGGGCCGCTTTGGAGGAGGAGTTGACGCAGGCCAGGGGTGAGGCCCGGAGCGTGGCCGAGCGGGCCGGGCAACTGGAACTCCGGGCTGCCCGGCTCGCCGAGGCCGCCGAGGCCGTGCGCGCCGCCGACGACACCGCGCAGCGGCTCAAGGACGCCGACGCACGCCTCGCCGACGCCGCCTTCCGCGCCGGGTTCGACACACCGCAGGCCGCCGCCGCGGCGCTCCTCGACGCCGGGGCCCACCGGGACCTGCAACGGCGCCTCGACGCCTGGCAGTCGGAGGAGGCGGCGGTGCGTGCCGTGCTCGCCGAGCCCGAGACGGCCGCCGCGGCCCAGCGGCCGTCCGCCGATGTCGCGGGCGCCGAGCGGGCCGCCGAGGCCGCCGCCCGGCGCCTTCAGCGGACCGTGTCCGCCTGGGACGAGGCCGAGCGGCGCAGCGCCGCGCTCGACCGGCTGTCCGCACGGGCCGCCGCCTCCGTGCGGCGGCTGGCACCGCTGCGGGAGGAGTACGACCGCGTCGCCCGCATGGCGGGACTCGCCGCGGGCACCGCCGCGGACAACGAGCGCAAGATGCGCCTGGAGGCGTACGTCCTGGCCGCCCGTCTCGAACAGGTCGCCGCCGCCGCGACCGTACGGCTCCAGCGGATGTCCTCCGGCCGCTACACCCTCGTCCACTCCGACGACCGGTCCGGACGCGGGCGCAGCGGGCTCGGCCTGCACGTCGTCGACGCCTGGACCGGCCGGGAGCGGGACACGGCCACGCTCTCCGGCGGCGAGACGTTCTTCGCGTCCCTCGCGCTGGCGCTGGGCCTCGCCGACGTCGTCACCGACGAGGCCGGCGGCGTACGCCTCGACACCCTCTTCATCGACGAGGGGTTCGGCAGCCTCGACGACCAGACCCTCGACGAGGTCCTCGACGTCCTCGACGCGCTTCGCGAGCGGGACCGCAGCGTCGGCATCGTCAGCCATGTGGGGGACCTGAGGCGGCGGATCCACGCACAACTGGAGGTCGTGAAGGACCGGTCGGGGTCGGTCGTACGGCAGCGCACGACAGCCTGATCAGGGGCGTCAGCGGCCGAGAGGGCGCCGGGGGAGTGGTGAGGAGTACACGACGCTGGTCGTGACGGAGCCCAGCGAACCGATCTTCCCCGACACCTCCTCCAGATGGCGCATCGAACGGGCGGCAACCTTGATCACGAAGCAGTCGTCGCCCGTGACGTGGTGCGCCTCCAGGATCTCGGGGGTGACGGCCACCAGGTCGTGGAACGGCTTGTAGTTGCCGTTGGGGTACCTGAGGCGTACGAACGCCAGGATCGGCAGGCCCAGCCGCTCCGGTTCCACCACGGCCGCGTACCCCTGGATGACGCCTGCCTCCTCCAGTCGCCGCACCCGCTCGGTGACGGCGCTCGCCGACATCGACACGGCACGCGCCAGATCGGCGAAGCTCGCCCGGCCGTCACGCTGGAGGACGTCGAGGATGCGCCAGTCGGTGGCGTCCGGAACGTACGGGGAATTCACGGTCATGGGGGAGAGATAGCAGGGGATTCCCCGGCCGGGCAAGGCTCAGGCCGTGGAATGCCCCTTCAGGAAGAGGATCACCGGCCGTAGATTTCTGGTCGGCGGGGCCGGACGGCGGCCCCGTCGAGGAGTCGGCCGCAGCGCCGGGCAGAGAGAGGCCCCGAGATGACCACCACGACCGCCGTGAACCCTGTCCTGAGGGTCGCCCCCGCCGCCCCGGCCGAGGCAGCCGCCTACTTCCGGGCCGGCCTCGTCTTCCACGCCGACGTCTCCGACGTGGCCGCCGCGCTCGCGGCCGACGGCGACCCCGGCTTCGTCGTCCTCGACTCCCGGTCCACCGCGTCCTGGGACCAGGGGCACATCCCCGGCGCGGTCCACCTGCCCACCGCCCTCATCCCCGAGCAGGCCGAACAGCTCCTCGACAGGTCCGTGCCCGTCGTCACCTACTGCTGGGGCCCCGGCTGCAACGGCGCGACCCGGGCCGCCCTCGCCCTCGCCGAACTCGGCTTCCAGGTCAAGGAGATGCTCGGCGGCTTCGAGTACTGGGCCCGCGAGGGCTTCGCGTACGAGACCTGGGAGGGCGTCGAGCGGCGCGCGGCGGACCCGCTGACCGCGCCGGTGGACGCCGAGGACTGCGGCTGCTGACCGCCTAACTACTGACACTCTGTCAAGAAGCGTGACCACCCGCTGAGTTGAGCGAGTGGGCGGGCGTGTAACTTCTGGGCATGGCTCGTTGTGCGGATTCGGTGGTTCCAGGTGTGGTGCGGTGGGTGGAGTCTGCTGCTGGACCGCTCATAGCCGTGCCGGAAGCGGTCCTGCCGTTCTGGGCGGGCGCCGACGGCGACGAGACGTCCTCCGACTACGACCGCGCCTGCGACGTCCCCGGCCACGCCGGGCTGCTGCCCGTCGGCGACACCCGCGCCCTGGTACTGGGCGGTGAACCGACCGCCACCGCGTACCTCCCCGAGCACGGCCTCTTCGTCCGCCGGTACGCGGCCGGCGCCGAGGCGCGGCTCCTCGCCGAGGTGCCCGCCGCCCTCGACGACGCCGTGTGGGAGCCCGCTCTGGAGTGGCGTGTGCCGGGACCGCTCGTCCTCTTCGACGCGGCCCGCCCCGGGCGCGTCGCCACGGCGACCGACCCTGTGCGGGTGGAGTTGGCGCCCGGACACTACGGGGTCAGCGCCGCGTACGTCCCGACGGGGCCCTGGGCGGGGCTCCGTCTGGTGCGGGTCCGACGGTCGGCGGGCTGATCCGAGCCGACCCGAGCGGGTCTGATCCGAGCCGGTCTGCTCCCAGCCGGTCTGCTCCCAGCCGGTCTGCTCCGGGCCGAGGCGGTGCGGGTTGATCCGAGCCGCTTCGGGCGATTCCTGGCTGGTCCGGGTCGGTCGGCGGCCGGCGGCCGGGCCCGGTGGTGCGGTCGGGTGGGCCCGGCGCGCTCGGGTCACAGCTGGGAGAGTTCGTCCACCAGATCGTCCAGGCCGAGGGAGCCCTGGGAGAGGGCGGCCATGTGCCAGGCCTTCGCGTCGAACGCGTCGCCGCGGCGCTGCCGGGCCTTCTCACGGCCGAGCAGCCAGGCCCGCTCGCCGAGCTTGTAGCCGATGGCCTGCCCGGGGATGGTCAGATAGCGCGTCAGCTCGCTCTCCACGAAGTCCGCCGGGCGGCTGCTGTGGGAGCCGAAGAACTCCTCGGCCAGCTCCGGGGTCCAGCGCTCGCCCGGGTGGAAGGGGGAGTCCGCCGGGATCTCCAGCTCCAGGTGCATACCGATGTCGACGATGACGCGGGCAGCGCGCATCATCTGCGCGTCGAGATAACCGAGCCGCTCCTCCGCGTCCTTGAGGAAGCCCAGCTCGTCCATGAGCCGCTCCGCGTACAGCGCCCAGCCCTCGGCGTTGGCGCTGACCCCGCCGATCGTCGCCTGGTAGCGGGAGAGGTCGTCCTTGACGTACACCCACTGCGCCAGCTGGAGGTGATGGCCGGGGACGCCCTCGTGGTACCAGGTGGACACCAGGTCGTACACCGGGAAGCGGGTCGCCCCCATCGTCGGCAGCCAGGTGCGGCCCGGACGGGAGAAGTCCTCGCTCGGTGCCGAGTAGTACGGGGCGGCGGCACCACCGGGCGGGGCGATGCACGACTCCACCTTCCGCACCGGCTCCGCCAGGTCGAAGTGGGTGCCGTCGAGGGCTTCGATCGCGCCGTCCATCAGCGACTGGAGCCATGCGCGGACCTCGTCGACGCCCTCGATGTGCCGGCCGTGCTCGTCCAGATGCGCCAGCGCCACCCACGGCGTCGCGGCGCCCGGAAGGATCTTCTCGGCCTCCTGCCTCATCTCGCCGAGCAGCCGGTGGAACTCCGACCAGCCGTACGCGTACGCCTCGTCGAGGTCCAGGTCCGCCCCCGTGAAGTAGCGGGCCAGCCGGGCGTACCGCTCACGGCCCACCGTGTTCGGGGCGCCCTCGATCGCCGGGGCGTACACGTCGCGCATCCAGTCGCGCAGCTCCACCACGGCACGCGTCGCCCCGCGGGCCGCCTCGTCCAGCTCGGCGCGCAGGGACTCCGGGCCCTCCGAAGCGAAGTCCTCGAACCAGCCGCGCCCCGCGCCGTCCGTGTCCGCCCACTCGGTGAGCTGCCCGATGAAGGTCGCGGTCGGCCGCGGAGCCGCGTACAGCTTGCGGTCCAGGCCGAGGGCGAGCGACTCGCGGTATCCGGCGTACGCCGTCGGCACCGCGCGCAGCCGCTCCGCGATCGCCGCCCAGTCCTCCTCGGTCTCCGCCGGGGTGATGGTGAAGACCTCACGCACCTCGTGCGGCGGCGTCGCCATGTTGCCGACCGCGCGCAGATCCTCGTCGGCCTTGTGCACGGCGAGTTCGGCGGTGAGGCGCTCGCGCAGCAGGCGCGCGCACCGGCGTTCGATGTCGCTGTCCGCGCCCGGTCGCCGCTCCGCCTCGTCGAGCCGGGCCAGCGTCGTCCGGATCAGCTCCGCACGGGCCTCCAGACCGGCGGGCGAGGTGTCCGGCAGCCTGCTCGAACTCTCCTTCACACCGAGGTAGGTACCGGTCAGCGGGTCGAGGGCGATCAGGTCGTCGACATACGCGTCGGCGACCTCGCGGGGCAGGGGACTCTTGATGTCAGACATGCGGACAATCTTGGTACGGCGACCGGTCGCCGT
>NZ_LIRK01000705.1 GCF_001419765.1 Streptomyces torulosus
CGCCGAGGACCTGGACCGCGGTGTGCGGCGGGGAGAACACCGTGGCGTTCTCGAGGAGTTCGGCGACGAGATGGGTGAGGTCGGCGACGGCGGGGCCGGTGACCGCGACGCGCGGCAGCCGGCGGACCTCGATGCGCTCGTAGTCCTCGACCTCGGCGACGGCGGCGCGGACGACGTCCATGAGCTGGATGGGCTTGCGCCACTGCCGTGAGGGGGCGGCGCCGGAGAGGATGACCAGGCCCTCGGCGTGCCGGCGCATACGGGTGGTCAGGTGGTCGAGGCGGAACAGGTCCGCGAGTTCCTCGGTGTCGTCGGTCCGCCGCTCCATGGTGTCGAGGAGGGTGAGCTGCTTGTGGAGCAGGACCTGGCTGCGGCGGGCGAGGTTGACGAAGACCTCGGAGATGCCGCTGCGCAGCTCGGACTGCTTGACGGCGGCCTCGACGGCGGCCCGCTGGAGGGTGTTGAGGGCTTGGCTGACCTCGCCGATCTCGTTCCTGTCGTACTCCAGGCGGGGCACTTCGGTCTCGACGTCGACCTGTTCGCCCGCGGCGAGCCGGCGCATCACGCTGGGCAGGCGCACGTCGGCCGTCTCGTGGGCCTCCTGGCGCAGTCGGCGCAGGTCGCGGATGAGGACGCGGCCGATGCGGACGGACATGAACAGCGAGACCAGGAGGGCGAAGAGACCGAGGACTCCGGCGATGACGGCCTTGAGGATGACGCCGGTGGCCAGGGGGCGCACCCGGTCCTGGTAGCGGTCGCCCGCCTCGATGCTGAGGTCACGGAGGTCGGAGAGGACCGGTTCCACCGCACTGTCCCAGCTCTTGGCGCTGACGCCCGCCCGCTGTCCGGCGACGGAGCCGATGACGTCCTGCTCGACCGAGCGCAGCGGCGCGGTGTTCGCGTTCCGCCAGTAGCCGGCGAAGCGGTCGCGCTCGGAGGAGGGCAGCAGCGGCAGGGTGATGTCGTACAGCAGGGTCCGCTGCGCCACGAGGTCGGAGAAGTCGCGGATCTCGTCGCGGCTGATCCGGCCGGCGACGAGGACGGAGCTGAACAGGGCGTCCTCGCGGGAGAGGAGCTCACGGGCGCGGCCGAGGTTGACCAGGGCGCGGCCCTGCTTGTCCATCTCGACGTTGTCCAGCGCGGGGAGGTTGGACAGGAGGGCGAAGCAGGGGTCGACCAACTCGTTGTAGAAGTTGAGGCCCTGGGTGACGGTGACGGTGCCGTCGTCGACGCCTGTGCGCAGGGCCGGGAGGCCGTCGAGTGCGTTCAGGATCGTGGTGAGCCGCAGCGCGGTGGACTCGCCCATCTCGTCCCGCAGTTCCGCGTTCGTGGCGTGGTCGCGGAACTCCGCGACGGCCTTGTCGGTGGCGGTGCGGCTGCGTTCGAGGGCCTCGGCGGCGTCGGAGCCGCGCGGATCGGCGAGGAGGACGAGGGTCTGGCGGCGTTCCTGCTGGAGGACACGGATGGTGTCCTCGGTGGGGAAGCCGATCTCCTCGACGATGTCGGCCACTCGGAAGAGGTCGCTCGCCGCACGCCCCGTCAGCACCGTGGCGAACGCCCAGACACTGGTGAGGGCGATCAGGGGCACGAGCAACAGCGCCACGATCTTCCGGCGGATCGATTTCCCGCGAAAGCGCATGGCCTCCCCCAGCTCAACCCCCGCCGGCCCGGGGGCACACATGTGCGTCAACAAACGGCGTGAGCCTACTACCGACACGGGGGTATCTCGAAGGGCCGCCGGAACCCACCACCCGCCCATGGCGGACCAGACATGGGGAGTTGTCCGTTCATTGGGGGAGATTGCCTCCCCCTGTCGGGCAGTTGAACCCATGGCATCCCGTCGGGGAAGTTGGCCGGTTGGCCGGATTTTTGCGTTCCTTGGGAATCTTTCGGCGTTCCTCGATCGTCTTTCTGTACGGGAACGGGGTGCGGAAGGGGCGACAGGCCCCGCAAGCCGCCCCCGGGTGGCGTAATTCGGAGGAAGTCGGGCACCAGAGGGGGGCCGGGTCTCGTGATCCCGGAGCTCTTGGTCCACCGACGGTGGGGAGTGACAAGTTGATGGGCACGGCGGAGCGGCAAGTGGCGCTCGAGAATGACACGGTGACACCACAGGCGACGGCGAAGGCCGTTCGGGCATCCGAGCGGGGCCCCGGGGCGGGCGAGGGTGTCACGGTGAAGGAGAAGAAGCCCGCCGCCCGGGACGAAGAGCGCATGCATGACCGGGCGTTGTGGATCGAGGAGCCGGCGCGCAGGCGCCGACTGCCCGATCCGGTGCGGACTGCGGCGGTGCGCGCGGTCCTCATCATCGCGGTGACGCTGATCCAGGCGATGGTGGCGGTCCTGTCCACCCTGGCCGGTTCCTGGCTGGCCTTCCCGATGGTCCTGAGCAGCGTCGCCAGCACGATCGCGGCGACGTGGGGCGTCCTGGACGTCTGGGTGACCCGGCAGGTGTGGAGCCAGCGCAACGGCGTGGTGTCGGCCCCCAGCAGCACCGCGCGTGCGCTGCGGCGCGAGCGGCGGCGGGCCCGCCGCGAGGTGCGTGCGGCGGAGCGTACGCAGGCGCGAATACGCCGTAGGGGCGGCGCCGGCCAGCTCTCGCACCCGTAAGGGGCGCGCGGTCCGTCTCCTCGTTCCTCCTGGCGCTCCGTGCGGGCCCCGTGCGGGCTCCTCGCGTGCTCCTTGGGGTGCGCCTTCCGGGGATCCCTTCGGTGCCTCGTGTGCTCCTTGCGGTGCGCCTCCGGGGGTCCCCTTCAGGGCTCCCGCACGGGTTCCTTCTGCCGTTCTTTCCGACCGGACGTGTCAACCGTCACATTTGGCCGGTTGGTCGGCATAGAACGCGGTCTTCCGGTTAGGCGCTCAGCCGCAAGGGCGTCGGCACGGCGCTGACCAGGAGGAACGAGAGACATGCCCGAACTTTTCATCGGCGGAGCGTGGCGTGGCGCGCTCGACGGGCGGACCCGTGAGATCCGCTGTCCCGCCGACGGCAGCCTGGTCGCCGTCGTCGACGAGGCCGGCCGCGAGGACACCGTGGAGGCGATCGCCGCCGCGCGTCGCGCCTTCGACGAGGGCCCGTGGCCCACGACCCCGGCAGCCGAGCGGGGCGCCCTGCTGCTGCGGGTCGCCGACCTGCTCGTACGCGACAAGGACGCGCTCGCCCGCGCCGAGTCGCTCGACACCGGCAAACGGCTGGTGGAGAGCGAGTACGACATGGACGACATCGCGAACTGCTTCCGCTACTTCGGTCACGCGGCCACCGCCGAGACGGGCCGGGTCGTGGACACCGGGCAGGACGGCGTCGACAGCCGGGTCGTGTACGAGCCGGTCGGGGTGTGCGCGCTGATCACCCCGTGGAACTACCCGCTCCTCCAGACGGCCTGGAAGGTCGCCCCGGCGCTCGCGGCCGGCAACACCTTCGTGCTGAAGCCCAGCGAGCTGACCCCGCACACCGCGATCCATCTGATGCGACTGCTGGAGGAGGCCGGGCTGCCGCCGGGCACGGCGAACCTGATCCTCGGCGCCGGTCCCGAGGCGGGCGCCCCGCTCTCCGAGCACCCGGACGTCGACCTCGTCTCGTTCACGGGCGGCCTCCAGACCGGCCGGCGGTTGATGGCCAACGCCGCCGCGAGCGTGAAGAAGGTCGCCTTGGAACTGGGCGGCAAGAACCCGAACATCGTCTTCGCCGACGCCGACTTCGACACCGCCGTCGACATGGCCCTCACCGCCGTCTTCCTGCACTCGGGCCAGGTGTGCTCCGCCGGCGCCCGACTGCTGGTCGAGGACGCGCTGCACGACCGGTTCGTCGACGAACTCGTGCGCCGGGCGGAGCGGATCCGGCTGGGCGGCCCGTTCGACGAGCGGGCGCAGACCGGGCCGCTGATCTCGGCGGCGCACCGCACGAAGGTCGAGGAGTACGTCGCCAAGGGCGTCGCGGAGGGCGCGGTCCTGCGCTGTGGCGGCGAGCGGCCCACGGGTGAGGCGTACGACCAGGGCTTCTACTATCCGCCGACCGTTCTGGACGAGTGCGCGAGCACGATGTCCGTGGTCCAGGACGAGTCGTTCGGCCCCGTCCTGACCGTGGAGCGGTTCAGCGACGAGGCCGAGGCCGTACGGCTCGCCAACGACACGATCTACGGCCTGGCCGGCGCCGTCTGGACGACGGACGAGGCCAGGGCCCGACGGGTGGCCGCCCGGCTGCGGCTCGGCACGGTGTGGATCAACGACTACCACCCGTACGTCCCGCAGGCGGAGTGGGGCGGTTACAAGCAGTCCGGCTTCGGGCGTGAACTCGGGCCCGCGGGGCTCGCCGAGTACCGCGAGGCCAAGCACATCTGGCGCAACACGGATCCGGCACCGCAGGGCTGGTTCGCGTAACTCCCTTGTGACGAGGGGGACTTGAGGCGTAGGTATGACTCCTCTTCCGCGTCCCGCGGATGCGGTCCCCCTCCCTGCCCGTGCCCACGGGCACCTCACCCCGGCCCCCTCCCGGCACCCATCCCGGCACCCGTAAGAGCCGCTCCCCCTTTCCCCGAGGCCCCCCAGGAGTCCGCTCATGACGACCATCGAGCAACCGACCGGACCACAGAAATCGAACGACGACGCCGAACTCGCCGAGTTCGGCTACAAACCCGAGCTCAAGCGCACCCTCGGCAACTTCCACACCTTCGCCGCCGGGATCAGCTACATCTCGATCCTCACCGGCACCTTCCAGCTGTTCTACTTCGGCTACAGCAGCGGCGGCCCCGCCTACTGGTGGTCGTGGCCCATGGTGTTCGTCGGCCAGTTCATGGTCGCGCTCTGCTTCGCCGAACTGGCGGCGCGCTACCCGGTGGCGGGCTCCGTCTACAACTGGTCGAAGAAGATAGGCAATCCGCATCTGGGCTGGCTCGCCGGCTGGATGATGCTGACCGCGTCGATCGTGTCCATCGCGGCGGTGGCGCTCGCCTACCAGCTGACGCTGCCGCAGATCTCCGATGTGTTCCAGTTCGTCGGGGACGGCACCGGCACCTATGACGTGGCGACCAACGCGGTCATCCTGGCCGCGGTGTTGATCCTGTTCACCACGCTGGTGAACGCCTTCGGCGTGAAGCTGATGGCCACGATCAACACGGCGGGCGTGTTCATCGAGTTGATCGCCACCGTGGTGCTGATCGCCCTGTTCGCGGTGCACATCACGCGTGGGCCGCAGGTCGTCCTGGAGACGAACGGCACCGGCGAGGGGTACGGCGGCGCCGGGTACCTGGGCGCGTTCCTCGTGGCCTCGCTGGCGTCGGCGTACGTCATGTACGGCTTCGACACGGCCGCCTCGCTCGGTGAGGAGTCGCTGGACCCGTCCCGGAACGCGCCGCGCGCCATCATCCGGGCGATCGTCGCCTCCTTCGTCCTCGGCGGTCTGATCCTGCTGCTGGCGCTGATGAGCGTCTCCAGCCTGAAGGGCGAGAGGTTGTCCACGGACGGTCTGCAGTACGTGGTGCTCGACGTGCTCGGCCCGACGGCCGGCAAGGCGATGCTCTGGTGCGTGCTGATCGCGGTCACGGTGTGCGCGCTCGCCGTGCACACGGCGGCGATCCGCCTGGCCTTCGCGATGGCCCGCGACAACAATCTGCCCGCGTCCTCGCTGCTGGCCAAGGTCAGCCCGCGCTTCCAGACCCCGGTCCTCCCGGCCGTGATCATCGGCGTGCTGGCCCTCTCGATCCTGGTCGTGAACATCCGCCAGCCGCAGATCTTCACCGTGGTGACCAGCATCGGCATCATCATGATCTACCTCGCCTACCTCGGCGTCACCGTGCCGATGCTGGTGGCGCGGCTGCGCGGCAAGTGGCAGCCGGCGGGCGACGGCAGGTTCTCCCTGGGCCGCTGGGGTGTCCTCGTCAACGCCCTCGCCGTCCTGTGGGGCACGGGCATGACCCTCAACCTGATCTGGCCCCGGGCCTCCGTCTACAACGCGACCGAGCCGTTCCACTGGTACCTGCGCTGGGGCGCGGTCCTCTTCGTCGGGCTCATCGCGGGCGGCGGCTTCGCCTACTACTGGTTCGTCCAGCGCCACAAGACCGGGGTGCTCGCCGAGCACGCCATGACGGCCACCGGGACAGCCACCGAGCCGTCCGGCCCGACGACGCCCCCCGCCCCGCCCGTCGCCTCCCCGGCGGCCGACTGACCGACCCGGTCACGGACGGACCGGGCCATCGACAGGCCCCGCTCACCGGGACCGGACACAGCACGCAACGCGCGGTCCCCGGCGCCGATCCGCCGGGGACGCCCGCAACGCAAGGAGGACAACTCCCCATGAGCCCAGAAGAGTTCGATTACGTCGTGGTCGGCGGCGGCACCGCGGGAAACGTGGTCGCGGCCCGGCTGTCCGAGGACCCGTCGGTCACGGTGTGCGTCCTGGAGGCGGGACCCAGCGACGTCGGCGACGACGCCGTCCTGAGACTGGAACGCTGGATGGGCCTGCTGGAGTCCGGCTACGACTGGGACTACCCCGTCGAGCCGCAGACCAGCGGCAACAGCTTCATGCGGCACGCCCGCGCGAAGGTCCTCGGCGGCTGCTCCTCCCACAACTCCTGCATCGCCTTCTGGGCCCCCGCGGAGGATCTGGACGACTGGGCGGCGGCCGGCTGTACGGGCTGGTCCTCGGCCGACCTCTTCCCGCTCTACCAGCGGCTGGAGAACAACGACGCCCCCGGTGACCACCACGGCCGCAGCGGCCCGGTGAAGCTCCGCACGCTCAAGAGCGACGACCCGTGCGGGAACGCGCTGCTGGAGGCGTGCGCCCAGGCCGGCATTCCGACGACGCCCTTCAACTCCGGTACGACCGTGATCCGGGGCGCCAACTGGTTCCAGATCAACTCCGACGAGAACAACATCCGGCAGTCCTCCTCGGTCGCGTATCTGCACCCGATCATGGGCAAGCGCCCCAACCTGGAGGTCCGCACCGGCGTCCGCGCCAAGAAGCTGGTGCTGGAGGGGCGGCGCTGCGTCGGCGCCGAGTACCTCGACCCGGACCAGATCCACACCCGTACCGTCCGGGCCCGGCGCGAGGTCATCGTCTCCTGCGGCTCCATCGACACGCCGAAGCTCCTGATGCTCTCCGGCATCGGTCCCGCCGAGCACCTGCGCGAGGTGGGCGTGGACGTGGTCGTCGACTCGGCGGGCGTCGGCGAGAACCTCCAGGACCACCCCGAGGGCGTCATCATGTGGGAGGCCGCGCAGCCGATGACCACCACGTCGAGCCAGTGGTGGGAGGCGGGTATCTTCTACGACACCGAGCCCGGCCTGGACCGCCCCGACCTGATGTTCCACTACGGGTCCGTGCCGTTCGACATGAACACCGCCCGGCACGGCTACCCCACGACCGAGAACGCGTTCTGTCTGACGCCGAACGTGACGCGGGCGAAGTCGCGCGGCACGGTGCGGCTGCGCACCCGCGACTACCGGGACAAGCCGAAGGTCGACCCGCGGTACTTCACCCACGAGCACGACGTGCGGGTGATGACGTACGGGCTGCGGCTGGCCCGGCGGATCGCCGCTCAGCCGGCGCTGAGCGGATGGGCGGGGGCCGAACTGGCGCCCGGCCCCGACGTACAGACCGACGACGAGCTGTTCGACTACATCCGCAAGACGCACAATACCGTCTACCACCCGGCCTGCACCGTGAAGATGGGCGCGGACGACGACCCCTCGGCGCCGCTCGACGCGCGGCTGCGGGTCAAGGGGGTCGAGGGGGTGCGGGTGGCCGACGGGTCGGTGATGCCGGATCTGGTGACCGTGAATCCGTGCATCACGACGATGATGATCGGCGAGAAGTGTGCGGATCTGTTGAAGGCCGACGTCTGAGGGGTGGGGTGCCCAGGGACGCCGGGCGGCCGCGGGTTCGTCGTGGCCGGTCGCGCAGTTCCCCGCGCCCCTGAGGGGCCGCGCCCGCACAGGGGCGCGGCCCCGTCTCAGGCGGGGTTCGGCGTGGGCCTCTTGTACATCCTCGTCGCCGTGATCTCGCTGTGCACCGCCTCTCCCGCCCGGGGCTGCTGCGGCAGTCCCGGGCGGAGGTGTTCCTCGACGCTGATGTACTTCAGGCCCGCACGGAGGTCGGCGTCGTTGCGGAGGCGGATGACCAGGGGGAACTCGGCCAGGGCGGTCGTGTCGAAGAGACCCGTCGTGTAGAGGAGCTGGACGCCGAGGGCGTCCGACACGGCCCGCTGCAGCTCCAGCAGGTACGTCGCGTTGGCCCGGCCGATGGGGTTGTCGAGGAACAGGGTGCCGGCGTGGCGGTGCTTGTCGCGGCCCCGGTCGTTACTGCGGAGCGCGGCCATCGTGCAGTACAGGGCGATGGCGGCGGTGAGCAGCTGACCGCCGGAGAAGACGTCGCCCATCTGTCCCACGGGGACGCGCTCGGCGCGGAGCACGGCGTCGGGCTTGAGGATCTCGACGGCGACGCCCTTCGGCTGGAGGGCCGCGCTGACGCCGCGCAGCAGCAGGGACATGCCGTCACGCCGCATGTCGGAGTTCTTCTTCACGGCCGCGCGGGTCGCCTCGTCGACGACCTCGCCGAGCCGCTCGGTGAGTGTCGCCTGGTCGGGTTCCTCGAAGCGGATGCGGAGGAACTCCTGGCCGGACCACTCCCCCAGGCCCTCGGGGAGCCGGGACAGCCGCTGGGCCGAGCGCAGGGTGGCGAGCGCCGACTCCACGAGTCCCCGCAGCCGGTCCACGATCGAGTCGCGGTTGCGCTCCAGCTGCGCCAGCTCGTCGGTGAGGACCCGCAGCCGGGGCGCGAAGGCGTCCGCCCACTTCTGGGCGTGCTCGGGCAGCGCGGAGGCGGGCAGCTCACGGATCTGCTGGCGGGCCGGGGTGCGCACCTGCTCGTAGCGGGTGGAGTTGGCGTGCCGTACGAGGATGTCGCTCGCCTCGCGCACCGCGCCCTCGGCGGCGGAGAGGTCGGCGGCGCAGCCGCGCAGGGAGCGGCGGGCCTCGGCGGCGGCCTTACGGGACTCTTCGAGACCGCCCGGGTACGGCTCGGGCTCCTCCTGGTCGTCCTCCGGGGTGTGGTCCCGCAGGAGGTCCCTGAGCAGGGCGGCCGTCTCCTCGAAGCCGCCGGCCGCGTCCTCGGCGGCGCGGTGGGCCGCCAGCAGCTCCGCGTGGGCCTCACGGGCCTGGGCCAGCGCCTCGGTGCGGGAGGCGAGTTCGGCGGTGGCGGTACGCAGCAGGGCCTGGGCGTGGTCGGCGTCGCGCGGGACCATCTCCTCGGGCAGCTCGGTGTGGGCCTCGCCGTCCTCGGGGGCGTGCCGTTCGGCCTCGCCGCGCAGCCGTCCGAGCTGCTCGCTCGCCGTCGACACACGGGTCTCCAGCAGCTGCACCAGCTCCTCTGCGCGGGCCGACGCGGCCTGCCGGGAGGGGCCGTCGGAACCGTCGGGCGACTGGAGGAGTTGCTCGGCGCGGTTGCGGACCTTGTTGCTGAGCCGGTCCAGTTCCGCGCGGGCGGCGCTCTCGTCGCTCTCGGCCCGGGCCTGCTCGGCGCGCAGGTCGGCGCCCACGCCGACCTTCTCGTACACCTGGGAGGCGGCGCGGTAGGCCTCGCGGAGGGCGGCGAGGGGCTGCTTGGGCGCGTCGGTGTCCGCTTCCGGTACGTCGTCGGGGGCGCCTGCGATCTCCGCGCGCTCGGCGCGCAGCGCGCGGGCCGTACGGCGGGCGTCGTCGGCGGCGCGCTGGGTGGCGCGGCGGTCCTCGTCGGCGGCGCGGGCCCGCTCCAGGCAGATCTGGGCGCGGGCCTCGGACTCGGCGGCCTCGTCGGCGAGTTCACGGAGCTTGACCTGCCAGCCGGCGCGTTCACGCAGCCGGAAGGCGAGTCCGGCGAGGGCGTCGGCGGCGCGCCGGGCCTTCTGCGCGGCCTCCTGCCGTTCGTCCCGCACCTGGGCGGCCTCGGCCGCCGCCTCCTCGGTCTCGGCCCGCACGGTCCGGGCCTCGGCCAGCTCCGCCTCGGCCTCCTCGGCGAACGCGCGGGTCTCCCCCGCCGACGTGGCCAGCTCGGTGAGCCGGCCCGCCGGGCAGCCCGTGCGCCAGGAGGCGAGTCGCGCCGCGAGTTCCCGGTCCTTGCCGAGGCGTGCCGCGAGGGCCCGGATCTCCTCGTCGCGCTCGGTCGCGCGGGCGCGCAGGGCCTGGCGCTCCTCGTCGGCGGCGCGCTCGTCGTGCATGGCCGGGTTCGGCGGGACGAGGAACACCTCGGACGAGGCGCCGTCGCCCGCGTCCAGGGACGGTGTCGGCGCGAGCAGGGCGGCGGCCGTGCCGACGGCGACGGCGGACCGCGGGAGCAGGGCCGCGTCGCTGAGCGCCGCACGGGCACGGACGTGCGAGTCGGGGTCGGTGATGATGACGCCGTCGACCAGCTCCGGGCGCGCGGCGAGCACGCGCGCGTGGTCGGTGGGGTCCACGGCCTGGGCGAGGTACCGCCAGCCGGGCAGGGCGGGGATGCCGTGCTCGCCGAGGAACTCGACGGTGGCCAGGACGTCGGGGCCCGGCGGCAGCAGTCCGCCGTCGCCGAGGGCGCCGAGGATGCGGGAGTCGTCGGCCGCGGCGGTGCGCAGCTCGAAGAGGGTGCGCTCCGCAGAGGACACGTTCTCGTCGAGCAGCTCGCGCAGCTCGTCCGCGAAGCGGTCCAGCTCCTCGGGGGTGAGGGGGCCCTCGCCCGGGGAACCGGAGGCATCGGCGCCGTCGGCCGCGCCGGCCGCCGGTCCCGTCCGCTCCGGCTCGGCGGGCCTCGCGGCCGGCGCGCCGCCGGGGCCGTCGCCCGCGGTGCGGGGTACGGGCACCCCGGCCCGGCTCTTGCGGGCGGCGCCCGGCAGGCTCAGCAGTTCGGCGAGGCGCTCCTCCGCCGCGAGGGCCTCGGCGGTGCGCCGCTCCCCGTCGTACGCGCGCTCGGCGGCGATTGCGGCGTCGGCGGCGCGGGCGGCCGTCAGCTCCGCGCGGGCCTCGGCGGAGGCCGCCTCCCTGGCGTGCTCGGAGGCGCGTCGTGAGGCCTCCCTAGCGGTGTCCCAGGCGGCGACGGCGGTCTTCTCGGCGTCGCTGGCGGCGAGGGCGGCCCGGGCCGGGTCGGCGTCGGGCGCACTGTCGTCGAGCCAGCCGGCCCGGACCGCCTCGGCGGTCTCCTGCTCGACCTCGCTGAGCCGCTGCTTCAGGTGCCCGATCTCGCTGCGGGCGCGCTGCGCCTCGGTGGCGGCGGCGGTGGAGTCCCGGTAGGCGGCCTCGCCGAGCTCCTGGAGAGCAGCCGACCGCTCCTCCCCCTCGTTGGCGAGGTTCTCGGCGCTCTCGGCGGCCGCGTGCAGGGCCCGGACCAGGTCGACGGCTGCCTGGGCGCGGGCGGCGAGCGCGGGGGCCGCGTCCCGCTCGGCCTCCTGGATCGCGGCGGCCACGCGTGCGACGCGGTCGGCGGCGGCGCGGTGCCTGAGCACGGCCTCGGCCCCCTGCCAGGCGGCGTGCAGGGTGCGCGCGTCGGCCAGTTCCCGCTTCTGCGCGGCGGCCGACTTCTCCGCAGCGGCCAGCGCGAGGGAGGCGTGCCGGTAGGCGAGTTCAGCCGCGATCAGCGCGCTGCGTTCGCGGGCGCCCTCGGCGTGGGTGACCGCGTACGCGGCGGCCGTGACCCGCTGGGCCAGATCGGTGCCCCTGACCCGTTCCCGGGTGGCCCTGGCGGAGAGCCGGCGGGCCAGGGTGCGGGTCCGCCGCTCGGCGGCCGTGTGGATGTCACGTGCCCGCGAGCGTGCCTCGGCGGCCTCCACGATCCGGCCGAGCAGGTCCACGGAACCGGCGGTGAAGTCGCGTTCGGCAATCAGTTCGGCCCGGCGTCCGAGCTTGTTGCCGAAGCCGCCGACGAGGTCGGCGAGCCCGTCGGTGTCCCGGGTGTCCGTGACCGCGCGGAGCAGCAGGTCGGTGAAGTCGGAGTCCTTCTTCACCGCGAAGAGACCGGCGGCCTCGCCCTCGTCGGCGTTCATCTCCCGCTGGTAGCGGAAGAGTTCGGGGTCGAGGCCGAGGTCCGTCAGATGCTCGTTCCAGCGGTCGTGGATCTCCTCCCAGTGCACTTCGAGGTGCGGATACGCCTTGCCCGCCTCGGTGAGGGCGTCCCGGAACCCCTTCATGGTCCGCCGCCGCCCCTGCGCGCCGGAGGCGCCTTCGACGGGCGGCCGGACGGCGGTGGACTCGGCGACGGGGAGGTTGTCGAGGCTGAGGCCGGGGCCGGGCCGGAAGGAGTACCAGGCCTCGGCGAACTTGCGGGGGTCGCTCGAGACCTGGCGTCCGCGCCACTCGCTCACCTTGCCCACGACGACGCACTCACCGGTGAGGGTGTGCTGCCACTCCAGCGCGACGTGTCCGCAGTCGTCGGCGAGCAGGAACTTGCGCAGCACACCCGAGCTGGCGCCGCCGAGGGTGTTGCGGTGCCCCGGCAGCATCACCGAGAAGATCAGCTTGAGCAGGACCGACTTGCCGCCGCCGTTCTCCAGGAAGAGCACGCCCGCGGGCGCGGGCCGGCGCGGCGGCCCGGTCGGCTCCTCCTCGAAGAACTCCGCCTGCTGCGGCGCGGGGTCGGGCACCGGCTCGCCGACACCCCTCAGGTCCAGCACGGTGTCGGCGTAGCGCGCACCGGCCGGCCCGATGGAGTAGAGGCGGACCCGGGACAGCTCGTACATGGTGGGGGACTTTCGCGGTCGTGAGGGTGGTTCGTGCGAAGACGTGGGGCGGGCGGTGCGGATCGGGGCGGGTGGTGGCGG
>NZ_LIRK01000706.1 GCF_001419765.1 Streptomyces torulosus
TCGCCGTCGCCCTTCTTGACCTTCTTGCCGGTCGGGGTCTCGACGGTGGCGCGCTCGGAGGACCGCGAGGCGCGGGTCTCCTGGGTGCCCTGCTGCGAGGAGGAAGAGGAGGAGTCCGAGCCGGAGTTGCCGGAGGAGGCGGCGGCACCGTCGTACGAGGCGCCGGACAGGCCCTTGCCGCAGACCGGCCAGGCACCCTTGCCCTGGCCCGCGAGGACCTTCTCGGCGATGGCGATCTGCTGGGCCTTGCTNNCCGCCGTAGTAGCCGTTGCCGGTGTTGATGGACCAGTCGCCGCCGGACTCGCACTGGGCGACGGCGTCCCACTCGGACTCGGTGGCGGCGGAGGCGCTGCCGGCCACCATGAGCGGGGCGGCTATCGCGGCGGCGCCGGTGACACCGACGACGGCGATGGCGCGGGCGGTCTTGGACGGACGACGGTGCTTGCCCTTGCTGGAAAACAGCATGGAGTGATCCCCTCACCGACGCCTACGAGGTGAGCTGTCGGGTTCGGGCCGGTTGAGTTGCCCGGCCGCACCCGCTCGCCTTCCGGCTCACGTGATGCGGCTTCACCCCGAGCCGGTGCCGGCGGTGTGACCCCGAAGGGCCTCAACCGCCGGACCCGGCGCAAACCTTGGGTCCCCCGCTCCTGCCTACGGCGCTTGACGCGACGACTGTTCCGAGCGGCCGTCGGCAGGATTCGGCGTGACGACCGCAAGGGCCCGCTGTGGCGAGCGGTCACGACCGTAAACACGTGATTCGCCGAATTTCAAAGACGATCAGGGGGTCTGTGATTCATCTCCCACCGAGATCAAAACGGGCATTAAGGGGCGAACCATGACCCGAACTGACGCTACTTTTCGCCCGTTTCGGCACCGACTTCCAGGGTCTGACCGGGAAGGATGAGGTCCGGGTCGGTTCCGACCGTGCCCTCGTTCTCGGCATACAGCTCCCGCCACCCGCCGCTCAGCTCAAGGGAGTCGGCGATGGCCGTCAGGTTGTCTCCGGGGCGGACGGTGTACGAGCCGTCGACGGCCTCGCGGGACGCGTCGCCGCCGCGGGAGGCATGACGGCCGGTGGAGGCGTCGCCGCGGGAGTCGGCCGCGTCGGTGTGGACGCCCTCCTCGGCGCTGGCGCCACGGTGGCGACCGGTGCCGGTGTCGGCATCGTCGCTGGTGGAAGGGGTGTCGCCCGGCGTGGAGTTGTCCGAGTCGCCGCTCTTGGCGTCAGCCTCGGCCGAGCTGTCGGATTCCTGTGAACCACCGGCGCGGTCGGAGTCCGAGGACTCGGAGGAGTCACCCGCACCCGTGTCGGCCTTGGTGGAGCCCTCGGAGGCACGTGAGGACGAATCCGACGAACCAGACGAGTCAGACGATTCATCGGAATCCGACGAGTCGCTGGACTTGGTGGAGTTACCTGACGAGTTGGACGAATCGGGTGAATCGCCCGAGCTGGACGAATCCCCCGCCACGCCGGTGTCCACGTCGGCCGAGGCGGAGTCGCCGTCGAGGTTGTGGAGGAGTCCGCAGGTCGACCAGGCGCCCACACCCTGGTCGTCGAGGATTCTCTCGGCGACCGCGATTTGCTGCGAACGGCTGGCCTGGTCGGGGCTGGTCGCGTAGTCGAGGCCGCCATGGTTCTCCCAGTCGGCCTGGGAGATCTGGAGGCCGCCGTAGCGCCCGTTCCCGGTGTCCGCGCTCCAGGAGCCGCCACTCTCGCACTCCGCCACCTGGTCCCAGGTGGTTCCGCTGGCCGCACTGGCGCCGGTGGCACCGAGGAGCGGGATGGCGATGGCGGAGCCGGTCACTCCGGCCGCGACGAGGAGTGCCGGAGCCTGACGGGGGCGACGGTGACGACCGTTCCCGGAGAGCATGCGGTTGCCTTTCACACGACAGCAGAGATCTGTGCGAGGGATGTAACGACCCTTCGCACTGACGTGTGAACGTATCCGTAGACGATCAGTTGTCACAAGTTAATGCAGCGGAGATCACGTGAAGATCACGAACTTGAGGGTGTGTCACCTTCGGCCGCTGTTCCTGATAGGGGTACAGGCCGTTCATCAGCTCTGACGCGGTGTGAACTCGACGGGAAGGGTGCGCAGTCCGCGCATGATGAGTCCGCCGCGCCAGCGCAAATCGGCTGGGTCGGCGGCGAGCCGCAGATCGGGCAGCCGGGTGAGGAGCGTCGCCAGCGCGGTCTGTCCCTCCAGGCGGGCGAGGGGCGCCCCCAGGCAGTAGTGGATGCCGTGGCCGTAGCCAAGGTGCTGGTTGTCGCGGCGCGACAGGTCGAGGGTGTCGGGGTCGGCGAAGCGGGCCGGGTCGCGGTCGGCCGCCGCGAGGACGACCAGCACCGGGTCGCCGGGGGCGATGTCCTGCCCGCCGACGGTGAGCGGCTGCGTGGCGAACCGCCAGGTGGCCAGCTCCACCGGGCCGTCGTAGCGGAGGAGTTCCTCGACGCCGGTCTCCAGCAGGGCCATCTCGCCCGCGGCGAGGGAGCTCTGGAGGCGGGCGCGCTGCTCGGGGTGGGTGAGGAGGGCGTAGGTGCCGTTGCCGATGAGATTGACGGTGGTCTCGAAGCCGGCGAACAGAAGGATGAAGGCCATGGCGGCGGCCTCGTTCTCGGTGAGGTGCTCACCGTGGTCCGAGGCGCGGATGAGACCGGAGATGAGGTCCTCGCCGGGGCCGGGTTCGGCGGGCAGCGCCTCGCGCTTGCGGTGGATGAGGTCCGCGAGATAACCGCGCATCTTCTTCACCGACCTCGCGACCCCGCCGCGCGGACCGCCGCCGTGCCGGATCATCATGCCCGCCCAGTCCCGGAAGTCGTCCTGGTCCTCGCGAGGGACGCCGAGCAGGTCGCAGATGGCGTAGATGGGCAGCGGGAAGGCGAACTCGTGGATGAGGTCGGCCTCGCCCTTCTCCGCGAACCGGTCGATGAGGTCGTCCGTCAGCTCCTGGACCCGGGGGGCGAACTCGGCGACCCTGCGCGGCGTGAAGGCCTTGGAGACGAGGCGGCGCAGCCGGGTGTGGTCCGGCGGGTCGATGTTCAGCAGATGCGTCATCAACTCGGCCTTGCGCTCACCGGGGATACCGGTCTTGCCCTTGGCGTGCGCGGGCTCGTCGTGGTGCGCCGGGTTCTTGGACAGACGCTGGTCGGCGAGGGCCTGCTTGGCGTCGGCGTACCGGGTGACCAGCCAGGCCTCCACACCGCTGGGCAGCTTCGTACGGTGCACGGGCGCGTGCTCACGGAGCCAGGCGTAGGCGGGATAGGGGTCGGTGGCGAACTCCCAGGTGAACAGGGCGGGGGC
>NZ_LIRK01000707.1 GCF_001419765.1 Streptomyces torulosus
GCGACCGGCACGACGCTGCGCAGCCGGGCGCAGCGTCGTGCCGGTCGCCTTGCAGAAGCGGTGAGCGAGAAGCGGGAAGCAGTAGGCCGCAGGCAGTCAGCGGCAAGTGGCAGCCAGTGGGTCAGTAGGAGATGCAGTAGGCCGCAGCCCTAGTGCTGCGGTGGCGTCGTGCGGCGTAGGCGTGCGGGGCCGGCTTCGGTAGGTGTGAGACGCGCGGTTCCCCGCCCGAATGCGGAGGGTCCGCGCGTCTTGCGTATCCTCGGGGCGTGCTTCTCTCAGACAAGGACATCCGGGCCGAGATCGACGCGGGACGGGTGCGGATCGATCCGTACGACGAATCCATGGTGCAGCCGTCGAGCATCGACGTGCGGCTCGATCGCTTCTTCCGGGTGTTCGAGAATCACCGGTACCCCCACATCGACCCCTCCATCGAGCAGGCGGATCTCACCCGGCTCGTGGAGCCCGAGGGTGACGAGCCGTTCATCCTGCACCCCGGGGAGTTCGTGCTCGCCAGCACCTACGAGGTCATCACGTTGCCCGATGATCTCGCCTCCCGTCTGGAGGGCAAGAGCTCGCTCGGGCGGCTCGGGCTCGTCACGCACTCCACCGCCGGGTTCATCGACCCCGGGTTCTCCGGTCACGTGACGCTGGAGCTGTCGAATCTCGCGACGCTCCCGATCAAGCTGTGGCCCGGTATGAAGATCGGGCAGTTGTGCATGTTCCGGCTCAGCTCGCCGGCCGAGTCCCCGTACGGGAGCGAGCGGTACGGGTCGCGGTACCAGGGGCAGCGGGGGCCGACCGCCTCCCGGTCCTTCCTCAACTTCCACCGAACGCAGGTGTGAGCATGTCCCAGGTCCGGGAGAACCTCACCTACGAGGCGTTCGGCGTCGCCGTACGCGAACTCGCGCAGTCCATCGCCGACGACGGGTACGAGCCCGACATCGTCCTCTCCATCGCCCGCGGCGGTGTCTTCGTCGCCGGCGGGCTCGCCTACGCCCTCGACTGCAAGAACATCCACCTGGTCAACGTGGAGTTCTACACCGGCGTCGGCACCACCCTCGAAATGCCCGTCATGCTCGCGCCCGTGCCCAACGCGATCGACTTCTCCGACAAGAAGGTCCTGATCACGGACGACGTCGCCGACACGGGCAAGACGCTCAAGCTCGTGCACGACTTCTGCCTCGACGCCGTCGCCGAGGTCCGGTCCGCCGTGATCTATGAGAAGTCCCACTCCCTCGTGAAGTGCGAGTACGTGTGGAAGCGTACGGACGAGTGGATCAACTTTCCCTGGAGCGTCTTGCCTCCAGTACATAGGTCGGGCGAGGCCCAGAAGCAGAACAGGGAAGCGCTCTGACCTGCGCCGATCCGCTTGCTGAGCGCTCAGGCGAGCGATCTTGAAAACCGTCGTGGCGCGAGTCACCGTGGGTTCCAATCCCACACCCACCGCATAGTGAACGGCCCCTGACCAGGTCATACGGTCAGGGGTCGTTGCCGTGTGTTGCGCCCCCTCAACCCCTGGGTTCCCCGTGGTTTCCCGCTGGATCGGGTACGGATGGGGCACGTGCACCTTCTGATCCGTAGCTCTACAGAGATCGGTTGGGGACGGTCAAACAGGTTGCTCGGGGGTGTCTGCGGGGGGTTGGTGGTCGGGGGCGGTTTCTGGGGTTGCTGTATCTGTCTGCTGTACAGCTGCCGCAGCTCGACAGGCCTGGGCGAGGTTGTTGCGGCTGGTCAGGGTGTCGGGGTGGGTGTCGCCCTGGATCTGCTCGCGCTGGGCGAGGGTGGCTTCCGGGCTATCACGGTTTGCTGAGAGCTGCTGTTGTCTGCCGACGTTGAGGTCAGGTGTAGATGTCAGGGAGCGGGCTCGCCGGGGCCCCGGAGATCTGCCGCGTCAGATCCTCGACGACTTGAGGGACAACGTGTTGAGCGCCTTCGTGCTCCAGCGCCTCGACAAGTGCTCGGTGGACTTCGGATTCTCGGCACACCACGGCCGGCAGGCGGATCCCCGGTGGCGTCATAGGACTTCGGTCCGTACCCATGATGAGAATCCACGAAAGGGAGGAACCCCAGCCGACGCGCGGCTGGGGTTCCTCAAGGCGGTGAGTATCGGTCAGCGGGTGGAGTCGCCCACGCCGTAGACAGCTCGTCCACGCGTCGGCGGACCGCACCACATCGCGATCACCGTGATCAGGCGGGTCAGCGCTGCAGGGTGAGCAGGCCCGGCCGGTACGGCAGCTTCAGGTAGTCGGTGCCGTCCGAGGAGGGGTTTCTGCCCTGGTAGAGGAACTGCAGGTTGCAGGGGTCGATGGTCATGGTCTGGTCGGGGTTGTCGCGGACCAGGTCACCGTGGCTGATGTCGTTGGTCCAGGTGGCGTTGCTGTTGGCCTTGCCGGCGAAGGGGTTGCTTTCGGTGGCGGCCTGCGGGGTCCACGTGCCGTTCAGGCTGGAGGCCGTGAACGAGCGGAAGAAGCGCTGCTCATTGACACCCCGAGCCTCGACGATCATGAGGTACTGGTTCTGGCCCTTGACCTTGTAGACCTCAGGCGCCTCGAACAGGTTCTTCTCCGTGTCGCTCATGACCGTCGTGAACGAGGAGCCGAAGCTGCTGGGGAAATTCCCGATCGGCATGCTCGCCCGGTAGATGCTGCCGTTGTCAGCGGCGAAGAACAGGTACATGTTCTGGTCGTCGGCGATCATGGTCGGGTCGATCGGGGCATCCTTCCGGTTCGGATCGGGGTTCTGGGGGAGGGTGCCGGTGAACAGCGGCTGCTTGGCGGACCAGCCGTTGGGGTTGGTGGGGTCGCTGGACGTGCGGTAGTAGAGCGGCCACTGGCTCCACTGGGACACCATCACCCAGATGTTCTTGGGCGCGAAGTAGAACAGTTCGGGCGCCACCGCGGACTCGTTCATCGGGGTCTGGGTGGCCGCCCCCATGTCCGACCAGTTCGTGAAGGGACTGAACATCGTCGAGCCCCAATTCTGTCCGTCGGAGGTGGTTGCGTAGACCAGGTTCTTGCCGTTGTACTTCACGGTGGTGAAGTCCTTCAGCGCGACCTGCCCGTTCGCCGGCTGCGCCAGCGGGCCGGTCGAGGTCCAGCGGTAGGTCGACGGAAGAGCACACGTGTTGCCCGTCCCGGACAGGCCGGTCCACTTCTGGTTGGCGCCGCCGTGGCACGACCAGATCTGCACCCCCGTGCCGTTGGCCTTGCCCCAGCCCGCGACCTCCAGGCACAGCCCGGACCGCACGCCGACGATCGTGCCGTCGGAGTTCACCCGCCACTGCTGGTTGTCACTGCCGTTGCACGACCAGATCTGCACCGCGGTCCCGGACGTGGTGGCGCCGCCCCGGACATCCAGGCACTTGTTGCCGTACACGGTCAGCTGGTTGCTGTCCGTCAACGTCCACTGCTGGTTGACTCCACCGTGGCAGTCCCAGATGTGCACGTTCGCGCCGTCGGTCTGGCTGAAGCCCGACACGTCGAGACACTTGCCGGAATCAACACCGCGCACGTCGCTGGTGGTGGCCGCCTGAGCCGGGCTGGCGACCAGCAGCGCCGCCAACGCGGCCAGGGCCGCGACCGCGGCGGCGAGCACCGCGGACGGGCGTCTGCTGCTGAAACTACGTCTGTGCATAAGGACCTCGTCATCCTTGAGCAAGCGACTCCGGTTCGGCCCGTCAGGGGGTGTCCGGAGGCGGTGTGGTGCGGCCCCGATTGTCCGATATGCCGAACAAGGGTCGAAGTGTCGAGCAATTGGATGATAGGGATCCGGTGATCAACGTCAATACCTCTCGCACAATCCGCGGGCAGAAACGTTCGCAGGCTGAAACCAGGGGGCTTCAAGTCCCTTGGTCGTAAGGGTCTTTGGTGTGAGGATCAGGTAGCGGTGCGGGCGCGGGCTTGGTGATCATTGCGAACCCCGACCAGGTCGCTCACCTGAGCCTCCGGTTCGGCTCGGTGCCCGACCCGCGTTCGCGGCGGGGCCGGTGGCACTCACTGACGCCGGTCCGGTCGACGTGCGCCTGCGGCGGTCGTCTGCGGTGTGGGGAGCGTCGAGAACTCGCCGAGCGGGGTGCTCAAGGCCGTCCATTGGTTGCTCTTCGCACCGGTGAGGCGCCTCGGACGGACTCGCCGTGATCAGTTCGGCCGCGGAGCCGGGGCCCGTACAGGCCCGGACGAGGATGGCGGCCGCGAGGTGAAGTGCGGCCTGGTGAGCGAGGGCGGGCAGGTGCGGTACTTCCACGCGAGCGATGGCCTCCAGCGTGCGGCGGAGATCCGCTCATCGCCGCCCGCGGGCCGGATCGGCCGGCGTCATCGGCTCGCCCGGTCCCCCATCGCATCAGTGAGGTCTTTCAGCGTTGCCGCTCCAGAGTGAGCACGGCCGCGGAGATTGACGACATTCGATTCGGACTGCACCGGGACTTGCGGAAGATCCGCCAGGACTTCAGTCGTGTGACGCCGCGTTCGACCGGTGCCCGTGCCGTGGCCAGCGCTCGGCTGATGGTTTGCTGGGTCGGGGTGAGGTCACGGCCCGGCGGGCGTCTGAGGGGTGTTGTCACCCATGGGCCGGCACCGATGTAGGCGCGGTCGGCGAGGATCGGGACGCCCTGGCGTTCACAGATCCGGATGATCCGGTGGGCGCGGGCCGCAGTGAGATCGTGCGCGCGGCCGGGCATCGTCGGCGAGATCCACAGCAGCCGCCCGGCGGGGTCGGTCGCCACCTGCACGTTCACCCCATGTCGGCGGTGCTTGTGGGAGTAGTCGGCCCGGCTGTCGCCGACCCGGTCGCACTCGGCAAGGGTGCCGTCGAGCAGGACGTAGTCCGGATCCGTCTCGCGCAAAGCACGCAGCAGGCCGGGAGCCCGGTCGGCGAGCAGGTCGACGACGGCTGTCGTGTAGGCGTGGGCGGTGCCGACGGAGATGCCGAACCCGGCAGCGAGCTGGGCGAGGGTGTCGTGCCGACGCAGGTACACCAGGCCGACCAGGGCACGCTGGTGCGGCGGGAGCTTGCAGCGGCGGTCACCCTCGCGGGTGACGATGAGCATGGTGACCCACTCGACCAGGGCGTGAGGCAGGTCGAGTGCGGCAGAATACGGAACCAACGCGGCTCCTGTGCCTGTGGTTTGAGACTTCGAACACCTCCCTCAACGGCACGGGAGCCTCGTGCGTTGCGCAAGGGCTCACTGACACCAAGTCGCTCCGACAATCGGCCGCCGACGCGGGCATGACGATCACCACGCGAGTGGTGAAGACTGGATAGATGCGACCTCACGCCCCAGGCGGACTCCTGTTCGTAGCGCTCGGTCTCATCCTTGTCGCCGCCGGCTACGTCTGGAGAGGACATGTCCTGCGTCCCCTCTCGACGAAACGCGCCCAGGCAGCCGTGATCCGGGATCGTTCCAGAAACCTGCTGCGCTCTGCGGACATGGCAATCGCCGGAGCGCGTCGACGGGCCGCACACGACGAACCGGCCATCGTCACGGTCGGAGACGTGACCAGGGTGGCGCGCCAGCACTACGGATACCTCTTAGTGGAGCGCGAAGAAGCAGCTGCCGCCCTCCGCCAGCGCTATGAGGCTGCCGACTGCCTGGTGGACTGCATGACCGACGCTTTCAACTGACTGCCTCCCCGGCAAGTGCTTGACGCCAGAGGCGCCTGAGCTGTCACCTGATAGGTGGTCACGCTGAAAATGCTCAGTGATCAGCAACGGACAGGCACATCCGGTCGACTGGCCAGCCCATCAAGGAGACACGTCCTAGACTCCAGCAGCGTTTCGCTACCTGGCCTGGTCACTGGGCGTCGTGCGGAGTGTAGTTGGCTGATGGTGTGTCAGGGGCGGACTTGTACAACCGCCTCTCCAACGAGTGCAGTCGGCGCCGATAGTGGCAATGGCGGGCGACAGCCTGGCGTCGGCGACGACAGAGTGACCAGCTCAACATGTGTGCGCGAAGCGACCGCCCGGCTCGGAGGTTCGGGGTGAGGCCAGGCGCCAGGAGCCGGCGGACTTCCGCCACGGTGAGCGGAGCCAGGGAGCCGGAAGCGTTTCTGCATCCCCTTTTTTGACGGCCGGCTTGTAGTCCCCCTGGTACGGCTCCACCACCTTGTGCGTCAGCCGCACCTCGCGCAGGGTCTTGACGGGCAGCCAGTCGTCCGGCCCGGCGGCCCGGACCAACCGCAGGGACGCGGGCACCCCGGCCGGCGCGAACTCCACCCGCAGGATGTCCCGGGCCCTGGAAAAGGCCAGCGCCGGCCAGCCGGTCAGGTACTCCAGCCCGGCGATCACCCCCACCACCACGAACACGGTCGACGCCCGCGCACCGGCCAGCGCCATCCAGCCGGGTCTTGCTGGTCGTCGCCTGCTGGCGAACGACCCTGACATTTCGGCAGCTTGCGCCTCGGTTCGGGGTGTCGAAGTCGGCCGCTGGACGCATAGTCGAGCAGCTCGGGCCCTTACTCGCGCTCCAGCCTCGCAGTGGGTTCCGCAAGGGCACGGTACTGATCGTGGACGGCACCCTGGTCCCCACCCGCGACCACACCATCGCCGAGCAGTCGAAAAACTACCGCTACTCGACCAATCACCAAGTCGTCATCGACGCTGACACCCGGCTGATCGTCACCGTCGGCCAGCCTGTCCCGGGCAACCGAAACGACTGCAAGGCATTGGCATCGCCCGCCTGCACAACCTCACGCTGACAGGATGACCACCGGACGGGCAGGGGCATACATCCAGTCGAAGATCGGTTACGGGACAGCTTTTAGGGGGCGAAGAACTCTACGTCCAGAGGGCGAAGGGTGAGTAGTGGGCTTGGGGCATTGCCTGCGGAGCCTGCGGGCAGGTCGTGATGTGAGTGAGGGGCTCCCGGTCGGTTGGGCGGGAGCCCCTCATTCGGTGGGTCGGTGCTTGCTCGGAGGCTGTTGCCCCGCGGCTAGAACGTGCCCAGCTTGATCAGGGACAGGATCGCGATCAGCTGGATCGCCGATGCTCCCAGGGCCTTCGGCCAGGGGAGGTCGTGGGACTTGGAGACCATCAGGGTCAGGAGGGCGCCCGCGGCGACCCAGGTGATCCAGCCGAGGATCTGGACGAACGGCGCGTCGCCGCCCGCGAACATCGCCACGACCAGGCGGGGGGCGTCCGTGAGCGCCATGATCAGCATGGAGAGGCCGACCGTCGGCTGCCACGCGCCGTCGCCGCCCAGCTGGCGGGCCAGGGTGTGGGTGACCACGCCCAGGATGAACGTGCTCAGCACCATCGTCACGGCGGTGACCAGGACGATCGGCACGGCGTTCGACAGCGTCGCGTTGATCGCGTCCTCGCGGGCCGTGTCGAAGCCGAAGACGGCGAGCAGGCCGTAGAGGAACATCACGATGAGGGCCGGGCCCCACACCGCGTAGTCGCGCATCACCAGGAACGTCTGGTTCGGGCTGGTGACGATGCCCTTCAGAAGGTCCTTCCACGGCAGGCGCGGGCCGACCGGGGCCGCGGGGGCGTTCCCGGCGCGGTAGGTGTCGCTCTGCTGGTACGGGTCCTCGCCGACGGCGAACATCTGGGTGTGGCCCGGGTTGTTGGCCGCGTACGGGTCCGCGCCGGCGCCGCCGTGGCCGCCGTCGCCGAAGTACTCCGGCTCGCCGTGGTTCCCCTGGCCCTGGTGGCCCTGGGGGCCGTAGTTGCCCGGGCGGCCGCCGTGCGTCTGCGGCCAGCCCTGGTTGCCGCCCCGGCCGCCGCCGTACGGCGGGCCCGGTGGCGTCTGGGGATAGCCGTACGACGGGCCGCCGGCCTGCGGGGCCTGCTGTCCGTGCGGGGGGTGTTGCGGTCGCGTCTGAGGAGCGCCGTTGTCCCGGCCGCGTCCGATCCTGAATCCAGCCACGTCATCGAACGTACCTGGTCCCGGCGAGCGGCGTGCCGGACCGGGGGGCACCGGCCCGGCTTTGCGGCCGAGCTGTGACATCCCCTAAGGGATCGTCAGGTACTCGGGTCGGAGATTTCGTTCCGGGATCATCCGGGAGTACTCAGGGTGTCGCGAGGAAGGCTTTGACCCTGCCGGGGCCGGGTCAGTGGCTGCTCATGTACCTGCCGTACTGCAGGGCCGTCGTCGGGGACGGGAGGCCCAGGCTGGACGGGGTGAGGGCGTACGAGCCCGTCGTGGAGGTCTTCGGGAGGAGCCAGACGCCGCCGGAGCCGCCGTTCTCCCCGGGGGCGCCGACCGCCGTGTCGGGGACGCCGTCCTTGTTGTAGTCGCCGGTCGCGACGGCCGCGCCGAACGCGTCGCCGGTCTCGGCCGCGCCGGGGACATGGGGGCTGTCCTGGTTGTACGCGACGGACGTGGCCTCGCCGGACGGGTCGAGGATGCCGCCGCTGTGGCTCAGCAGCAGGGTCGCCGCGCCGGCGCGGGCGCGGCTGCCGATGGCCTCGCCGGGGGCACCGGCGATCAGGTCGTCGCGGCCGTCGCGGTTCCAGTCCAGCACGGCGAGGGACGCGCCGAAGCGGTCGCCGTCCTCGGCGACGCCGTACACGCCGACAGTGTCCTGGTTGAGGGTCTGGGTGCGGAAGCCGAAGGAGCTCGGGTGGCCGTAGAGGACGTGGATGCCGCCGCCCTTGGCGTACGACTCCGGGCCGCACGGGTCGTCGATGTTCTCGTCGGCGATCTCGCGGCACTCGCCGAGGGCCAGGTCGTCCAGGCCGTCGCCGTCGAAGTCGCCGGTGGCGAGGGCGGAGGCCGCGCCGTTGCTGGCGTTCCAGAAGTTGTCCATGCGGCGCTCGGCCGGGTCCCACGTCCACAGCCGTACGTGCGACTGGGTGTAGGGGGCGTTGATCGTGTGGAACGCGAGGGCCAGGTCGTCCGTGCCGTCGGCGTTGAAGTCGCCCGTGGCGAGGAGGGGGGCGCGGCCGCCCATGGGTGTGGCGAGGACGGTGGTGGTGACGAGGTCCTCTCCGCCGTCGACGACGGCCCGCAGGACGACCTTGTCGCGGCCGCCGACCACGATGTCCCGGCCGCCGTCGCCGGTCACGTCTGCCGCGGCGACCGACCAGCCGTACGCGGAGTTGGACGACGGGCCGACCATGGCGTTCGAGCCGGGGCGCGAGCTGCCCTTGCCGCCGCCCACGACGACGACCACGCCCGCGTCCGTGCCGAGGCCGTTCACGTCCTCGCCGGGGGCGCCGACGATCAGCTCGGCCGTGCCGTCGCCGCTGAGGTCCTCCAGCGCCACGGCCGCGCCGAAGCGGTCGCCCTTCTCCGGGGTGCCGGGGACCTCGGCGGTGGCCTGACTGATGCGGATGCCGCCGTGGCGGCCGACGCCCTTCGCGCCGCCCCACAGGACG
>NZ_LIRK01000708.1 GCF_001419765.1 Streptomyces torulosus
CTAGTGCTGTGGCCGGAAAGGTTTGCCGGAAAGCTCGCGGCGTCCGGTGCGGTGCCTCGCACGGCGGAGCATGACCCGCGTACTGGATGTACTCGGGTCATGCGACAACGCCGCGAGGTGCCGTGCCGGGCGTCGCGAGCCGGTGAACCTTTCCGGTCACAGCACTAGATGGCCGTGTAACCGCCGTCGACGGTGAGCGCGGTGCCCGTGATGAACGCGGACTTGTCCGACGCGAGGAAGAGGATCGCGTGGGCGACGTCCTCGGGCGTGCCCAGGCGGCCGATCGGATTCAGCTTGGCCTTCTCCGCCTTGACGGCGTCGTCGTGGCCGTTGGCGACGTCCGTCATCGGGGTGTCGATGATGCTGGGGCAGACGCAGTTCGCCCGGATGTCGTGCTGCGCGTAGTCGATGGCGAGCGACTTGGTGAGCATCAGCACGCCGCCCTTGGTGGAGTTGTAGGCGGCTATGCCGGGCCAGGCCACCAGGCCGCTGACGGAGCAGACGTTCACGATGGACCCGCCGTGGGCGGCCGACATCATCTGGCGCAGGGTGTGCTTGGAGCACAGGAACATGCTCTTCAGGTTGGTGTCGACCAGCCGGTCCCACTCGTGCTCCTGCATCTCGTGCAGGGGTGTGGTGACTTCGATCCCGGCGTTGTTGACGAGAACGTCGAGTCGGCCGAAGGTCTCGGTGGCGGTGGCGACGAGCCGTGCGCAGTCCGCCTCGACGGTGAGATCGGTCGGCACGAAGACGGCGTCGAGCCCTTCCTCCGTGAGCTGCGCGACCACGCCTTCACCGCCCTTCTCGTCGATGTCCGCGACGACGACCTTCGCGGACTGCCGAGCGAACTCGATCGCGGTCCGGCGGCCGATTCCGGATGCGGCACCGGTGACGATGACCACCTTGTCCTTGAACGCCACGAGTCGGTCTCCTCTCATACGCATGTCATGTGGCCGCCGTCGACGGAGATCTGCTGCCCCGTCACATAGGAGGCCTCCTCGGACGCCAGGAACCCGACGAGGGCGGCGACCTCCTCGGCGGTACCCGGCCGGTCCATGGGGATGGACCGGCGCATCCGGTCCTCGGCCTCCTGCGGCGAGATCCCCTGGGAGCGACTCATGTGCCGCACGGCACGGTCGTATCGCTGGGTACGGATGACGCCGGGGTGCACGCAGTTCACGGTCACTCCGTGCGGGGCGTACTGACTCGCCAAGTACTTGCCGGCGTTCGCGACGGCCGCGTTCACCAGACCGGAGAGGAACAATCCGGGGGCGGGTTCCTTTCCGACGTTTCCGACGACATTCACGATGCGTCCGAATCCGTTGCGCATCATGAGCGGTGCCACGATCTTGATCAGATCCAGGTACGGGACGAGCTTCTGCTCCATGGCGACCGTGATGTCGCCGGCCGACACGCTGTCGAAGGCGCCCGGCGCCGGACCGGGCGCGTTGTTGACCAGAACGTCGATCCTTCCGAACCGGCGTTCCGTCTCACCGACGAGTTCGGCACGAAAAGCGGACGAGGTGATGTCTCCCGCGATGACGCACGGGGTGGGTCCGCCCACGGATTCCGCGGCGACCTTCTCCAGGTCGCTCCGATTTCGGGCACAGAGGACCGTCGCGTAGCCGGTCGCATTCAGGCGCAGCGCGGTCGCCCTTCCGATACCGCGGCCGGCCCCCAGAACGAGTGCCAGTCGGGTCACTCGCTCTCCTGTCCCGCAGTGGGCTTCGGGACCCTGTGGTAGCGCGGCGGGATGAAAATGTTCAGGGAACGCGCCACGGCGGTGTTGGGGTTCGCCGCCCCGTGCCCCTCCTGACTGGCGCAGAAGTAGGTGCCGCCGAACAGCAATTCATGCCGTGAGCCCTCGACGGTCATCTCGTAGCGCCCTTCCAGGCATGTGCCGATCTGTTCGTGCGAATGCTTGTGATAGGGCATCTCGCCACCGGCCGGGATGTTGGCGAGCATGAGCTCGATCCAGTCCGCCAGGAAGAATGTGACATCCATGCCGACGAACTTGCGCGATTCCAGCGGTTCGAGGAAATAGCCGCTGGGGGCGGGGTAGCTCTCCCCGGGCTTGTTGCGCTTGATCTCCAGCAGAACGGTCTCCTCGGCGGACGGGTTCGTCACGGAGAGGCACGCGCCGGGCGGGGCGACGAAGACATCGTGCTCGGCCGTCATCGACTTCGTGACGCCCTCGACCGTCACGGCGAGTTCCCCGCGCACGACGATCCCGACCCGCGCCCACGCCGTCGCCGGCTCGTCCAGAACGGCTCCGGGCGCCAGGTAGGAGAGCCGCACCTCGGTGTCGTCCCGCCGATAGGAATCGCTGCGGACGCCGCTCTCGTGCAGCAGCGCGTCGGCGGCCGGGAAGAAGGGGGTTTCACGCACACCGGTGGTCATGTCCATCCTTCTTCCGCGAAAAAACGGTCCAGGTCATGGGGATGCGCGAGAACCTCTGGACGAACCTCAGGTTGTACTGCTCGACCGCCTGCTCGTTCGTCAGGGCGATGTTGTAATGCCCGTCGGCGACACGGCCGGCGGCCTGGCTCGTGGAGGTCACGGTCGCGACCTTCACAGGCCCGGCGACATGGTGCTCGAGCATCGGGACAGGAGCGGGGTGACTGACGACCGTGTCGGTGCGCAGCACTTCTTCGTCGAACGCGAAGTCGGGCCGGGTGGCGAGGCCGTATTCCGGCGTGCTCCCATGAAATACACTCACCGGACGCAAGCCGGGATGCATATAGAACGCGTTGATTTTCGAGTAGGCGTGGGGCACCAGTGCGAGGTCTATGACTCCGTCGACGAGGGCGCCCATGCACCGCTCGAACGTGTCTTCAAGAGTTATCTCGCAACCCTCAGGATCACCTATGCAGCGCAGCATCATCCGGGCGATGTGCTCGCTGCTCGTCCCTTCCGGTCCCAACGTCCCGATCTTGACGGATCGAGCGGGATCCACGAGAAAGAGCGCCATGAGCGCCTGCTTCTCGACTCCGGGGATCCGTAATAATTCCATGACCACCTCCATTCTTCTGTCTGGGCCAGTTGGCTGGCACACATATCTGGGGACGGACTGGAGCTTAAGGCACTCACTTGAGCCGTTCAAGTGCGAACTTGACGACTTTTGTTTCCCTTATGTTTCGCCGATGCGAATCAAGTCAATGGCGCAATCCATTCCCCTTGCCGCACCAAGAACGGTGTTTCTCGGGGCCACCGTGCTCAACGGTCCTGGTCCCGGGGGAGGCCCGCCGCCGCCTCGTGCATCGCCAGTTCCAGCAGGGCCGGGTCGGTGAGGGTGCCGGTGCCGTCCGGGGGGATCAGCCAGCGCACGCCGCCGGACTGTCGGCCGGGGTACGGCACCACGATCCAGGTGCCGCGGCCCGCGCTGCGCACCCCCGTGCCGAGCCAGCGGGACGCCGTGCCCGGCGGCACGAAGAAGCCCATGCGGTCGTCGCCGAAGTCGACGAGCACGGGCCCGGGTTGGTCGATGATGCGGGTCAGGACGTCCAGCGTGGGGTAGCCGAGCTCCCCCGGCAGGATCAGCACGTCCCAGGCCCGGCCCGCCGGGAGCAGGGTGACTCCCAGGGGGTTGCGTTCCCACTCCCAGCGGCAGGCGTCCGGATCCGGCGCCACCGCTGCCAGCCACTCGACCGCCGTCTTGGTCCCAGTCATGACGGGGACCTTCCTCTCTGTAGAGCTCCGTCGGACGCGGTGTCGCGTCAGGAGCACAGACAGCGGTGCGGGGCGGGCATTACGCGGGTTCCCCCCATGTCTTGGTGGTGAATCCGATGACGGCATGCGAGCTGGGCGTACGCCTGTCCAGCAAGGCGTACGCCCGTGGCTCGCGAGCGCTTCGGTGCGCCCCCTCCATCCTGCGCGGTGTCAGCTGTCGAAGCCCAGCCCCAGGCGGTCCATGGCTTTCAGCCAGAGATTGCGCCGGCCGCCGTGGGAGTCGGCGCGGGCGAGGGACCACTTGGTGAGGGCGATACCGGTCCAGGCGAACGGTTCCGGCGGGAACGGCAGGGGCTTCTTGCGGACCATCTCCAGCTCGGTGCGTTCCGTGCGCTCCCCCGCGAGCAGGTCGAGCATGACCTCAGCGCCGAACCGGGTGGCGCCCACCCCCAGCCCGGTGTACCCGGCCGCGTAGGCGACCCTGCCCTGGTGGGCGGTGCCGAAGAACGCCGAGAAGCGGGAGCAGGTGTCGATGGCGCCGCCCCAGGCGTGGGTGAAGCGGACGCCCTCCAGCTGCGGGAAGCAGGTGAAGAAGTGGCCGGCGAGCTTGGCGTACGTCTCGGGCCGGTCGTCGTACTCGGCGCGCACCCGGCCGCCGTACGGGTAGATGGCGTCGTAGCCGCCCCACAGGACACGGTTGTCGGCGGAGAGCCGGAAGTAGTGGAACTGGTTGGCGGAGTCCCCGAGCCCCTGTCTGTTCTTCCAGCCGATCGACGCCAGCTGGTCGGCGGTGAGCGGCTCGGTCATGAGGGCGTAGTCGTAGACGGGGACGGTGTACGCGCGGACGCGCTTGACCAGGCTGGGGAAGATGTTGGTGCCGAGGGCGACCTGACGGGCGCGGACCTGGCCGTACGGGGTGCGGACGGCCATGCCGGCGCCGTACGCCTTCAGATCCAGCGCGGGCGTGTGCTCGTGGACGCGGACGCCGAGCCTCAGGCAGGCGCGCTTGAGGCCCCAGGCGAGCTTGGCGGGGTGCACCATCGCGACGCCCCGGCGGTCGTGGAGTCCGGCCTCGAAGGTCGGTGAGGCGACCTGCTCGCGGACGGCGTCCGCGTCGAGGAACTCGATGCCGTCGGCGAGGCCCCTGCGGCTGATCTCGTCGTACCAGTCGCGCAGTTCCCAGGCCTGGTAGGTCTCGGTGGCGACATCGATCTCACCGGTGCGTTCGAAGTCGCAGTCGAGGTCGTGCCGGGCGACCGCCGCCTCGATCTCGTCGAGGTTGCGGGCACCCAGCTCCTCCAGCTTGTGGATCTCGTCCGGCCAGCGGCTGAGGCCGTTGGCCAGACCATGGGTGAGGGAGGCGGCGCAGAAGCCGCCGTTGCGTCCGGAGGCGGCCCAGCCCACCTCACGGCCTTCCAGCAGGACGACATCCCGTCCGGGGTCGCGCTCCTTGGCGATGAGCGCGGTCCACAGTCCGCTGTAGCCGCCGCCGACGACCAGCAGGTCGCAGGTCTCGGCGCCGGTGAGGGCGGGCTCGGGGTGGGGCTTGCCGGGGTCTTCGAGCCAGTACGGGACCGGCTGTGCGTCGGAGAGAGACTTTGTCCAACGGTTCATGGCGCTAGGGGCCATGATTTCAACTCCCTACGAGAATTCCGACGGGCGGCGTTATGCCTTCTGTCGCTTTCTGCGGTTCGTGACGACCATTCCGGCCACCACGAACAGTACGGCGATCAGGAACATGGCCGTACCGATGACATTGATCTGGACGGGCGTTCCGCGCTGCGCCGAACCCCAGACGAACATGGGGAAGGTGACGGTCGAGCCCGCGTTGAAATTGGTGATGATGAAATCGTCGAAGGAGAGCGCGAAGGCGAGGAGCGCGCCCGCCGCGATACCGGGGGCGGCGATCGGCAGGGTGACGCGCAGGAAGGTCTGGACGGGGCCGGCGTACAGGTCCCGCGCGGCCTCCTCCAGCCGCGGGTCCATCGACATCACGCGCGCCTTGACGGCGACGACGACGAAGCTGAGGCAGAACATGATGTGGGCGATGAGGATCGTCCAGAAACCCAACTGAGCACCCAGATTGAGGAACAGGGTGAGCAGCGAGGCGGCCATCACGACCTCGGGCATCGCCATCGGCAGGAAGATCAGCGAGTTGACGGCGCCCCGCGCGCGGAACCGGTAGCGGACGAGCGCGAAGGCGATCAGGGTGCCGAGGACGGTGGCGCCGAGGGTCGCCCAGGCGGCGAGCTGGAGGCTGAGCGACAGCGAGCCGCACAGGTCGGCGACGCCGCACGGGTCGGTCCAGGCGGCCGTGGAGAATTCCTGCCACTCGTAGTTGAAGCGGCCCTTCGGCTGGTTGAAGGAGAAGACCGTGACCACGACATTGGGCAGGAGCAGATATCCGAGGGTGAGCAGTCCCGCGATGACGACGACATGCCGCTTGAGCCAGTTCAGGAAGGCCATTTAAACCAGATCCTCCGTCCCGGACCTGCGAATGTATACCGTGACCATGATGAGGATCGCGGCCATGAGGATGAACGAGAGGGCCGCCGCCGTCGGATAGTCGAGAATCCTCAGGAACTGGCTCTGGATGACGTTGCCGATCATCTGGGTGTTGGTGGAGCCGAGGAGTTCGGCGTTCACGTAGTCGCCGCTGGCGGGGATGAACGTCAGCAGGGTGCCGGAGACGACACCGGGCATGGACAGCGGGAAGGTGACCTTGCGGAAGGTGGTGAACGGGGTCGCGTAGAGGTCGCCCGCCGCCTCGTGCAGCCGCCCGTCGATGCGCTCCAGCGAGGTGTAGAGCGGCAGGATCATGAACGGCAGGAAGTTGTACGTGAGGCCGCAGACCACCGCCAGCGGCGTGGCCAGCACACGGTCGCCCGCCGTGAGGCCGAGCCAGCTGGTGACGTCGAGGACGTGCAGCGAGTTGAGGGCGCCGACCACCGGGCCGCCGTCCGCGAGGATCGTCTTCCAGGCGAGGGTGCGGATCAGGAAGCTGGTGAAGAACGGCGCGATCACCAGGATCAGGATCAGATTGCGCCAGCGTCCCGCGCGGAACGCGATCAGATACGCCAGCGGATAGCCCAGGAGCAGGCACAGGAACGTCGCCGTACCGGCGTAGAGCACCGAGCGCAGGAACTGCGGGTAGTACTCGCCGAGCGCGTCCCAGTAGGTCGCGAAGTGCCAGGTGACCTGGTAGCCCTCCTCCAGGGAGCCCGTCTGCACGGATGTGGAGGCCTGGTAGACCATCGGCATCGCGAAGAACACGAGCAGCCAGAGCAGACCGGGCGCGAGGAGCAGGTACGGCGTCCAGCGGCCCCTTCTGCGGGGCGGCTTCGCGGTCGGTACGGGGGCCAGGGGCGGTGGCGCCTCGGCTTCGGTGAGGGTCGACATCACAGGGCCGCTCCCTCTTCGACACCGGCGTCGATGTCCTGCGCGGCGTCCAGGCCGAAGGTGTGAGCCGGGCTCCAGTGCAGGACGACGTCGGCGCCGGGGACCAGGCGGGCGTCGCGGTCGATGTTCTGCACGTACACCTCGAACTCGGGGCAGACCGAGCTGTCGATGACGTACTGCGTGGAGACCCCGATGAAGCTGGTCGCGGCGATCTTCCCGGTGATGCGGTTGCGGCCGACCGGGATCTCGCCCGCGTCGTCCGCGTGCGTCAGCGTGATCTTCTCGGGGCGGATGCCGACGAGGACCTTGCCGCCGGTGGTGGCGGGCGCCGCACATCGCGCCTCGGGCAGGACGAGCTTGCCGTCGCCCGCCTTCAGCACGATCTCCTCGCCGCTCCTGGAGTCGACCTCGGCCTCGATGAGGTTGGAGGTGCCGAGGAAGTTGGCGACGAAGGTGGTCTTCGGGTTCTCGTACAGGTCGGCCGGGGAGCCGAGTTGCTCGACCCGGCCGCCGTTCATCACGGCGACCGTGTCGGCCATTGTCATGGCCTCCTCCTGGTCGTGGGTGACGTGGATGAACGTGATCCCGACCTCGGTCTGGATGCGCTTCAGTTCCAGCTGCATCTGGCGGCGCAGCTTGAGGTCGAGGGCGCCGAGCGGCTCGTCGAGGAGCAGCACCTTGGGGTGGTTGATCAGGGCGCGGGCGACGGCGACGCGCTGCTGCTGGCCGCCCGAGAGCTGGTGCGGCTTCTTGCGCGCCTGCTCGCCGAGCTGGACCAGGTCCAGCATCTCGTCGACCTGCTTCTTCACGCTCTTGAGGCCGCGCCGGCGCAGTCCGAAGGCGACGTTCTCGAAGATGTCGAGGTGCGGGAAGAGGGCGTACGACTGGAAGACGGTGTTCACCGGCCGCTTGTACGGCGGGAGGTGCGTCACGTCCTGGTCGCCGAGCGACACGGTGCCCTGGGACGGTTCCTCCAGGCCGGCGATCATCCGCAGGGTGGTGGTCTTGCCGCAGCCGGAGGCGCCGAGGAGGGCGAAGAAGGAACCCTCCGGCACGGTCAGGTCGAGCGGGTGCACGGCGGTGAAGGAGCCGTAGGTCTTGCCTATGCCGGTGAGGCGGACGTCACCGCTGCTGTTCTGTGTGGTCTTCATGGTCCTCGTCACGCCCCCGTCAGCTTCGCGAACTTCTCTTCGTACGCCGTCTCTTCCTTCTGGGCGAGGGAGCGGAAGGCGTGGGACTTGGCCGCCATGGCGGCGTCGGGGATGATCAGCGGATTGTTCGCCGCGTCCTCGTCGATCTTGGCCAGCTCAGCCTTCACGCCGTCGACGGGGCACACGTAGTTGATGTACGCGGCGAGTTCGGCGGCCGGCTTCGGCTCGTAGTAGTAGTCGATGAGCCGTTCGGCGTTGGTCTTGTGGCGGGCCTTGTTCGGGATCAGCAGATTGTCGGTCGAGGTCATGTAGCCGCTGTCGGGGATGACGAAGTCGACGTCCGGGGTGTCGGCCCTGAGCTGGACGACGTCACCGGCCCACGCGATACAGGCCGCCAGGTCGCCCTTGGTCAGGTCGGAGGTGTAGTCGTTGCCGGTGAAGCGGCGGATCTGGCCCTTGTCGACGGCTTTCTGGAGGCGGGCGATCGCCGCGTCGTAGTCGTCGTCGGAGAACTTCGCCGGGTCCTTGCCCATGTCGAGCAGGGTCATCCCGATGCTGTCGCGCATCTCGGAGAGGAAGCCGATGCGGCCCTTCAGCTTCGGGTTGTCGAGCATGTCGGAGACCGACTTCACCTCCTCGCCGTCGAGGGCCTTCTTGTTGTAGGCGATGACGGTCGAGATGCCCTGCCAGGGGTAGGAGTAGGCCCGCCCCGGGTCCCAGTCCGGGCTGCGGAACTGCTGGGAGAGGTTCATGAAGGCGTGCGGCAGATTGGACGGGTCCAGTTTCTGGACCCACCCGAAGCGGATCAGCCGGGCGGCCAGCCAGTCGGTGACGCAGATGAGGTCGCGGCCGGTGGCCTGACCGGCGGCGAGCTGCGGCTTGATCTTGCCGAAGAACTCGACGTTGTCGTTGATGTCCTCGGTGTACTTGACCTTGATGCCGGTGCGCTCGGTGAACGCGTCGAGGCTCGGGTGGTGCTTGCCGCTGTCGTCGACGTCCATGTACTCGGTCCAGTTGGAGAAGGCGATCTCCTTCTCCTTGGCCGAGTGGTCCTCGGACGAGACACCCGCGGTGTTCTTCGCCGCGGGGATGCCGCAGGCGCTCAGCGTGCCGAGCGCGCCGACGGCGAGCGCGCCGCCCGTTCCGGCGCGCAGCAGCGAACGGCGGCTGAGGGAGGCCCTGCCGTTCCTGAGACTGCGCCGCATGGCGGCCACCTGGGCCGGGGACAGGCGGTCGGGCTCGTACTGCTCCATGCGCGTGATGCCCTTTCGGGAGGTGCCCTTTCGGGAGGGTGGCGAGGACCGGCCGGAGGTCGGGCGGCCGGTCCCCGGTCTGACTAGCGGTCCCCGAAGATCGTGCGGTGCCAGTCCTTCCTGACCACCGCCGTATTGTCGAACATGACGTGCTTGATCTGCGTGTACTCCTCGAACGAGTACGCCGACATGTCCTTGCCGAAGCCGGACGCCTTGTAGCCGCCGTGCGGCATCTCACTGATGATCGGAATGTGGTCGTTGACCCACACGCACCCGGCCTTGATCTCCCGTGTCGCACGGCCCGCCCGGTACACGTCGCGAGTCCACGCGGAGGCGGCGAGCCCGTACGGGGTGTCGTTGGCCAGGCGGATGCCTTCGTCGTCGCTGTCGAAGGGCAGTACGACGAGGACGGGGCCGAAGATCTCCGACTGGACGATCTCGCTGTCCTGGGCGGCGTCGGCGACGAGGGTCGGACGATAGTACGCGCCCTTCGCGAGCTCCCCCTGCGGTGCCTGACCGCCGGCGACCACGCGCGCGTACCCGCGGGCCCGGTCGACGAACCCGGCGACCCGGTCGCGCTGGACGTGCGAGATCAGCGGGCCGAGGTCGGTGCCGGGCGCGAAGGGGTCGCCCAGCCGGACGGTCTCCATGAGGGCGGCCGTGCGCTCGACGAACGCCTCGTAGAGGGGACGCTGGACGTACGCGCGCGTGGCGGCCGTGCAGTCCTGCCCGGTGTTGATGAGGGCGCCGGCGACGGCGCCGTGCACGGCGGCGTCCAGGTCAGCGTCGTCGAAGACGACGAAGGGGGCCTTGCCGCCGAGTTCCAGGTGGAGCCGTTTGACGGTGGCGGTGGCGATCTCGGCGACCCGCTTGCCGACGGCGGTGGACCCGGTGAAGGACGTCATGGCCACATCGGGGTGCCCGACGAGGTGCTCGCCGGCCACCCTGCCGGTGCCGGTGACGATGTTGATCACACCGTCGGGGATTCCGGCGTCGGTGGCGGCCTGCGCGAACAGCAGCGAGGTGAGCGGGGTCAGCTCGGCGGGCTTCAGGACGATCGTGTTACCCGCGGCGACCGCGGGGAGGATCTTCCAGGCGGCCATCTGGAGGGGGTAGTTCCAGGGGGCGATGGAGCCGACGACACCGATGGGCTCACGCCGCACGTACGAGGTGTGGTCCCCGGAGTACTCGCCGGCCGACTGGCCCTGGAGGTGCCGGGCCGCGCCCGCGAAGAAGGCGGTGTTGTCGATGGTGCCGGGGACGTCGAACTCACGGGTGAGCTTCAGCGGCTTCCCGCACTGGAGCGACTCGGCGCGAGCGAACTCCTCGGCCCGGTCGGCGAGCACGGCGGCGAAGCGGTGCAGCGCGTCGGACCGCTCGCCGGGGGTGGCCGCGGCCCAGCCCGGGAACGCGCGGCGGGCGGCGGCGACGGCCGCGTCCACGTCGTCGGTGCCGGCCAGCTCATAGGTGAGGACCTCGTCGCCGGTGGCGGGGTCGACGACCGCGTGCGTGTGACCCGATGTGCCCTTCGTGAGGCGGCCGGCGATGTACTGCGCGCCGGCCGCGAAGCGTTCCTGCGCGGGGAATCGGTCCGGGGTTGCGGTGCCCGGGTTCTGCATGTCGCTCTCCTCCGCCTTGTCCCCCTGTGTCCTGGGGGCGGGTGGCGTAGCTCCAGCTCGATTTGAGTGCCGATCCTGGCAGAGGGATAGGGCATCAACAAGTGATTCCGTTGTTGCCTTTTGGTTACGCGACGGAATCTGTCGACCAGGTGTCCAGTCGCAGGCGAAAATCGAGGACGGAGTGTCAGTGGCGGGTGCCACACTCGTCGGCATGCTGAAGATCGATTCTTGGGACGCGCTGATCAGCGTGGTCCAGGCGGGGGCGAGGGTCAGGTACCTGCACTTCTGGGGGCACCGTCCGCGGCCCGACGGCCGGGTGGGGCCGAGCTGTCTGAGTCAGTGGTGGCCGTCGCCGTTCACGGTGGACGGCGTGGAGTACGCGACGGCGGAGCACTGGATGATGGCGTCCAAGGCTCGGCTGTTCGGTGACGTGGAGGCGGAGCGCAAGGCCGTCGCGGCGTCGAGCCCGGCGATGGCGAAGAAGGTGGGCCGCCTCGTACGCGGCTTCGACGAGGCCCTGTGGGAGCGGGAGCGCTTCGGCATCGTCGTCGAGGGCAGCGTCCACAAGTTCGCCGCGCACGACGACCTGCGGGCCTGGCTGCTGGGCACGACGGGCCGCGTCCTCGTCGAGGCC
>NZ_LIRK01000709.1 GCF_001419765.1 Streptomyces torulosus
CCCTGGCACATCGCTGAGGTAGGCGGAGCGCATGACGTCCTCCAGGTCGTTCTCCTCCAGGGCGAGATCGGTGACCTGGAAGCGCCCGATGACGACCTTCAGGGCCTCGTGCACGGAGGGGGCGCCGTCGCCGACGGGCCCGAACACGACGCGGGGCCCTTCGCGGCGCAGGACTCCGACGCCGGCGAAGCCGGGCAGGGAGGAGAGGTCGCGCTGACCACCGTCGGCGCCGTCGCCCCTCACGAGCTGCTCCTGGCGCTCGATCTCCTGGACGTCGGCGGGGTCGGCGAGGGTCGCGCGAATCTGCCAGGTACCGCCGAAGCGGCGCCGGATCTCCTGGAGCGGCCCGTCGAGGACGATGCGGCCGTGGTTGATGAGGACGACCCGCTCGGCGAGCCGGGCGACCTCGGTCATGTCGTGCGTGGTGAGCAGTACGGTCCGCTCCCGCTCCTCGACCTGGTGCCGCAGGAACCGCCGGACCTGCTCCTTCACGACCACGTCCATGCCGATGGTGGGTTCGTCGAGGAAGACGACGGGAGGGTCGTGCAGCAGCGAGGCGGCGAGATCGCACCGGACGCGCTGCCCGAGGGAGAGATGCCGGACGCGGGTGTCCCAGAACTCGGAGAGTTCGAGCAGCCCGTCGAACTCGTCGATGCGCTCCCGGTACCGGTCCTCGGGAACGCCGTAGATGTCGCGGAGGATCGCGAACGACTCCCGGGCGGGCAGGTCCCACCACAGCTGGGTTCGCTGCCCGAAGACGGCGCCGATGTTGTGGGCGTTGCGCTCCCGGTCCCGGTGCGGCACGACGCCGGCGACGAGCGCCTCGCCGGAGGTGGGGGTGAGAATGCCGGTGAGCATCTTGATCGTGGTGGACTTCCCGGCCCCGTTGGGCCCGAGGAGTGCGAGCAACTCCCCTCTCCCCACACGGAAGTCGACGTCCCGCACCGCGACCTTGGCCACGCGCTCCGGGCTGACGAGCGACCTGAGCGCCCCGCCGAACCCGGGCCGGCGCACGGTCGTATGGAACACCTTGGACAACCCGCGCGCCTCGATCACCGCGTTCAATGGCATCACATCCGTTCTGCTCGGCGCCCTGCCGCACGGGCCGTACCCGCCGGGCAGCACCGCGCTCCGACCAACCACCCGGACGCCCATCCGAAATCCCGAACACCGTCCGACACAACGGCGCCGATGCTAGGCCCCTCCCCCCGACAGCGAGAACCGAATTACCAACCTCAAACAGATCCGACCGCCCCACCACCACCCGCTACACTGGCCGCGGCGAAGCACCACACCACGCCACCCCGCCTTCGTAGCTCAGGGGATAGAGCACCGCTCTCCTAAAGCGGGTGTCGCAGGTTCGAATCCTGCCGGGGGCACCAGCGCAAAGGCCCCGGACCAATCATGGTCCGGGGCCTTTGACATCCACTTTTGACATCAACGGGGACGAGACGGAGCGCATCCGGCATGACGAGAGATGAGGCCCTCTACCGGTTGAAACAGCTTGCAAGGGCTCAGGCACTCGGACGTCACGTCGGCTCGGACCGCCTGATCCAAGCTGGCCTTGACGCTCTCCTGGCCGACGTCGATTCCCCTTCGCTTGCCCTCCTGGCCGGCCTAGGCCGTCGTGAGGAGCATGAGGCACGGGAGCTGTTCGACCACGTCGTCGACGAGCTGGGGTTGGGTGTCGAGGCGCCCGCGGACCCGATCGCTGCCAGGTGGGCGTTGGCCTACTGGTTGGCCGCTCAGATCGCCGACGGCTCCTTGGACCCGGCGACCGGTGCCGACCTCATATGGGTCGAAGCAGCATCAGACCTCGGCTATCCCGAAGCCCTGCAGCCGATCGTCGAGTGCGCCGTCCATCTGGACGACTGGAACGCCGCTTGGAGCACTCCGCTGGAGCAGCTCAAGGAGGAAGTCCTTGTCGCCGCCCGTGCGCTTGTTGCACGCGGCGAGCCCGAAACCGACGCATGAATGGTCACGGAGCCCCAGGACGGCCGTGACCCCGGGGCTTCGCGTCTTGTATGGAGGCAACGGGGGCGGTCGGCCCGAATCAGGACGCCTCTTCAAAAGCCGGTCCATGTGGCTCATGGTTTCGCGCTGGGTGTCCTGCACGACGTGCGTGTACACGTCCATGGTGATGCTGACTGCGAGTGTCCGAGGATCTCCATCACGACGCGGGGCGCGACTCCGGCCGCCGTTAGGAGGGTCGCCGTGCCGTGCCGAGCGTCATTGAGCCGGATGACGCGGAGGCCGGCGGACTCGGCGACGCGGGTGAAGGAGCGGTAGACGTTCCGCGGCTCAACCTGGCGACCGGTACGGGTGGTGAAGACGTACCCCGACTCGTGCCACTGCTCCCCCGCCTTGACGCGCGCGGCCGACTGCCGCATCCGGTGCCAGCGCAGCGGGGCGATGCAGAGCGCGGGCAGCGGTACGACGCGACGACGGCGGCTCTTGGGGTCGTCGTCGTACAGGACGCCGCGACGACGCTGGGTCTGCTGGCGGACGTAGAGGACACGATTTTCGAGGTCGAGGTCGAGGTCGAGGTCGAGGTCGGACCAGCGGAGACCGATGATCTCTCCCCGGCGCAGGCCCGTGGCGATGGCGAGCACGAAGGCCGCGTAGAGCGGGTCTCTGCGGGACGCGGCGAGGAAGTCCAGCGTCTCGTCCAGGCCCCAGGTCTTCAGCTCTTTGTTGTCCGCGGGGCGGCTCGACCAGCTTGGGGAAGTTGCGCGCGATCAGCTCCTCACGACAGGCGGACGACAGCGCGGAACTCAGAACTCGGTGCGACTCCTTGGCTGTTGCTGCGGTGGCCTCCTTCTCCAAGCGGACGGGGAAGCGGCGTACGTCGGCGACGCCGAGGGATTCGAGCCGCTTGGAGCCGAGCAGCGGCACCAGGTAGAGCCGGACGTGCGACTCGTACTTGTCGTACGTGCTGAGCTTCCGCCGAGGCTTGATCACGTTGTCCAGCCAGTACGGCAGCCACTCGGAGAGCTTGGCCGAGCGGGGTCGGCACGGGCGCGCCCTGGTCGACCTTGGCGAGCAGTTCCCGGCGCTTGGTGTCGCACTCCTGCCAGGTCCTGCCGTAGGCGAACTTACGGGCGCGGGTACCGTCCGGCTGGAGCACGTACACGGCGCACTGATAGCGGCCGTGGCACGTGATCGCCCTGTCGGTGACGGACGGCGGAGGAACCGGCACCGCCCCGAAGGTCGAGCACCAGGACGACGCCAAGAGACCCGCATAACCACGGAACCCGAAGCCGCCTGGTTCAATCTGCGATTTCCGCTCGCGAATCGTGTGAGAGATATTGACGCAGTTCACCGGAACCTTATGATCCAGTCGATCGACATTCCGACCCTTGTTCGATATAGCGAACATGCGAGGGCCGCACCCCGTCGGCCTCCGGACAGCCTCTGACGGGACCAACCCGGAGCCGCCAGCTCAAAGGATGACGAGGTTCGCATGCACAGACGTAGTTTCAGCCGCAAACACCCGTCTGCGGCGCTCGCCGCTACCGTTGCCACCCTGGCCGCCCTGGCGGCGACGCTCCTCGCCAGCCCCGCTCAGGCGGCCACCACCAGCGCCGTGCGGGGCGTCGGTTCCGGCCGGTGTCTCGATGTGCCGGGCGCCAGCCAGACCGACGGCACCAAGCTGCAGATCTGGGACTGCACCGGCGGGACCAACCAGCAGTGGACGCTGACGGACAACAACCAGCTGACCGTGTACGGCAACAAGTGCCTGGATGTCCCGGGCCACTCCACCACGGCCGGGACCCGGGTGCAGATCTACACCTGCAACGGCGGTCCGAACCAGCAGTGGCGGGCGAACGCCGACGGCACGATCGTCGGTGTGCAGTCCGGGCTGTGCCTGGATGTCTCGGGCGGCGCCACGGCCAACGGCACGGCGGTACAGCTCTGGAACTGCAACGGCGGCAACAACCAGAAGTGGACCGGCCTCTCCGGGACACCGAACACGTGTGCCCTTCCGTCGACGTACCGGTGGACCTCGACCGGTCCGCTGGCGGAGCCGGCGAACGGGGCGGCCTCGTTGAAGGACTTCACCGCCGTGAAGTACAACGGCCAGAACCTGGTCTACGCGACCACCTCGAGCGCATCCGGGTGGCGCGCGACGGGGTTCCGTCCCTTCACCAACTGGTCGGACATGGCGACGGCCCCTCAGACCGCAATGAGCGGGGCCCCCATTGCGCCCACGCTGTTCTACTTCGCGCCCAAGAACATCTGGGTGCTGGCCGCGAACGGGTGGGACACCGGCTGGGCCTTCACCTACCGCACGTCCACCGACCCGACCAACCCCAACAGCTGGTCCGCGCCGAAGGAGCTGTTCACCGGCAGCCTCCCCGTCGGCGGCCCGATCGACCCGACCCTGATCGCCGACGGCCAGAACATCCACCTGTTCTTCGCCAACGACAAGGGCAGCATCTTCAGGTCGACCATGCCGCTCGGGAACTTCCCCAGCAGCTTCGGCTCCTCGTACACGACGGTCATGAGCGACACCGAGGACAGGCTGTTCGAGGCCCCCGAGGTCTACAAGGTCCAGGGCCAGAACCAGTACCTCATGATCGTCGAGGCGAAGGGCGCGAACGGGCGCTACTTCCGCTCCTTCACCGCCACCAGCCTGACCGGTACGTGGACCGAGCAGGCCGGCACCGAGAGCAACCCCTTCGCGGGCAAGGCCAACGCCAACGCGACGTGGACCAACGACATCAGCCACGGTGACCTGGTCCGCAACAACCCCGACCAGACCAAGACCATCGACCCCTGCAACCTGCAGTTCCTCTACCAGGGCAGGAACCCCGCATCGAACGGCACCGACTACCTGTTGCTGCCGTACCGGCCGGCCCTGCTCACCCTGCAGCGCTGACCCGCCCGCTTCACGGTGTTCGCGATGCGGGTCTACCCGCCGACGCGTAGACGAGCTGTCCACGACGTGGGCGAACCCACCCGCTGACCGACCCACCGCCTTGAGGAACCCCAGCCGCGCGTCGGCCGGGGTTCCTCCCTTCTGGGGACTTTCCTCAGGGAGGGACCGAAGCACCATGACGCCACCGGGTATCCGCTTGCCGGCCGTGGTGTGCCGTGAATTCCGCAAGCTTCATCCGGGCCACCGCTCCGCATCGCCCTCACCGTCGCCCTCCTCGACCCGTCGCCTTCCTGCTGCGACCACGCGAGCACACCCCGACCATGAGCGAACGGCCCGGGCCCACACGGAACTTGACACGGATGTCGCATTCGACCAGGGGGTGTTCAACCAGTCCTCCAGCTCGCTGACGGGTTTGCCCTCGACGACCTCCTGCAGCCAGGAAGAGCGATGGCGAGGGATGCCGGCGCTGTTGACACGCCCTGTCGACGGATCTGCGGGGTCAGCCGGGGAGCCGGGGGGATCTTCCGAGGCCAGGGGCGCGGCCCGTCCAATCGTCGTCGCTTCCCAAGCTGATGACCGACAGCTCAGTACGGCCGCGGAATCTCGTGCTCGCTCAACGCTGCCTCGTACCGCGCCAGCAGAGCATCCAGGTTCGCCAGAAGAAGGCCGGCGGAGTCGCGAGCTTCATCCCCGTCGCCTCGCTCGCATGCCTCCACCACGTCGGCCACGTCGCTGCGGAGGATGTGAAGAGAGTCGCCCTGCACCAGAACCCCGGGGAACCGTCTGCCGGGCAAGCGAACCACGGCGTCGTTGCCACCATCCGTGAACAGCTCAGCCTCAATACGCTCCATCGGGCCATCCAACCTGACATCACCAGCTGACATCAACGACAGTGCACAGAGGCAGACTTGAGTGGCCGAAGGCACAGGGCGCACGAGAGCGTCAAAGCTCCAGCGCGGCCGACGGACTGCCGTCGAGGCCAGCGAGTTGCCCGTGTGCCGCAGATCATGGAAGTGCGGCTCGGCCGTGACGCCCGCAGCCGTCCGGGACTTCCCCAGACGTCCCGGGAGTTGCTCCGCCGCAGCTGTCCCACCCGGGGCCCGACGAAGACGTGCCCGTCACGGCCGGGGCCGGCGAAGTGCTCCAGGTGGTGCGTGACGGCGTCGACCAGTTCGGCCGGGAAGGAGACGGTACGCACCCCGGCCGCAGACTTCGGTGCCTTGTCGAAGAGGCGACCGCTCTGCAACTCAGCCTGAGCGAGGCCAACAGTGACGGTCAGACCTTCCAAGTCGGATTTCCGACGCCGTAAGGCCGCCAGCTTCCCAAACCGCAGCGTGGTGAAAGCTCTGGGATCCTGCGGGCGGTGGAGGGCGCCGCCGACGCCTTCCCGGTCCACCTCGGACGCCGACCACAGCCCGGCGTGCACACGCGTCACGCGGTCTCGCCCGGATGCGTCCGGTCGACCGGCGGTCTGCTGGCGGCCAGCCAGGAGCGGAGTGGGCCGGCGCCCCGCGCGGGGTCGAGCGTGAGGTGCAGACGCGTCCCTCGCCCCGAGGTGAACGCCGGATAGCTGCGCTGCTCGCACCCGGCGAACAGCAGCCGGAGAGCGTCCGCGACGTGCCGGGCCGCTTCGGCGTCCATGGAGACGATGCGCACCTCGACCGTGCCCTCGGCGGGAGCGTCGTCCGGGAAGGTGTCGGTCAAGGGTGAGGTGTCGGTCAAAGAGATGTGAGTCAAGGGTGAGTGCGACTGCAGGGATTCGGTGGTCATGATCGGCACCTGCCCCGGGCCGTGGAACGGCTCGTGTCGTGTCGCGCGGCCCTACCGCGCCGCGCGCCGAGGATGAGACCAGTCCTGCCACCGGAGTACGAAGTACCCTCGACTCCCTCCACCGTACTCCTGGACACCCTCGCCGCGGCCGCTCCCGGCCTCGGCGACGTACGGTGGGAAGTACCGAGGGCATCACGCACTCCGGCCGCCACGCCGGGTCGTCCTCGGCGAGAGAGGACACCCCGAGCCACCCCAGCGGTCGGCACGGAGACGGGTCGGCATCATGTCCGCCGCGATCGCAGCAACTCCAGGCACGCTCGTCAGGACCGCCCGCGTATCACCTACCCGCACCGGCCGGCTCTTCTGCCGAGGGGAGGCGTGATGGGCCTTTCCCGGCTGGACATCCACCGGCGGAACCGAGGGGAGGGGGCACTCGTCACGCTCGACGGTGCGATCGGACCGGCCACGGCACCGCTGCTGCGGGCCGCGCTGGAGCAGTGTCTGCGCGACGGCGTCACCGCCATCGACGTCGACCTGACCACGGTCGGCTCCTGCGACGCCAGGGGCCTGGACGTCTTCCTGTCGATGGCACGGCGCGCCGGCCGGGTGCACACTTCTCTGCGGTTGCACCATCCGTGCGCGCAGATCACCCGGCTCCTCGCTGTCACCGGCTCCGCCCTCCGGCTCCTCGCGGCCCCCACGGATCCCGTGCCGCCCGCGCTGCCCCGCGGCCTCTGGGAAGCGCCCTCCTCGGGTCCGTCGGCCGACGGGACGCGGGGGCGGACGCGGACGCCGGAGGACACCGCTCGCGCACCGGTCCTCAAGGACGGAATCCGCCTGCGTCGGCTGACCCGTTGGCAGACCGAAGGAGTGGAGCAGGACATCGCGGACCTGGCCATGGCGTCCGTCGCGAACACTCCCGGTGCGCCGTTCCACGACCGGGGAGAGTTCCTGCGCCACCTCGCCTTCAGTGCCAGGCGGCCCGGCTTCGCGCTGCTGGTCGCCGAGACGACGGTGCTCGTGGGCTGTGCCTATGGCTTTCCGCTGGGCCCGGACGGCTCCGGCCGGCGAGGGTTCGACCGGTTGCTGCAGGAGAGCATTCAACGGCTCACCGCCTGCGCTCGGTTCGTCGTCCTCACGCAGGTCGTCGCCCATCCGCACGCTCAGCGCCACGACATCGCCCGCCGACTGCAGCAGCGCCTGCTCGCCGACCGGCACACCGCCCTCGGAGTCGCCCTGCTCCATCCGGCCGACCAGGCCGGGCATGCCGCGTTCGTGCGCTGGGGCTGGCAGAACATGGGAGAGCTCGTCGGGCTGCCCGGCCCGGTCGCCCCCTGCTTGTTGATCCTGCCCCTGGAGAGCCCCTCCCTCGCGGGCCGGTGATCAGGGGGACTGTCGTGGTCGATGAACCGGCGGGCCGTACCAGCCGCGGTGCTCTTGCCACCCGTCGTCCGCGGTACGGGGGCGCGCTGCGCGCGGTGGTCGCGCCCGCGCCGTCGACCACGGCCGGGGGTACGCTGGCAGTTACCGAGAGCTTTTCGGCCGTACGACCACGGCGAGGCCGTTCCCCGCGAGTGTCAGACGCGGGCAGCCGAAGGCCGCCTGGGACGGGATCGCACGATGGACGCCATCACCAAGCCCGCCGAAGGCGCACCACCAGGTGACGCGCACACCTACCGAATGCCCTTGCCCCGTCTGAGTCTCACGCCGGGCGTCAGCCACGGCCCGCTGGACGGAGCGTGGTGGCCGCGCTGTGACGCGCTGGAACTGGAGTTGCCCGCGCTGGTCGGCTCATTGGACCCGGCTGTCGGCACCGTCACCCGGGTCACCGTGGACCCCGCGTCCTGGCCCGATGCTCCGCAGAAGGTGATGGCGCCCGGGCATGTGATCGAGGTGGTCCGGAGCGACGCGGCCGCCGAAGCGCATGCCATCACCCTGGACTGCAGCACCACGGGACGCTGGGAACTGCTGGTCATCCCACCCGACGAGCCGGTCGGAGCAGCCACCCGGCTGCTGACCGCCGCCGCCGACCCCGAGAACCCGTTGTCGGCCCCGCGCATTCTGGCAGTCGCCGAGAGCGGCCTCGAGGGAGAAGCCACATGGGAGTCGGAAGGAGGCCCCGGACTCAGGTGAGGGGCCCGACGCGGTCGAGCCCAGGTGACCGGCCGTCCGGTCCGGTCTTCGAATCCCCCGGTGGAGCCATGGCACGAGCGATCTCTTCGTCGTCCCACACCGCCGCGACCGATGCGCGCCAAGCATGGCGGGTGAGCGGATGATGCCGGGACGACGTGCGGACCACTCCGAGAGCTTCGGGGAAGCGCTGCTGGGAGCGGTTCTCGACCGCGCGCACGAGCTTCCTCCCCATCTCATCGGGCCCGTGGTCGCCGACGTGGCGGAGCGACTGGGGGCCCGCCTTCCGCAGGTGCTGCTGCAGGACTACGGCCAGCTGATGCTCGTACCCCTGCCCGGCGAGGGCCTCGCGGACGGGGAGCCCCAGCCGATCGACGACTCCGACGCGGGGCGCTGCTTTCTCGACGCGATCCGCGTCGAGGTGTCCGACGACGACGGCGTACGGGTCCACCTGCCGCTGCTGGACGGCGGTGACCAGGTGGGGGTCATGGCGGTGACGCTGGACAGCGTCGACGAGCACGACCGCCGCCTGCTGCACAGGATCTCCGGCCTGGTGGCCGACCTGCTGGTGACCAAGCACGGCTACTCCGACCTGTTCTTCGCCACCCGACGTGATGAGCCGATGAGCGTCGCTGCGGAGATCCAGTGGTCCCTGCTGCCACCGCTGGCGATGATCATGCCCAGGGTCGCCGTGGCCGGGATCCTGGAGCCCGCCTACGACGTGGCGGGTGACAGTTTCGACTACGCGCTCAACGGAGACGTCCTCCACGTGGTCATGATCGACGCGATGGGGCACGGTCTGGACGCGGCCACGATGGCCACCGTGGCGATCGGCTCCTACCGCCATGCCCGCCGCGCCGGCATCGGGCTGTCGGAGATCTACGACTTCATGGACCGCGCGGTGGCGGAGCAGTTCGGTCCCGAGCATTTCGTCACCGCGCAGATGATGCAGCTGGACACGACGACAGGGCGGGTCCAGTGGGTCAACGCGGGGCATCCGCCGCCGATCCTCGTCCGCGACCATCGCGTCGCGGGCCGCCTGACCGCCCCGACGACCCTCCCTGTCGGCCTGGGCGGTGCGGAGCCACGGATCAGCGAACTGGGACTGGAGCGGGGGGACCGCGTGCTCTGCTTCACCGACGGACTGGTCGAGGAGCACAAGACAGGCAGGGAGGAGTTCGGGGAGGGCCAGCTGATCTCCTGTGTGAACCAGTTGGAGAGAACCGGCCGCGGGGTTCGGGCGGTGACGCGTTCTCTGTCCCACACGCTGAAGCGGGCGCGGGGCGGACACACCACGGATGACGCGACGCTGCTCATGGTGGAGTGGCGTGGATGATCTTCATCGCTGTCACCCGTCCGCCTCGGTCGAGCGACGGCTCGTCCGTCGGACGGCCTTCACTCGCTTCTGGTGTCGATGAGGATCTGTTCCGCCTGGCTGATGTTGTCGGCCCGGACGGCCTGGGCCATCGCGGCATGCGCGGCCTCCGGTGTCGCGTGCGGGGGGACCACCAGCAGTGAGAACACGTCCTGGTCGCCGCGGGTGATCAGGACGGTGTCATCGCCCACCGGGAAGGAGTCGATGTGCACCACCCGGTCGTCGACGACGATCCGCGTCGGGAGCCCTTCCCAGGCGGCGGAGTCCAGCCCGACACGCGTCACGGGGCCGAGGTGTGCGATGAGGGCGCTCACCAGCGCGGGCAGCTCGGCACCGATGTCGCGCGACCGCGGCCACCAGGCACCGTCCAGGACGCCTTCACGCGACTCCGTCGTTTCCAGCCGGAGCAGTGCGCACCCCGGCCGCACGGCGGCGTGGACGCCACTCGGCAGATGCCGGGAAGCAGGGGGTGAAGGGGGTGAAGGGGGTGAGG
>NZ_LIRK01000071.1 GCF_001419765.1 Streptomyces torulosus
TCTGTCGATGATCGCGATCGGCGGTGTCATCGGCGCCGGCCTGTTCGTCGGCTCCGGCTCGGGCATCGCCGCCGCGGGCCCCGGAATCCTGATCTCCTACGCCCTCGTCGGCGCCCTCGTCGTCCTCGTGATGCGGATGCTCGGCGAGATGGCCGCGGCCAACCCCACCTCCGGCTCGTTCTCCGCCTACGCCGACCGGGCGCTCGGTCGCTGGGCCGGCTTCACCATCGGCTGGCTGTACTGGTTCTTCTGGGTCGTGGTGCTCGCCGTGGAGGCGACCGCCGGCGCCAAGATCCTCACCGGGTGGATACCCGGCGTCCCGCAGTGGGGCTGGGCGCTGATCGTCATGGTCGTGCTCACCGCGACCAACCTCGGTTCGGTCGGCTCCTACGGCGAGTTCGAGTTCTGGTTCGCCGGGATCAAGGTCGTCGCCATCGCCGCGTTCATCGTGGTCGGCGGGCTCGCCGTCTTCGGTCTGCTGCCCGGCTCGGACCACCCGGCGACGGGCCTGGCCAACCTCACCGGGCACGGCGGGTTCCTGCCCCATGGACCAGGGGCGATCCTCACGGGCATCCTGATGGTCGTCTTCTCCTTCATGGGCAGCGAGATCGTCACCCTGGCCGCCGGTGAGACCCAGAACCCGCGGGCCGCGGTCACCAAGGCCACCAACAGCGTGATCTGGCGGATCGCGGTGTTCTACCTGGGCTCCATCCTGGTCGTGGTGTCGCTGCTGCGCTGGGACGACCCGGCGATCCTCAAGGACGGCTCGTACGTGGCCGCGCTGAACTCCATCGGCATCCCGCACGCCGGCCAGATCATGAACGCCATCGTGCTGACCTCGGTGCTGTCCTGCCTCAACTCCGGCCTCTACACGGCCTCCCGGATGGCGTTCTCGCTCGGCCGCCGCGGCGACGCGCCGGCCCCGTTCGCCCGCACCACCGGCCGCGGGGTGCCGCGGACCGCCATCCTGGCCTCGGTGGTCTTCGGCTTCGTCGCGGTCGCCTTCAACTACCTGTGGCCGGACACGGTCTTCCAGTTCCTGCTCAACTCCTCCGGTGCGATCGCCCTGTTCGTCTGGCTGGTGATCTGCTTCTCCCAGCTGCGGATGCGCAGGATCATCCAGCGGGAGACGCCGGACAAGCTGGTCGTCAGGATGTGGCTCTACCCGTACCTGACCTGGGCCACCATCGCGATGATCACGTTCGTGCTGTGCTACATGCTCACCGACACCGCCGACGGCGGCGGCCGCGACCAGGTGGTCCTGTCCACCCTGGTGGCCGTGGGCGTCGTGGGCGTCGCCCTGCTCCGCGACCGCCTGCGCCGCAGCCGCGCGCACGACGCCGTCACCCCCTCATAGGGCCGCTGACGGTTGAACCGCCGCTCGGCGGCCGGGAGCCCTCACCGTCCCCCGGCCGCCGGGCTCGCTGTCGTGACCCGGGGACGGTCGTGATCGACTGGGGCCGACAGACCGTGAACCCGAGGAGGGTGCTGTGACAGCGCACCGAGTGGGAGGTGCGCTCCCCACTGCGGAAACCCTTCGTGGCGGCCGACCGAGAACGAGTGGAGAAGTCGGGGCTGGCGGGCGGCACTTCCGCCTAAGGTCGTGGTCATGTTCAAGTCAGGGGTGGGGTTTCTCGCGTTGTTCGGGCTCGGCTGGTGGCTGCTGGGCACGAGTCCGTGGGGCGGGTGGACGCGGCTGGTTCTGATCGGCGTCGGTGGTGTCGTCACGGTGGGGCTGATGCTGGCCGCGCGCCGCTTCCTCCCCGCGTCGGCCGGGGGGCCGTTCCCGGCCGACCGGCGCCGGCGGTTCAACCAGATCAACGCCCTCCAGTGGCTGCTGATCATCACCATCGCAGCGCTGTGCCGCTCCCTCGATGTGCCGGTGCTCATTCCGCCGCTGGTCGCGGTGGTGGTCGGGCTGCACTTCCTGCCGTTGGCGGTGGTATTCGAGCAGCCCCGACTGCGCGTACCGGCCGCCCTGTTGATCGCCTCCGGGGTCGCGGGCACGACCCTCTGGCTTACGAACGGCCCCGACGAGACCGTGCGCCTCGCGGTGGGCCTCATGTCCGCGCTCTCCCTGTGGGGCGTGGCGGCATGGACGGTCACGGCGACGACGTCCGCCACCGGCCCTGGAGCGGCCGGCGCACCGCACGCCTGACGGGAGGACCCGGAGCGCGCCCTCCGCCTCGCCGGCCGAACCCAACCACCACAACGGCGACGGTGCCGGCTCGTACGGCCGGCACCGTCGCCGGGGGTCGCGGTGGCTGAAGGGTCAGTCCACGTTGACCACCTTCCACAGCTGGCTGTTGGCGTTCGTGTCCGTGTTCTGGACGAGTTGAGTGCCGCCGGAGGACACGTCGAGCACCTTGTCGCTGTTCACGTTCTTGATCTTGTAGTAGCCGTTTCCGGTGGCGACCAGTGTCCAGCGCTGGTTCGCCGCGTTGGTGTCGGACGACTGGATGACGGTCGCGCCGTCCGCGGTGGAAGCACCGCTGACGTCCATGAGCAGGCCACTGTTCCGGCTGACGATCTCGTAACTGCCGTCACCCACCGGGGCGAAGCGCCAGTTCTGGTTCACGGCTCCGGAGTCGGTCCACTGGATGACATTCGCACCGGCGGACTTCGACGCGCCTGAGACGTCGATCGCCTTGTTGCTGTTCTTGTTGACCACCTTGTAGTTGGCGTTCGTCGCGGGGAACTGGATGGAGGCGAACGCGTCCAGGGCGCAGACGGTGCCGGAGGAGGCGGTGTTCTTCGTCCCGGTGCACACCACCCTGATCGTGTGTGGGCCCGAGGCCAGGTCCGTCTTCTCGAACAGCGGCACCTGCTTCGTCACCGTCGAGGCGTAGGCGTCGATGCCCGCCTGGGCCAGGGTGCCGTCGATGTAGACGTCCACCTTGCCCATGTTCGGCTGCGTCATGCTGAGGTACCGCACGCCCGTGCCGGTGAAGGAGAACTCGGCGTAGTTGCCCGTGGTGTTCGTGAACTTCTCGGACCCGTTCATGTCCTTCGTGTCGTTCCAGTTCGACCAGGTCCCGGAGTAGGTCACGCCCGCGGCCTTGTCGTCGACGTGGCTCCAGCGCTGCCGTACGAGGGCGTTCGACGCGGGGGACGCGTTGCCCTGGGCGTCCACGACGTAGAGCCGGTAGTCACCCGCCGTCTGCGGGACGCGGATGCTCGTCGAGGTGCCGCTCGCGCTGGTCTTGGTGGGACCGGCGGCGAACGTCGTCGTACCGGCGGGAGCCAGCCAGAGCGTCTTGGCGGAGTCTCCCGGGCTGCGCACCGGAATGGTCATGACGCCCTTGCCGGTGAAGGTGCTGGCGGGCAGCGCGTCGTCCTGCAGGGCCACTCTGCTGCTGGGGACGAGGCCCTTGTAGGCGTCCTCCAGGCCCGCGTTCACGGCGATGGCGTACGCCGGTGACGGCCACACGTTGTCCACGTACGCGCGCACGTCCTGGATGGTGCTGTTCGGGACGCCCTTGTCCCAGATCTTGTTGACGGTGCCGTAGGTGTTGGTGATTTTCAGGTCGTGCTGACGGCCCCACGTGCCGGAGTGGATGACAGACGTGAGGTCCTTGTCCACGTCGAGCACGTTGTCGTGGAAGTTGATGAAGGCGGAGCCTTCATCGGGGTGCAGGCCGTACTTGTGGCCGGCCGGAACGCCCTGGATGTAGTTGTCGCTGATCTCGGTTCCCGGCTGCGCTCCCAGGGTGTAGATGGGGGCGGAGTCAGCGAGCGTCTGCATCGTGTTGACGATCTGGTTGTAGCGGACGGTGTTGTTCTTCGCCGTGGTGGTCGGGTTCCCGGGATTGATGGAGTTCGTCGAACCGTCGAAGTTCCACCAGCCCCAGCCGAGGGTGATGCCCGCCCATGAGGACTTCTCGATCCGGTTGTGCTCCACGGACAGGGAGTCCACGAAGTACGCCGACACGGGGCTGGAGCCCTGGAACAACACCGCGCTGTCGTAGAGGTAGTTGTTCGTGATCGAGATGTTCTTGCAGAGTCCCTCGACGTTCACCGGGTACTTCTCGTTGTTGGTCGAGGTGTAGTCCCCGATGTACACGTGCTGGGGGTGCCCCACGGTGATCGCGGAGCCGGCTATGTCGTTCGTGACGTTGCCGGTCAGCTGTGAGTCGGTCACGTCGTTGACCATGTTGATCCCGTCGGCGCCGGTGTGCTGCACCGTGTTGCGCCGGAGGGTGATGCCGTCGGCGTTCTCGATCTGGATGATGCCCGGCGGCAGGTCGACGTTGCGGTAGGTGTACGCGTGGAAGTTCTTCCTCGCGTACACGGTGGACCCGGAGTTGCCCTGCTGGCCCTGTCGGAAGACGGAGCCCGCCACATTGGTCAGGCCCCAGTCGGAGTGTTCGACGGTGAGCCCGGAGAACGTGATGTTCCGCGCGTGGTCGGTCGTGGACGTGCCCGCGACCCTGAGGAGGGTGGACACGTTGTTCGGCGCGAAGACCTTCGCCGACGTCATGTCCTCGGAGCCCGACTTGTAGTAGTAGACGGTGTGCTTCGCCTTGTCGAAGTAGAACTCGCCGGGCTGGTCGAGGAATTCGTACGCGTTCATGAAGGTGTGGGTGCCGCCGGCGTCGAATCTGCCGTTCGGCGGTCCCTGGGCGATGGCCGCGCCCGGCTGCTGGAACAGGGCCACGCGGTTGGCGCCGTCCGAGCTCGTGGTGATCTGGCGGACGCCCACGATGGCCGATGTCCAGGTCGTCTGCGTTCTGATCTCCACGTCGTCCTGGTTGGCGGCGACCGCGGGCAGATCGGCGAGGCTGTACTTGGCGCCGTCGCACTGCGAACCCGACTCCCATGCCCAGGGAGCCTGGCCGGCCGTGATGGTGTAGGTGCCGTAGCAGCCGGCCGAGGAGATCGTCTTGGAGGCCATCTGGGCGCGCTTGCCGTCGACGTAGAGCGCGCGGAGCTTGTCGTCGCGGTCCAGCGACGCCTTCCAGATGTTCCCGCTGTGCTGGGTCCAGCCGGTCACCGGGACGCCGCCGTTCAGCACAGGCTTCTCGTCCTGGTAGGCGGCGTACACGACACGGTGGCCGTTCGTCCCGGAGTCGGCCGACGTGAAGTCGACGGTGCTGCTGACGGGGTAGTTGCCGCCGCGCAGATACACGTTGATGTCGCCGGTCATGTCGTCGTTGACGGTGCGCACGACGTCCCGTGCGTGCCGCAGGGTCTTGAACGGCGCGGAGATCGTCCCGGCGTTGGTGTCGCTGCCGTCGGGGGCGACGTAGTAGGTGGCCTGGACCGCGGCCGAGGCGGGGGCCGCCAGCGTGAGGGAGGTCAGCGGCGTCGAGCAGAGGGCCGTGGCCAGCACGGCCGACAGCCTGCGGACGGTGGAGGGGAAGGGCTTCATCGTCTGCCCTTCCTGCTGGATCGGTCGGTCGGGAAAGCGTTCATGCGGCGGCTCCGGGGGTGTTGTCGGTGCGGGTATGCGGACGGGGACAAGGTCCCCTCGGCACGAGCGCCGACGGTCAGCTGCGGGCGGGGAGGCGGTAGAAGGCGGTCGCGGTGCCGGCGAGGAGCGCGTGGATCTCGCTCTCCGCGCAGTCGGTGAGCAGTTCGTCCACGGTGGCGGCCCAGCGGTTCCAGCCGCCCGCGAGATTGGCGACCGGCCAGTCGGAGCCGAACATCAGCCGGTCCGGACCGAAGGACGCGAGCAGGACGTCCCAGACCGGGCGGATGTCGGCGGTGGTCCAGCTGTCGTGGTCGGCCTCGGTGATCAGTCCCGACAGCTTGCAGACCACGTGCTCGTGCGCGGCCAGCCGTCGCACCTGGTCGCTCCACTCCGCGAGGTCGCGCCCGGCGATGTCCGGCTTGCCCGCGTGGTTCAGCACCTGGGGCAGGTCGGGGAAGCGTTCGGCCAGCCGGATCGCCTGGTCGAACTGGTGGCTGCGGACCAGGATGTCGTAGGAGAGCCCACGGTCCCTCGCCGCCGCCAACCCTCGTTCGACATCGGGGCGTTGCAGCCAGGCCGGTTCCGTCTCGCCCTGGACGAGGTGGCGCAGGGAACGCAGATGCGTGCCGCCCGGCCCGGCGAGCAGTCGGTCGAGCGTCTCGCCGATCGCCGGCGACGTGAGGTCCGCCCAGCCGACCACCGCCTCGATCAGCGGCTCCCGCTCCGCGAGGGCGAGCAGGTCCTCCGTCTCGGGCACCTCCGGCATGCACTGCACGGCCACCGTGCCGTGCAGGTGACGGCCGGCGACGGGGCGGGTCGCGGTGGAGCGCAGGTCG
>NZ_LIRK01000710.1:0-13068 GCF_001419765.1 Streptomyces torulosus
GTCGGGCGGGGCGGGGTGCGGACACGGGCTTGCTCGCTTCTGACTCCCTCGGGTCTGACTTACCGGGGTTCAACGCGTGTTCGACCCGTCGGTCACTGCCGACGTTCCCTCGGGTGGACCTCCGGGCACCACCCGGCGCGCACTCCGGCCGTACGGCGCCCCGGCCGGGCGGCGTGAACCGGCTGTACGTGGCAGCAACCATTGCGTTACGGGCGGGGGGTCGTGCATGCTCCCTGGAACCCCGCGGAGCCGGTGCGCGGAGGAGGCGTGCGGCCGTACCCTTGGGGGTATGGGGTTGGGAAGATGATTCCCGGACACAGCTCCGCCGCACACTGACGTCCCATCCACGTCGTCCCACCCACGAGGATCCAAACGCCGAGACACCCATGGCCGGTCACGAATTCTTCGACTCCGCGGACCGCAAGCGACGTCCCGTCGCCGATCACACGGCGGCCGACCCCCTCGCGGCGGAAGAGGCACGCCCCAGCTGCGATCCCGCCTTCAAGCACGGCGTCGTCGTCGGCTTCGACGGTTCGACGTCCAGTGAGCGCGCCCTCGCCTACGCCATAGGCATGGCCCGCCGCTCCGGCTCGGGCCTGATCATCGTCCACGTCGCCAACCGGCTGCCCACGACCGTGTGGGCCGGCTGCGAGCCGCCGGTCTTCGTCGACGTACCGGATCACCGCACCGAGGTGCTCGGGCTGGAGCTCGCCTGCGCCGACTATCTCGCCGAGGTTCCGTGGATCCTCGTCGAGCGCGGCGGTGACATCTGCCACGAACTCGAAGAGGTGGGGCGGGAGTACGAGGCCGACGCGATCGTCGTCGGGTCCACGCACGGCCTCGTCGGGCGGATCTTCGGCTCCGTCGCCGGACGCCTCGCGAAGCGGGCGCAGCGGCCCGTCATCGTCATCCCGTAGAACGCGCCGCCCCGTGGACCATGCCGCCCCGGAGACCCGCTGTCCCGTGGTCCGCCGTCCCGTTGCGCCTCGTCCCGTGGTCCCTCGTCACTCCGCTCCCTTCCCGTCCCTTCCTTCGCACTCCCTCCTTTCCGTAACTCCCGGTCCCCGCAGGTGGGATGGGTTGAGGTCCGTGCGGGTCCCCTGTGTACCGGCGTGTGAACCTACTGGCGCGTAGAGGTGTTTGTGCCCTTGTGAAGGGCATAACCCGATCGCCGCACCACTGCACACGCACGAAGGGAGCCCCGCCGTGGACAACGACGTCTCCGCGGGAAGCAACACCACGACTCTCGGCCAACTCGCTCTCGGACTGACCCTGTTGGCGTTCGGTCTCGGGCACACCCGGATGATCGACGGCCTGACCGAGGCCGACGCCGGCCCACTCGCCGCCCATGTCGGCGGCGTCGCGCTCTTCGTCGCCGGTCTCCTCGCCTTCCGCGACCGCGACGGATTCACGGGCACGGCCTACGCCGGGCTCGGCGCCCTCTGGTTCACCTGGTCCGTGGGCGACCTCGGGTCCGCCGACGCGACGGGGCTGTTCCTGCTCCTGTTCGCCCTCGTCGCGCTGAGCCTGACGGTCGGGGCGTCCGGCGCCGCGACGCTCACGCGGGCGACGTACGGGCTGCTGTGCGCGGCCATGCTGCTGCTGGCCGTCGCGTCCTTCGGTGACAGCGGCGGGCTCGCGAAGGCGGGCGGATGGGTCGCCGCCGTGGGCGGGCTGGTGGCCTGGTACGCGGCCACCGCGGCGTTGGCCCACTGGCCCACGACGTTTCCCAGGCGGGCTGCCGGACGGGGTGTGACGGCCACGGGTTGACGGCAGCCGGTGTCGGGGAGTTGGGCGACCCCGGCGACATGAGCGGACCCCCACGGGTGAGGTGTCACCACGTGGGGGTCCGTTCGGTCGGTGCGCGGGAGGTCAGGGGCTCCTCGGAGCGGCCCCGACTACTCCACCGTCACCGACTTCGCCAGGTTGCGCGGCTTGTCGATGTCCCGGCCGAGGGCCAGCGCCGTGTGGTAGGCGAGGAGTTGGAGGGGGATGCCCATGAGGATCGGGTCGAGCTCGTCCTCGTTCTTGGGGACGAGGATCGTCTGGTCGGCCTTCTCCTGCTCCTGGTGGGCGACGGCGAGGATCTTGCCGCTGCGGGCCTTGATCTCCTCCAGGGCGGCGCGGTTCTTCTCCAGCAGGTCGTCGTCGGGGACGATCGCGACCGTGGGGAGGGCCGGCTCGATCAGGGCCAGCGGGCCGTGCTTCAGCTCGGAGGCGGGGTAGGCCTCGGCGTGGATGTAGGAGACCTCCTTGAGCTTGAGGGAGGCCTCACGGGCGACCGGGTAGCCGCGGACCCGGCCGATGAAGAGCATCGAGCGGGCCTCGGCGTACTCCAGGGCCAGCTTCTTGATCTCCTCCTCCTGCTCCAGCATCTCGGCGATCTGGCCGGGCAGCTTGCGCAGGCCCTCGATGATCCGCTTGCCGTCGCGGACCGAGAGGTCACGGGTGCGGCCCAGGTGCAGGGCGAGGAGCGCGAAGGCCACCGTCGTGTTGGTGAAGCACTTGGTGGAGACCACGCAGACCTCGGGGCCCGCGTGGACGTAGATGCCGCCGTCGGCTTCGCGGGCGATCGCCGAGCCGACGACGTTCACCACACCGAGGACGCGGGCGCCCTTGCGCTTCAGCTCCTGGACGGCCGCCAGCACGTCGTAGGTCTCACCGGACTGGGAGACGGCGACGTAGAGGGTGTCGGGGTCCACGACCGCGTTGCGGTAGCGGAACTCGGAGGCCGGCTCGGCGTCGGCGGGGATACGGGCCAGCTCCTCGATCATCTGGGCGCCGATCATGCCCGCGTGGTACGAGGTGCCGCAGCCGAGGATCTTCACCCGGCGGATCTGGCGCGCCTCGCGGGCGTCCAGGTTGAGGCCGCCGAGGTGCACGGTGGAGAACCGGTCGTCGATGCGGCCGCGCAGCACACGGTCCACGGCGTCGGCCTGCTCGTGGATCTCCTTGTGCATGTACGTGTCGTGGCCGCCCATGTCGTACGAGGCCGCCTCCCACTCCACGGTGGTGGGCTCCGCGGTGGTGCGGGTGCCCTCCGTGGTGTAGGTGCGGAAGTCGTCGGCCTTGAGGGTGGCCATCTCGCCGTCGTCGAGGGTCACTATCTGCCGGGTGTGGGCGACCAGCGCGGCGATGTCCGAGGCGACGAACATCTCCTTCTCGCCGATGCCGAGGACGACCGGGGAGCCGTTGCGGGCGACGACGATACGGTCGTTGAAGTCGGCGTGCATCACGGCGATGCCGTAGGTGCCCTCGACGATGCGGACCGCCTGGCGGACCTTCTCCTCCAGGGTGGTGGCCTGGGAGCGGGCGATGAGGTGGGTGAGCACCTCGGTGTCCGTCTCGGAGAGGAACTCGACGCCGTCCGCCTCCAGCTTCTTCCGCAGGTCGGAGGCGTTGTCGATGATGCCGTTGTGGACGACGGCGACCTTGTTGTCGGCCGACATGTGCGGGTGGGCGTTCACATCGGACGGGGCGCCGTGGGTGGCCCAGCGGGTGTGGGCGATACCGGTGGTGCCCTTGAAGCGCGCGGGGACCTTGGCCTCCAGGTCGCGGACCCGGCCCTTGGCCTTGACCATCTTCAGGCCGGCCGTCTTGGGCGAGGTGACCACTATGCCCGCCGAGTCGTAGCCCCGGTACTCCAGGCGCTGCAGGCCCTCCAGGAGCAGCGGCGCGACATCACGCTTGCCGATGTAGCCGACAATTCCGCACATATATGGGTATCCCGTTTCTCGGTCGGTGTGGACCGGGTCCGTGGCCTTCCCGTCAGCCGTAGACGATGCGGCGCAGCTGCCTGAGCGTGAGCTCCGGCGGCGCGACCGCCCGGTATTTCAGGTCCGCCTCGATCCTTTCGAAGATCGCCGCGTTCACCAGGCCCTGGGCCTGGAGCTCGCGGTGGCGGCGACGGACGTAGTCCTCCGTCGTCTCGTCGAAGTACGCGAGCACGTCCTGGATCACCCGCAGTGCCTCGCCCCGGCTCAGGGGCGTGGACCGCGTCAGATGATCGACAAGTTCGTCGTGCACCCGGTAGATCCTGGGGTACGGGCGTGCGTTTCGCAAGAATCCTGCCCGATTTCGGGCAGACTCCTGCGGTGGAATCTTGGGGGAACATCGACTTCATCGTGGTCTTCTTCCACCACTGCGCCTACTGCACCTCCACCGCCCACGCCTCGGAGGGCGGCGTACGCCAGGAGTGGGTGCCGCTGTTCGAGAAGTACACGGTCGACCTGGTCATCAACGGCCACAACCACCAGTACGAGCGCACCGACGTGATCAAGGCGGGCAAGGTCGCCAGGAAACTGCCGATCGGCGGCACGGCCTACCCGGAGAGCGACGGCGTGGTCTATGTCACGGCGGGCGCGGCCGGCCGCAGCCTCTACGCGTTCAGCGCCCCGCAGTCCTACGAGGGCCACGAGAACGAGGTCGAGTCGGTGGCGTCCTTCATCAACACCAAGGACGGCAAGCAGAACGAGACCGTCGCCTGGTCGCGGGTGCGCTACCTCGACTACTCGTTCCTCCGGGTGGACGTGAAGCCCGCGCCGAAGGGACGGCACACTACGCTGACCGTGCGCGGCATCGCCGAGACCGGCGAGCAGGTCGACCACTTCACGGTGGCGCGCAGGGCCAAATAACGCCTCAGGGGCGCCGGGCGGTCCCCGGGCGTGTCACATGCGCTTGAGGACCGCCTGCTTGGCCAGCGTGAACTCCTCGTCCGTGAGGACACCCGACCTGTGCAGCTCGCCCAGTTCGCGCAGGCGGCGCAGCAGGGCGTCGTGGTCGTCCCCGCCGCCGGCGGGCGCGGGCTGCTTCGGCGCGGTGTCGCCGGCGCTCGACGGATGCGGCAGCCTGGCCTGTACGGCCGCCGCGACCAGCGCCATCAGCGGGTCCTTCTTGAAGCCCCACAACTCCACGGAGTTGGGGTCGTACTTGGCCGGCGCCTTGGTCGGCGCGTTCCGCACGGTGAAGCGCAGACAGCCGTTCTCCAGGCCCACCGAGGGCTGCCACTCCACGGCCGCGATGTCGGCCAGTGCCAGCGTCCGGGGTCCGGCCGCCGCCTTCGCGTCCTCCGTCTTCCAGTTCCACTCCAGGTGTACGTGCTCGCCGTCGAAGCTCGCCGTGCCGTCCCCGGCGGAGACGGAGAGCGGGACGACCGGGCCCGGCAGCAGATACGCGCCCACCGCGTCGGCGGGCACATGGTCCAGCAGCAGCGCGTTGCGTATCTCGTCCACGACGTACTCGGCGACCCCGTACCGCTCGGCGTCGACGCTCAGCTGGTACGGGTCGTTGCCGTCGGTGAGCCGCCCGCCCGTCACCTGGAGCAGCGGGTCGGCGCCGTCGCGCAGCCGCAGGCGCAACCGCCCCGACCTCCTGCCCTGCTCGAACGAGATCCCCGCCAACGCGCCCAGGGGGACGGAGAGTTCACCGAGTGTCTTGCGGAGGAGACTCACGCTCTTGTCGCGGCCCGGCGTGAGCCGCAGGGTGTCACCGTCGAAGGTCCACGACCCGTCCCGCTGCAGGATTTCCGCCATGCGGGGATTCTTTCACCGGCCGTGCACCGAGATGGTCTAGACCTGGCGGCGCATTGCGGGGATGGTGGTGTCGTCCGTTCGGTTGTGGGAGGGAGCACGTTGTGAGACCGCGCCACAGATCGACTCGCCTTCTCGGTGCGCTGCTGCTCGTGGTGTCCGGGATCTTCGCCGTGGGAGCCGCGCCCGTGTCCGAGAACGCCGAAGTCACCACGGTCCCCCTCGGGCAGGTGATCCCGGCCCCCGCCCGGGTCGAGGCCGGGGGTACGCCGTACCGGCTGACGAGCGGCGCGCGCGTCGTCGTGGACGGTGGCCCCGAGGCGCGCCGGGTGGGGGAGTACCTGGCGGGCGTCCTGCGGCCGTCGACCGGCTACCGGCTGCCCGTGACGGACCGGGCGAGGGGCGAAGGCGGCGATGTCCGGCTGCGGTTGGCCGCGCACGAGCCGGCGCTCGGGCAGGAGGGGTACCGGCTGCGCAGCGCCCGCTCCGGCGTCACGATCACCGCCCGCACGGCCGCCGGCCTCTTCCACGGGGTACAGACCCTGCGCCAACTGCTGCCGTCGGCGGTCGAGAAGGACTCCGTGCAGCCGGGACCCTGGACGGTCGCCGGCGGCACCGTCGAGGACGTCCCGCGCTACGGCTGGCGCGGGGCCATGCTCGACGTGTCCCGGCACTTCTTCACCGTCGACCAGGTCAAGCGGTACGTCGACCAGTTGGCGCTCTACAAGTTCAACAAGCTGCATCTGCACCTCTCCGACGACCAGGGCTGGCGCATCGCCGTCGACTCCTGGCCGCGGCTCGCCGCCCACGGCGGCTCCACCCAGGTCGGCGGCGGCCCCGGCGGGTTCTACACGAAGGCCGACTACCGGGAGATCGTCCGGTACGCGGCCTCCCGCCACCTGGAGGTCGTCCCCGAGATCGACATGCCCGGCCACACCAACGCGGCCCTCGCCTCCTACGCCGAGCTGAACTGCGACGGCGTCGCGCCCCCGCTCTACACCGGCACCGACGTCGGCTTCAGCTCGCTGTGCGTCGACAAGGACGTGACGTACGACTTCGTGGACGACGTCGTGCGGGAGCTGGCCGCGCTCACCCCCGGCCGCTATCTCCACATCGGCGGCGACGAGGCGCACTCCACCAGCCATGCGGACTACGCGACGTTCATGGACCGGGTGCAGCCGGTCGTCGCCCGGTACGGCAAGACCGTCGTCGGCTGGCACCAGCTCACCGGCGCGACCCCGGCACGGGGCGCCCTCGCCCAGTACTGGGGCCTCGATGGCACCAAGCCGGAGGAGAAGGAGCGGGTCGCGGCCGCCGCCCGCAACGGCACGGGGATCGTCCTCTCACCGGCCGACCGGATCTACCTCGACATGAAGTACGACAGGGACACGCGGCTGGGGCTCGACTGGGCGGGGTACGTGGAGGTGCGGCGGTCCTACGACTGGGATCCGGGCGCCTATCTGGCGGGGGCGGGGGTGCCGGAGTCCGCAGTGCGGGGGGTCGAGGCGCCGCTGTGGACGGAGACGATCGTGACGCCGGCCGACATGGATCACATGGTGTTCCCGAGGCTGCCGGGTGTGGCCGAGCTGGGCTGGTCGCCGGCGGGTGCGCTGGGATGGGAGGGGTATCGCGTGCGGCTCGCTGCCCAGGGGCCGCGGTGGGAGGCGCTCGGGATCGGGTATCACCGGTCGCCGCAGGTGGACTGGCCCGCGCGGTAGGGGGCGGGGGTCCGGGTCTCGTCGGCGGGTGCGGGCTTGGGCCTGCGGCCCGGCCTTCCTCGCGTGTGGCCGTTGAAAAGCACGGGGCGCTTCCCCGGTCGCTTTCAGGGGCGCGGGGAACTGCGCGACCAGCCCCCACTCAGCCGCACCCGCAATTCATCGGCCTCACGCGACGGGCACCTCGGAGGACCGTACTCCGAGGTGCCCGTCTGCTCTTGGGGGCTTGCCGGGGGCTACAGGTTCGCTATCGGGTTCTTCAGGTCGCCGACCAGTTGGAGCGCGCCCGCCGGGTCCGACAGGTCGACCATCTGGCGGTTGTCGCGCAGTTGGAGCCGGTTGAGGCAGGACAGCGCGAACTCGGGGGCGAACAAGTCGTACTGGGCGAACTTGTCGGCGAGTTCCGGCAGCGCCCGCTGGTGGTCGCGGACCGTCTCGGCGACCGTCCGCCAGAAGTCCTCCTCCTCCAACACGTTCTCCTCGGCCAGCTGGGCGGCGAGGAAGCGGAAGAAGCAGTCGAAGACGTCCGTGAAGATCGACAGGAGTTTCTTGTCGTCGGGGACGTCCACGCGCAGCCGCTCGACCGTCGGCGGGAGCACCGCCTGCGGGTCCATGACCGCGATCTCCTCGGCGATGTCCTTGTAGATCGCCCGCTCGACCACGCCGTCCTTCAGAACCAGGATGACGTTCTCGCCGTGCGGCATGAACACCAGGTCGTAGGCGTAGAAGCTGTGCAGGAGCGGGGTGAGGTACGCCTCCAGGTAGCGGCGCAGCCACTCCGTCGGGGTCAGGCCCGAGCGTTCGACGAGGGCCGCGGCGAAGCCGTTGCCCTCGTGGTCGACGTGGAGCAGGGAGGCCATCGTCGCCAGGGACTCGCCCTCCTGGAGCCCGGACACGGGGCTCTCCCGCCACAGCGCGGCCAGCATCTTGCGGTACGGGGAGTACCGGTCGGTGGCGGCCTCGTACTCCAGGTGCCGGTAGCCGACGGCGGCGCGCTCGCGGATGATCGACAGGCCCGTCGACTTCAGCACCGGGTCGTTCTCGATCAGCCCGGCCAGCCAGTCGTTGATCGCCGGGGTCGCCTCCATGTACGCCGCGGACAGGCCGCGCATGAAGCCCATGTTGAGGACGGACAGGGCCGTCTTGACGTAGTGCTTCCCGGGGCTGGAGCTGTTGAAGAAGGTCCGGATGGACTGCTGGGCCAGATACTCGTCGTCGCCCTCGCCGAGCAGCACGAGGTGCCGCTGGGCGACCTCGGCGGCGAAGGTGACGGAGAGCTTGTTCCACCACTGCCAGGGGTGGACCGGGATGAACAGGTAGTCGGCCGGATCGAGTTCCAGGTCGGTGAGGACGGAGGTGAAGCGGGTGACGGTCTCCGCGCCCAGCTCGTCCCGCAGGAACGCCTCGTACTCGATGCCGACGCCCGCCGTGAACGCCGCCCGGGAGCGGTGCGCGGCCAGCCAGACCAGGCGGACCGGGCTCGCCGTCTCGGGGGCGTACGCCAGGTACTCGTGGACGCCGAAGCCGAGGCGGCCGTTGTTGGCGACGAAGCAGGGGTGGCCCTCGGTCATCCCCGTCTCGATGGCCTGGAAGCCGGCGTCCACCAGCTCGGTGACCGGGATCTGCGGTTTGGTCAGCTTGTAGCAGGTGCCGGAGAGGGTGGAGGAGATCTCCTCCAGGTAGACGGGGAGGATCTCGTCGCTGAGCCCCAGGGACCCCTTCAGTTCGATGAAGAAGTCCAGGGCGGCGAGGGGGAGGTCGACGCCGTCCCGGTGACGGGTGATCGAGTCGGCGTCGACCTGCCAGTGGTCGAGGGCGTAGCGCCGCGCGGTGAACCCGTAGCGGGTCTGACCGTCGTCGCCGCGGACCTCGAAGCGGCCGTCGGCGGTGGCCTCCGGCGTGATGAGCCGCTCATGGGCGAACTCGGCGAGGGCTTTGCGGATGAGCAGGCGGTTGGCCCGTGCCCAGCGGTGGGGGGACAGGTGCGCCACGGCATCGGACAGGGTCATACGGGGACTCCTCGGGCGGCGAGGCCGCGCTTCTCGAAGAACTGCTCTCGCGTACAGAAACTCAGTAGTGCGCGCTTCTCCGGCTTGTCGATCTCACGGTCGGGGACGAAACCGACGAACGCGTTGAGCGCGTGCACCGCCGTGTTGGACACGTCCGGCTCGACGACGACACGGCGGGTGGCCGGGTCCTCGAAGAGGTGCGCCATCACGGCGGTGATCACGGACCGGGTGAATCCGTGCACGGGGGTGTCCGTCGGCGGCACCAGGAAGTGCATGCCGACGTCGCCGGGCTCCGGCTCGTACAGGCCCACCAGCTCGCGGTGGGCCGGATCGTACTTCTCCATGAGGAACGCGGGCTCGCCGTCGCGCAGGCCCAGCAGGGCGTGGTGGTGCGGGTCGGCCGCGATCTCCCAGTAGGTGCGCTCGACGTCCGCCGGCCGGGCGTCCTGCATCATCCAGTACGCGGCCTTCGGGTGCGTGACCCAGCCGTGCAGCAGCTCGGCGTCCTTCAGCGGGTCCAGGGGGCGGAAGGCGAAGGTCATACGGCGAACTCCTGGAAGGCGATGGTCTTCTCGACCGGGTAGTACTCGGTGCCCAGCAGCTCGCGGATGATGGACGCGTTGCGGTAGGCGCCCATGCCCAGGTCGGGCGAGGTGACGCTGTGGGTGTGGACGCCCGCGTTCTGCAGGAAGATCCCGCGGCCGGTGGTGTCGACGGCGTAGTTGCGGGCCACGTCGAAGCGGCCGTGGCCGTCGAAGACGAGCCGGTCGCGGATCGGGGCGAGGAACGCCGGCGGCCGGTAGTGGTAGCCGGTGGCGAGGACCAGGCCCTCGGTCTCGATCTCGAAGTCCTTGCCCTGCTCGTCCTGGCGGAAGCCGAGCGTGTACCGCCCGTCCTGGTAGGCGGCGCTGTTCAGGGACGAGTTGGTGAGCAGCCGGGTCGGGACCGGGCGGCCGCCGGCGGTCACGTTCTTCTGGTAGAGCAGGTCGAAGATGGAGTCGATCAGCTCCGAGTTGATGCCCTTGAACAGGCCCTTCTGCTGCTTCTCCAGCCGGTAGCGGGTCTCCTCGGGCAGCGCGCGGAAGTAGTCGATGTAGTCCGGGGACGTCATCTCCAGCGTCAGCTTGGTGTACTCCAGCGGGAAGAAGCGCGGGGAGCGGGTGACCCAGTTGAGCTGGTAGCCGTGGACGTCGATCTCGGACAGCAGCTCGTGGTAGATCTCCGCGGCGCTCTGGCCGCTGCCGACGATCGTGATCGACTTCTTCTTCAGCAGCTCCGTCTTGCGGTGCGTGTACCGCGCGTTGTGGAAGAAGTCGCCGCCCAGCCCCTCGCACGCCTCGGGGAGGTAGGGGACGGTGCCGGTGCCGAGGACCAGCCTGCGGGCGTGCAGGACGTCGCCGCCGGCCGTCCGTACGGCGTACACGTCGTCCTCGTACGTCACCTCGGTGACCGTCGTGCCGAAGCGGACGTTGCTCAGCCGGTTCGCGGCCCAGCGGCAGTAGTCGTCGTACTCGACGCGCAGGGGGTAGAAGTTCTCGCGGATGTAGAACGAGTACAGCCGGCCGGAGTCCTTCAGGTAGTTGAGGAAGGAGTACGGCGACGTCGGGTCGGCGAGGGTGACCAGGTCCGACATGAACGGGGTCTGCAGGTGGGCGCCGTCGAGGAACATCCCCGAGTGCCACTCGAAGTGCGGCTTCGCGTCCAGGAAGATCCCGTCGAGTTCGGCGATGGGCTCGGTGAGGCAGGCCAGGCCGAGGTTGAAGGGTCCCAGTCCGATGCCGATGAAGTCGTGGACGTGCACGGCGGATTCAGGAAGCGACGCGGTCAAGGGATTCTCCCAGGTACTGCTCGGCGTGGCCGGCGATCAGATCGAGCACGGCGGCGATGTCGTCGACCGTGGTCTCGGGGTTGAGCAGGGTGAACTTCAGGTAGTGGCGGCCGCCCACCTTGGTGCCCGCCACCACGGCGTCGCCGGAGGCGAACAGGGCCTTGCGGGCGTACAGGTTGGCGCGGTCGATCTCGGCCGGGTCGGTGACGGTCTCGGGGATGTAGCGGTAGACCAGCGTGGACAGCCGGGGCTCCACGACCACGTCGTAGCGCGGGTCGGCGGCGAGCAGCCGCCAGCCCTCCTCCGCCAGGTCGCAGACCTCGTCGAAGAGTCGCCCGACGCCGTCGGCGCCCATCGTGCGCAGGGTCATCCACAGCTTCAGCGCGTCGAAGCGGCGCGTGGTCTGGAGGGACTTGTCGACCTGGTTGGGGATGCGCTCGGTGACCATACGGCGCGGGTTGAGGTACTCCGCGTGGTACGTGGCGTGGCGCAGGGTCGCCCCGTCCCGGACCAGGACGGCGGACGAACTCACCGGCTGGAAGAAGGACTTGTGGTAGTCGACGGTGACCGAGTCGGCCCGCTCGATCCCGTCGAGCAGGGCGCGCCGCTTGCGGGAGACGAGCAGTCCGCAGCCGTAGGCGGCGTCGACGTGCATCCACGCCCCGTACTGGGCGCACAGCTCGGCTATCTCGGGCAGCGGGTCTATGGACCCGAAGTCGGTGGTGCCGGCGGTGGCGACGACGGCCATGGGGACGAGGCCCTCGGCCTTGCAGCGCTCCAGCTCACGGGCGAGCGCCATGGTCTGCATCCGCTTGTCGGCGTCGACCGGGACGGAGACGACCGCGTCCTGTCCGAGGCCCAGCAGCTTCGCGGACTTCTTCACACTGAAGTGGCTGACCTCGGAGGCGAAGATCCGCAGTCGGGTGTTGTCGGCCGGCCCCTGCCACCCGCCGGGCCCCGGCTTCGCCTCCTCCCGGGCGAGGAACAGGGCCTGGAGGTTGGACTGCGAGCCGCCGGAGGTGAACACGCCGTCGGCGGCGGGGCCGAAGCCGACGCGCTCGTTGGTCCAGTCGATGAGCTTCCGCTCGATCAGCGTGCCGCCCGCGGACTGGTCCCAGGTGTCCAGCGAGGAGTTGACGGCGGACAGGACGGCCTCGCCGAGCACGGCCGGGATGACGACCGGGCAGTTGAGGTGGGCGAGGTAGCGGGGGTGGTGGAAGTAGATCGCGTCCCGGAGGTAGACGTCCTCGAGTTCGTCGAGGACGGCGGCCGTGTCGTGCAGCGGCTTGTCGAGGTCGATCTGCTCGATGGCGGGAGCGAGGGCGTCGACGCCGACACCGGTGAACGGTCGGTCGGTGGTGGCGAGTTTGGCCGCCACCCGCTCCACGCCTTCGGTCACGGTGCGGCGGTACCGCTCCGCGGTCGTGTCATTGAGCAGGTGCGAGCGCATGGGGAGGTCCTCCGAGCGGGGGCGGTCCGGGTGGGACGGTGAGGCGGGAGTGGGGGCCGATGGGCGAGGAGAAGGGGCGCATCACCGGTTCAGTTTAGGGAAGCCTAACCTAACTAAGTTGAGTGAGGTCATGCCTCGTTCGTGACCGTCATCACTTCAGTCACTCCTGGGCGGCGGGCAGTTGGCGCGTCGGGTCTACTCGCCGCGCTCGCGCAGCTGTTCCTCCGTCAGGCCCTCACGCCAGTACCCGACGAAGGTCACGCGCCGCTTGTCGATCCCGCGCTCCCGCACGAGATGCCGGCGCAGCTCCTTGACCCGGCCGGACTCACCGGCGANNCCGGCCGGGCGGCAGCGGGGCGGTACGGACGGCGTCCAGCGTGGACGGCGCGCCCTCGCCGCGCACCAGCCAGGTGATCTCGGCGTCGGCCTCGGTGGACAGGTCCTGGATGTCCCCCGCGTGGTGGACCTCCAACCAGACCCGTGCCGGCATCCCGGCGGGCAGCGACTCCAGGATCGCCGAGGCGGCGGGCAGCGCCGT
>NZ_LIRK01000710.1:13110-13633 GCF_001419765.1 Streptomyces torulosus
GCGGGCACGGCGGCCCCCGGCTCCACCCCGTGCAGCACGAAGTCGATGTCGATCTCGACGGTCTCCCCGCGCCCGTCGGCCCGCAGCCCCCGCAGCGTGTACGAGCGCATCACCGCCCGCACGTCGTCCGGCAACTCCCGCCACGCCTGCCACCACCCGTTGCCCAGCTCGTAGGGAACGACGGGGGCGTCCTGCCCCGGATGCGGCAGGAACAGCGACAGCGACTGGTCCCTCCCGTCGGACAGGAAGAACCGCAGATCGTCCCCCGCGAAGGAGACGCGCACGAGAGACGGCCCCAGCCGCTCCGTCCGCACGACCTGAAGAGAGAAGAAACGGAAGGGTGCGGCTACGGCCGTCGTCATGGGGGGCTCCTGGATAGGGGGCGGGAGCGTGTGGGGTTGCGGGTTCGTCGGCGGGTGCGGGTCCGGTGGGGGCTGGCCGCGCAGTTCCCCGCGCCCCTAAAGGCAACGGCCCCTGCGGGCCGCTGAAAAAGCACGGGGCGCAGCCCCTGCTTTTTCAGGGG
>NZ_LIRK01000711.1 GCF_001419765.1 Streptomyces torulosus
CCTGCCCCTGCCCCTGCCCCTGCACTCAGAGGAGTGCCCGTCCGCCAAGGGGAGTTCCATGGCTGCTTCCGGTGGCTCTTCATCGGCTTCCGAAGGTGCCGGCCGTCCGACCGGCGAACCTCCGTTGAGTGCTGCGGAACGTGACGAATACGAACGGCTGCGCAAGGCCGCCCACGGCCGCCACCGGGGTCTGCGGTACGCCGCCACCTCCGTACTGCTGCTCGTGGCCTTCCTGTTGGCGCCGCTCGCCGTGGTCGCCGCCTGGGTGGACTCCGAGGTGTCGGACACCGACCGGTACGTCCAGACCGTCGCCCCCATCGCGACGAAACCCTCCGTCCAGAACACCGTGACCGACCGGCTCACCAAGCGCGTGGTCGACAGCGTCGACGTCGCCGCCTTCACCGACGCCATCGGACGGACCCTGCAGAAAGAAGGGGCGCCGCCCCAGGTGGTCCAGGGCGCCGATGCGCTCACCGGACCGCTGAAGAGCGCGCTCAGCTCGGCTGTGCACTCCGTCGTGAACAGGGTGGTGACCAGCGACCAGTTCGCCGAGGTGTGGGACAACGCCAACCGGCGGGCCCACGCCGCCGTGGTCAAGGTCCTCACCGGCGAGGGCGACAGCGCGATCCAGGCCGGCACTGACAGCATCGACCTGAATATCGGCACCCTCATCGACGAGGTCAAGAAGGAGCTGGTGGGTGCGGGTTTCGATCAGGCGTCGAAGATCCCCGACGTCGACAAGAAGGTCACCCTGTTGAAGACCGACAAACTGAACGAAGCCCAGGACGCCATGCGCCTGCTGGACGTGGTCGGCACCTGGCTCCCCGTCCTGGTGCTCGTCCTGTCGGCGCTCGCCATATGGAGCGCGCCCAGACACCGCGTGGCGCTGATGGCGACGGCGATCGGCATCGGGATCATGATGATCGTGCTGCTCGTCGGCCTCGCCGTGATGCGGTCGGTCTATCTGGACTCCGTCCCGTCGAGCGCACTGCCGAGGAATGCCGCGGCCGACATCTACGACACCTTCATCCGCTTCCTCAAGAACAGCAACGTCACGGTCCTGGTCATCGCGGTGATCACGGCGTTGGCCGCGTACCTGTACGGCCCCTCGCGCCCTGCGCGGTGGGTCAGAGGGACGGCGGCGAAGGGGACCGGCGCCACCGGGCGGGCCATGGCGCGCCGCGGTCTGCGCACCGGCGACACCGGCCGCTGGCTGGCCGCCCACGTCAAGTGGACCACCGGTATCGCCATCGGCGGCGGCGCGCTCGCCCTGGTGCTGTGGAACTACCCCACCCCCGGCGCGGTGGCGCTCATCCTCGGCATCGTCGTCCTCGTACTGATCATCCTCGGCATGCTCGCGGCGGCCTCCGGCCCGGAGCGACACCCGCCCGCCGACGGCCGGTCGGCGCCGACCCCCGGCTGACGCCGGCCCTCCCGAAGGCGTACGCACACGACAGGAGAAACCATGGAAAGCACCGTGAACCTGGCCTACGACTTCCCCCTCCTGGGGGCCTTCTGGACGATCATGTGGATCTTCCTGTGGGTCATGTGGTTCTTCCTGCTGTTCCGCGTGGTCGTCGACATCTTCCGGGACGACGGGCTCGGCGGCTGGGCCAAGACGGGCTGGCTGGTCTTCGCGCTCGTCCTTCCGTTCCTGGGCGTCTTCGTCTACGTCATCGCCCGGGGCAAGGGCATGGGCCGGCGTGAGCAGGAGCACGTCCGGGCCAAGTTGCGGGAGACGGACCAGTACGTCCGCGAGACCGTCGGCACCGCCGGCCCCGCCGACGAGGCGGAGCAGCTCGCCAAGCTCTCCGAGATCCGGGCCAAGGGCGACATCACCGACGAGGAGTACCGCCGGGCCAAGGAGATGGTCCTCCACCACTGACCGCACGGCATGGGGGCGCCGCCCTCACGCCCCGCTGACGATCAGCAGACAGAGCACCGTCTGCGCGCACCACTGCAGGATCACGGCCCAGTACCTGGCGGAAGCCCACCGCGTGCGGGGCAGCGCGGCCGCCGTGAGGCCGAGTGCCACGGCACTCCAGAAGAGGGTGTGGAGCACACCGTCGGGGAGGGCCGAGCAGCCCTCCCCGTACATGAGGCAGCGGCCGGCCTGTTCGCCGAGGA
>NZ_LIRK01000712.1 GCF_001419765.1 Streptomyces torulosus
CTTTGAGTTTCTGATCAATATGTGTCCACCGTTAGCCCGGTCTCTTGCTCCGTCGTGACAGGTGAGCAGGCAGCGCCCCAAGGGTCGGGGGCGGACCGCCGCATCTCGCTTGTCGCGCGACCGAAAACCCGCTCGACGCCACGTTCGAGTTCCAGCATGAGCCGCGGGTAGAACTGCGGCGACTGATGCGCCCTCGCGCTCGCGCTCGCGCTCGCCAGCCTGCCCGGTCTCGCCGAGACCGTGGGTGCATAGGCATGCCGGAGTCGCCTTTCGACCGGCGGCCGTTCTCCATGGGCCACGAGCTGACGGGAGTCCGACGTCCCATTTGCCACCACTCTGCCGTACGTGAGGCCGTCCTGGGGGGGGGCAACGGTGAACCGGGCACGGCCCCAGCACTTTGGACGCATCCTTGGCAGGCGCGGTCCCCTTCGTCGCCGACCTCATCACCGGCTGATGTTCGCCAAAGGGACCCGGTGCTGGGCGGTGCCCCGGTGCCGCGATTCAGGCTGGAGTCGGCGCCGGAGGGCCGCTCAGGCGGTCGGGGCGAGCAATGCGGTCAGCAGCCGGACGAGGTCCTCGGCCGGGTCTGCGGTATCGGTTGGATCGCTGATGCGCCGCACCAAACTGCCTATCACGCATGACCGTGCCGTTCGACGGATGCGGATCAGGTCTGCGGCGGGCAACTGCGTGTCGGCGAACGAGTCGGCCCAGATCCGGTCAACAACGCCTTCGGCTTCCTGTAGCGCTGGGAGCTGACCGGCCATGAAGGTGGCGCTGTTGCGGTGGTGGACCAGCATCTCGATGGCGGCCCGGGCGGCGTCGCAGTCGTAGGCGGCGTGCAGCGTGTGCGCCCAGCCGGTAATACGCTGCTCGAGCGGCGTCTCGATGCTGGGCGCCGACCGGTGGGCTGCGGCCACCTGCTCCCAGCCGTGGGTGACCACGGCGAGGTACAGGTCCTCCGGGGTTCCGAACTGGTGTTGCACGGCGCCCCGCGTCAGCCCGGCACTGGCTGCGATCTGCTGGGTCGTGACCGTTGCCGCGCCAACGGCGTTGATGTGCTCGACGGCCGCGGCCATCAGCGCCTCGCGTGTCTGGGCCCGACGTTCGGCCTGGGTGCGCCGCGTCGGGCGTGCGACGAGCTCTCCGGTGTCCGAGGGCTTGAATCGGCCTGTTGCATTCACGCGTGAATGATACCTGTCATGGTCCGACAATCAGAGCAGTGAGATTCAACAGCAGGCCCGCCGTGTTGATGACCACTGCTGCCGTCCATGCGCTTCGGCTGTTATCTAGACGAGTCATTCCGATGT
>NZ_LIRK01000713.1 GCF_001419765.1 Streptomyces torulosus
AGGGGCGCGGGGAACTGCGCGACCAGCCACGACGCACCCGCACCCGCACCCGCCAACGGACACGCACCCCCGAGCTACTGGGCGCCCCTACTCTCCCCGCCACCAGGACAACAACCGGGCCCACCCGTTCCTCGGCCCCGCGCCCCCGCGCTCCGTCGCCCCACTCGCCGTAGGCGAGCCGGGCGGCACGGGCGGGACGGCGCGCGCGGGGGCTGCCCGCGCCGCCGCCGGGGCCGGCGGGAACGTCACCGGCAGGGCCGTGAGCGCGCGGTGGAACGGACCCGGGCGCCACTCCAACTGATCCGAGGGCACCGCGAGTTCGAGGTCCGGCAAGCGGTCGAGGAGCTTCTCCACCGCGACCGAGGCGATCAGCCGGGCCTCGCTCTGCGCGGGACAGTTGTGCGGGCCCGCGCTCCACGCCAGATGGGCCCGGTTGCCCGCCCGCCGGTCACCCGTCAGCGCGGGGTCCGTGTTCGCGGCGGCCAGCGACACCACCACGGGGTGCCCGGCCCGCAGTGCCGCGCCCTCGTACACGACGTCCCGGACCGGGTAGTGCACCGCGTAGTTGGCCATCGGCGGGTCGGTCCACAGCACTTCGTCGAGCGCGTCCTCGACGGGCAGGCTGCCGCCGGACAGCTCGCCCGCGAAGCGGTCGTCGGACAGCAGCAGCCGCAGGGCGCCCGCGATCAGGTTCTGCTGCGGCTCGGTTCCGCCGCCCATGAGCACGACGAGGCTGTGCACCATCTCCTCGTCGGTGAGTGCCGCCGGGTGCGCGAGCAGCCAGGAGGTGACATCGGGGCCGGGTGTGCGCCGCTTGAGGTGGACCAGGTCGAACAGGGTGGTGGTGAGCAGTTCGTCGGCCCGCTCGGCGTCCACCCCGTCGAAGATCCCGGACATGCCCTCGACCAGCTTCAGCCCGTGGTCGGCGGGGCAGCCGAAGAGGTGGTTGAAGACGAGCAGGGGGATGACCTGCGCGTACTCGCCGAGCAGATCGGCCTTGCCGGTGGGCGCGAACCGGTCGATGAGGGTGTCGGCGCTGCTCTCGACGTAGCCGCGCAGGGTGTGCGGCTCCACGCGGGCGAGGCTGTCGGTGATGGCGCCCCGCAGCCGCCGGTGCTCCTCGCCGTCGGTGAACAGGGCGTTGGGCCGGTACATCATCATCGGGACGACGGGACTGTCCATGGGGACGGTGCCGTCGGCGAGGTCGTTCCAGCGGCGCGGGTCCTTGGAGAAGGTCTCGGTGCTGCGCAGCACGTGCAGGGCGGCGTCGTACGAGGTGACGAGGGTGGCCCGGACGCCGGGGGCGAGTTCGACGGGTGCGGTGGGACCGTGTGCGCGCAGCCGCCGGTAGGCGGCGGCCGGGTCGGCGGCGAAGTCGGGGCCGTAGAGGGGTTCGTGGGCCGGGCAGCCCGGGGGCGGGCCGGGCGGCGTCTCGGGGGTCACGCGTGCTCCAGTTCGGCGTCGCGGCTCAGCAGGTACGCGGTGAGCGCGATCAGCGCCCGGGTGGAGGAGTCCGGATC
>NZ_LIRK01000714.1 GCF_001419765.1 Streptomyces torulosus
CCTCGCACGGTTCGGCCCCCGACGGGAGGGTCCCGCCGGGGGCCGGCACCTGCCTTCAGGGCGACGACGGGTCGGCCCCGCGGTCACCTGCGGGCTCAGACCTTGTCGACGATGCCCACCCTCCCCTCGGCCCGCGCGCAATGGGCGCCGCAGTACCAGTGGCCCTCGACCTCGACTCCCTGGCCGATGATCTGCACCCGGCAGTGCTCGCAGATCGGGGCCATCCGGTGGATCGCGCAGGCGAAACAGTCGAAGACGTGCACCGCGCCCTGCGCGTGCACCTCGAAGGTCATGCCGTAGTCGTTTCCGCAGACTTCGCAACGTGCCATGCGCCACAGGGTGCGGCGCCGACGCGGCACGGGCGAGCGGACGGCGGGCGAGTCGCCCGCCAATCACCCGTACGCCCGTCTCACTCCTCGGTGGCGGGCTCCACGTCCCGCAGCAGCTGCCCGAACGCCGCCTCGTCGATCACGGGCGTCCCGTACTGCCGTGCCTTGACCGTCTTGGACGTGCCCGAGTCCGGGTCGTTGGTGACGAGCAGACTCGTCACCCGCGACAGGCTCGTCGCCACGTGCAGCCCCGCCTCCACCGCACGGTCCTCCAGCAGCTCCCGCTCGACCGAGGTGTCTCCGGAGAACGCGACGCGCATGCCCTGCTTGAGAGGTTTGCCCTCTTCGTATCGACCGGGGTTGGGGTACGGGCACGGGGGCCGCTTGCGCGAGGGCCGCCAACTGCCCGCCCGATAGCCACCGGGGGAGTAGCCGCCGGACGCCTGCCGCCCGATCGTCGGGGAGGCGGACCACTCGGTCAGCGGCCGGCACTCGAGCAGCGGCAACCGCACACCTCGGCTCACGGCGGCGTGCAGACTGGGCCTGAACGCCTCCGCGAGCACCCGCGCGTCGTCCAACGCGTGGTGGGCGCGCTGCTGCACGACACCGAAGTGCGCCGCGAGCGACTCCAGCTTGTGGTTGGGCAGCGGCAGCTCCAGCTCCTTCGACAGCGCGATCGTGCACAGCCGCTGCCGCACCGGCGCCTCGGTCTCCGCGCGCGCGTACTCCCGCGCGAGCATCGACCAGTCGAACACCGCGTTGTGCGCGACGAGTACGCGGTCCGCGAGCCGCGAGGACAACTCCTCGGCGATCTCCCGGAACAGCGGCGCCCCTTCGAGCACGTCGCTCGTCAGCCCGTGTATCCACACCGGTCCCGGATCGCGCTCGGGGTTGACCAGTGTGTACCAGTGGTCCTCGACCTCGCCGCGCGCGTCCAGTCTGTACACAGCCGCGGAGATTATCCGGTCGTCCCGGGCGAGCCCGGTCGTCTCCACGTCAACAACCGCGTATCCCTGCGGATACGCGACCGGCCAGGGAGCTTGCGACGCCGCGGTCGAAAGGTCATCAAGCATGGTCCCTGAGGATACGGGCCACGACTGACAGCTCGTTACTCGACGGTGAGACGGTCCGGGGGGAAGAGGCCGGTGCCGAGGGGTGGGTCGTCACCACGTAACGCGCCTGGGGGTACGCGGAGATCGGGGCCTTCAGGCAGCTCTCGGTGCGGCCACGCAACCTGGCCGGTACCTCGTCCACCCCGTCCACCAGCACCAACGCCCGCCCGGAGGCGAGGAGTTCCGAGACGCAGCCGTCGGGCCCGCGCAGCGGGACCCCGGTGGCCGGCAGGAAGTCCTCCGGCGTCCGCAGGCCCGCGGGAGTGTTGAACGACCGCAGGCGCAGGACGAACGGCACGCACAGGTTCCACGCCACCGGCTGCGGGCCGAAGCCGCGCCGGGGAAGGATCGACGGCTGATCGGCGGCTCCCTTTTCGGGGGTCGCCCAGAGCCGTCGCCCTGACCCTGCCCGCCGGATTGGTGGAGGACGCCAAGAAGCAAGCGCGTACCACCGGAAATACTTGTCAGTAACAACGTCTAGCCCCAGCTCACCAGCGGTTCTACGGTGCCCACATGCCGAACCTGCCCGATGTCGTGCTGTGGTCGATACCCGCGTTTGTGCTGCTCACCGTGATCGAGGTGATCAGCCACCGGCTCCATCCGGACGAGGATGCCGCCGGGTACGAGGCGAAGGACGCCGCGACGAGCGTCGGCATGGGACTCGGGAGTCTCGTGTTCGACTTCCTGTGGAAGATCCCGATCGTCGCCCTCTACACGGCGATCTACGAGCTGACCCCGCTGCGTGTGCCCGTGCTGTGGTGGACGGTCCCGCTGATGCTGCTCGCGCAGGACTTCTTCTACTACTGGTCGCACCGGGGCCACCACGTCGTGCGGATCCTGTGGGCCTGCCACGTCGTGCACCACTCCAGCCGCAAGTTCAACCTCACCACCGCGCTGCGGCAGCCCTGGACCACCTGGACCGTGTGGCCCTTCTACGTCCCCCTCATCGCCCTCGGCGTGCACCCGGCGGCGCTCGCGTTCTGCTCGTCGGCCAACCTCGTGTACCAGTTCTGGATCCACACCGAGCGGATCGGCAAGCTGCACCCCGCGTTCGAGTTCGTGTTCAACACGCCGTCGCACCACCGGGTCCACCACGCTTCCCAGGGCGGCTACCTCGACCGCAACTTCGGCGGCATCCTCATCGTCTGGGACCGGCTGTTCGGTTCCTTCGTCGCGGAGACCGAGCGGCCCGTCTACGGCCTGACCAAGAACATCGGCACCTACAACCCGCTGCGGGTCGCCACCCACGAGTACGTCGCCATCGCCAAGGACCTGAGGGCGGCGCGGAGTTGGAGCGAGCGGGCCGGGCGGGTCTTCCGCGGGCCCGGCTGGGGGCCGGCGGCGCGGCGCGCGGCCGCCGAGGAGAAGCCGGCCGTCACGGAGACGGCCGCGTGAGAGGGCCGAGCCGACAGACCCTCCTCGTCGCCTTCGGGCTCGCCGCCGCCGTCGACCTCGGCTCCCTCGCCGCCGGGTTCACCCCCGGGCACCTGGTCGCCAAGCCGCTGCTGATGCCGTTGCTCGCCGCGTACGTCCACACGCGCGGTGGCCCGCGGCTGCTGATCGCCGCGCTCCTGTGCGGCTGGGGCGGGGACATCCTCCTCCTCTCCGACGCCGAGCCGGCCTTCCTCGCCGGGATGGGCTGCTTCGCGGCGGGCCACGTCTGCTACCTCGTCCTCTTCGGGAAGTGGGCTCGGACGGCGAACGCCTCGCACGAGGTCGCGGACAAGGGTTCGCCCGCGGTGGGGGAGTGGGGGGCACGCGCGCGTGCCCTCCGGCTGCCCGCCGTGTACGCGCTCGCCCTCGTCGTCGCCGTGGCGAGCCTGTGGCCCGGGCTGCCGGCGGACCTGCGCGTGCCCGTCGCCGGGTACAGCGCGCTGCTGACCGCGATGGCGTGCTCCGCCGCCCGGCTGGGGGCCGTCGCCGGGGCCGGCGGCGCACTCTTCGTGCTGTCGGACATGCTGATCGCGACCGGGGTCGCCGAGTGGCCGCAGCTCCCACGCCCCGACCTGTGGATCATGCTCACCTACATCGCCGCCCAGTACCTGCTGGCCCGCGGCGTGCTGCGGACCCTGGAGACCGGGCTGCCGGCGCCCACCGGCGGACCGGTTCCGGCGACGCCCTGAGCGACGTCGGACCCCGCCGCCGGTACGCACCCGCTGCCGCCCGCCCCCGAACTCGCCCGTTGTCGCCCTACGCTGGTGCTCACCCTCTGCCGCCCGGCGTCGGCACTCACCAGCGGATCGGTACCGGCAGCGCGGTGAGCAGGCCCGACAGCGCCACGACCACACCCAGGACCACCAGTTCCGCGCGGGCGGGGGCGCAGGCGTCCAGCGGGTCGGTCACGTGGCGCAGCCGCAGCCGGGCCCGCAGGGCGAGCGCCGCGACGGCGGCCATGAGGAGCACCTTGGCGAGCAGGGCGCGCCCGTACGCCGTCTCCGTCAACTGGTCGAGGACCGTGCCCGGCGGCATTCGCCGGAGCGTGCTCCACGACCCGGTGGCGGTCACGGCGGCCAGCAGAACGGCGGCCACGCGCGCGTACAGGCCCAGCAGCGCCGCGCCCGCCCCTGCCGTCGCGCGCCACGCGCGCGTGCCCAGGGTGCGCAGGACGGAGAGCAGTCCTCCCACCCACAGGGCCGCGCACAGCAGATGGACGAACGTCAGGGCCGTGCCGACGAGCGGGCTGTCCTCGACGGTGGGGTGCGCCCGCAACGCCTCCGCGACGACGATCGCCGTCAGCGGCACCACCTGGGTGAGCGGGCGGCGGGACCGGGCGCACAGGGCCACCGCCGCGAACGCGTTGACCTCCAGCAGGGCGAGCCGGCCGTCCCGCGTCGCGTAGAGGCCGCCGACGTCGATGTCGGCGGGGGAGCCCGGCACGAGGTTGCCGGTCGCCACCACCGAGGCCAGCCCCAGAGCGGCCACGCAACCGGCGGCCGCCGCCCCCGCCGCCCAGCCGCGTGGCGTCTGTCGGGGGCCGCCGGGCACCCGCCGGGCCAGCCACACGACGAACAGCTCGCCCACCGGTACGCACAGCGCGGCCAGCAGCACGGTCCGCAGGAGAGCGATCCCGCCCGCCCCGGGAGCCACCGCCTCACCGGTGTCCAGCGCGACTCGCGGCCCGAACAGCGGGATCAGCGCGCCCACGGCCACCAGCAGAAGCAGCCCGGCCGCCCGACCGGCGCCGGTCGG
>NZ_LIRK01000715.1 GCF_001419765.1 Streptomyces torulosus
CTCCTGGGGCCGCCCCCGTCCCGGACGGACGGGGGCGGCGCCGGGAGCAGGTGGGTCGAGGGGTCAGGTGCGTGCCGTGGACGTCCCCGTTCTCGCGACCAGGACCAGCGCCGTCACCAGGTAGGGCACCGCGAACACCGCGAAGACGGTGCTGTGGGCGTGGTGCGCGCCGAGCAGTGCGTATCCCGCGAAGACGGCGACGGTGGCCAGTTCGGTGCCCATACTCGCGACCGAGGTGAGGGTGGCCCGACGCTCCCCCTCGATACGGTCCTGGAGCCGGGCGTCGACGAGCACGTTGACCAGCTGGAAGCCGCCGAACGCGACACCCACGAGGGCGACACCGGCGGGGGTAGCCGTCAGGGCGCCCCCGGCGAGGGCGAGCGCCGAGACGGCGAGGACCACCCCCAGCCCGGCCGTGCCGAGGCGTTCGCCCACGCCGGTCAGCAGACTGCCGACCGTGGGGCCGGCCCAGATGAGCAGCAGCAGGTACGGCACCGTCTGCTGGGCCACACCGGTGTCGCGGACCAGCAGCGGGGTGTACTCGTCGAGGGCGCCCCAGACCGCGCCGACCGCGGGGACGAGGAGCAGGGCTCCGCGCGCGGAACGGCTGCGGCGGACCTCGGCGAGCCCGGTCCGCAGGGTCGTGAGGGTGGAGGCGCGGTCAGCGCCGCCGACGGCCGTCGGGCGATGCTCGGGGAACCGGGTCGCCAGCGCCGAGGTCAGTACGCAGACCAGGACGCTCGCCGCGCCGACGGCCGGGTAGCCGCCGAGGTCGAGCACCGGCCCGGCCAGCCCGATCGCCGCCATCACGGCGATCATCCCGGCCGCCTGGGCCCGGCCGATCACGCGCGCGTACCGGTCGGCGGCGCCGAGCCGGTCCAGTTCGTCGTAGACCAGCGCCTCCAGGGCACCGGAGCCGAGCGCTCCGCGCACCCCCCACAGCACGAAGCCGAGGGCGAACGCCCCGTACGACGGCACGATCACCCACAGGGCGAAGCCGGCGGCGGTGAGCAGCGGGCCGAGCCACAGCAGCAGCCGTCGGGAGACGGCGTCGGCCCAGGCTCCGGAGGGGACCTCCAGCAGGATCCCGGTGATCGACCACAGGGCGAACAGCGAGGAGACCTGCCAGAGGGACAGGCCGGTGTCGCTGAACAGCAGCGCGTACACCGGGTAGAGCAGCACGAAGTCGTCGAGGAACGCGTAGCCGTACAGCGTGGCCGTCAGTCGGCGGACACCGGTGGTCCGGAGGTCCGCGGCGCGGGGCGCACGCGCAGGTGAGATTGTCATGGGGCCTTCCCGCAGGGGCGATTCGGACGTCGGGGGTACGGCGTCCGAGGCGGCCCTCGGGAGGCACGGCTGGTGGATCAATGTCGCCAGGTCATGGCACCGATGCTAGCCGGGCCGTCCCGCCCGGCCCAGGGGATTTCCGCCGTCACCGGGCGGCGGCCGCGTCCAGCGCGAACGTCGTGACGACCGCCGCGTGGTCCGACGGCCAGTCGTTGTCCTCGACGTCCGGCCAGGTGCGGGGGGTGCCGCGGACGTAGGTGCGGGAGTCGAGCACGGCCAGGCCCCGGTGCAGGACGAAGTCGATGCGGTCCTGCGGCTCCGGGCGGCCGCTGCCGTCCTCGTGCTCGACGTGGATCGGCGACCAGGTGTGGCCGGGGTCCCGCACGGGGTCGGGGTGGGCCTCGCGGTAGGAGTCGCGCAGGCCGGCCGCCTCGGCGGCCCTGGTCACCGGCCAGTCGACCTCCGGCCGGTCGAGGTGCGAGGGGCTGTTGAAGTCGCCCACCAGGACGACCGGCACGGTGCCGTCGAGCTGCCGCAGGCAGTCCCTCAGCTGGCCGAGGCGCACCTCCTCGTGGGCGATCAGCTCGTCGGAGCCCAGCCCGTCGAAGGCGGCCTCGTAGGGCCCGTACGGCTTGTAGTCGAGGTGGACCGTCCACACGTCGACCTCGGTGCCGGTGCCGGTCCTGACGCGGACGCCCGCCGCCCCGTAGAAGCCGACGTCCGGGTCGCCGAGGCGGGCCGTGATCGGGTGGCGGCTGATGACGCCGAGGTTGTCGCCGGCCCGGTGGTGGTGCCAGCCGAGCGCCTCGGCGAGTTCCTCGGCGGCGGTGCCGTACGTCTCCTGGAGGCCCACCACGTCGGCCCCGGTCTCGGCGATCACCGCGAGCTGTTTGGCGCGGTGGTCGCGGACCTTGGTGCCGCCGTGCCAGAGGTTCCAGGTCATCACGCGCAGGGTGGGGCCGTCGGGGGCGACCAGCCGGCGCAGGCTCGCCGGGGTCACGTCCTCCAGGCTCTCCCGTACGGTCCGGCCGGGCGCCTCGTCGATCGGCGCGAGCGAGGGCACCGCGAGGACCACGCAGCCCGCCGCCTCGGCCGAGGCGACACCGGTCTCGGTGTCCTCGACGGCGACACAGGCGGCCGGGTCGACGCCGAGGGCGCGGCAGGCGGCGAGATAGGGGTCGGGGGCGGGCTTGGTGTGCTCGGTGTCGTCGGCGGTGACGGAGACGGCGAACAGTTCACGGCCGAGGACGTCGAGGACGGTGTCGGCGACGGCGCGCGGCGACGCGGTGACCAGGGCGGTGGGGACGCCCTCGCGGGCCAGGGCCCGCAGCAGCTCCAGGGCGCCCGGCCGGGGCACGATCCCGGTGCGGACCCGGTCGGCGAACTCCCGGTGGAGCGCGACGGCCAGTTCGCCGAGCGGCGCGTCGGTGATCCCGGCGAGCCAGGCGGCGGTGTGCTCGACCGGGCGGCCGAGGACGTCCGGCTGGTCGGCGCCGGTCAGCGCGCGTCCGAGGCCGGCGGCCACCTCTTCCACCGCCTCCCACCAGAGCCGCTCGGTGTCGACGAGCGTGCCGTCCATGTCGAACAGGGCGGCCTGCAACGGGGGTCGGGACAAGGGCTTCTCTTTCCGTGGCAGTGTCGGGACGGTGCCCGGCCGCGGGAGCCGGGCGGGGTCAGCGGATGGCACGCGGGCGGGGCGGGCGGCGCTTGCGGTGGCAGCGCGCCCCAAGGCTCGGTGGCAGCGCGCGGCCCGCAAGGCTCGATGGCGGCGCGTGGCCCCCAGACTCGATGGCAGCGCGCGGCCCGCGGCGTGGGGTGGTCAGCGCGTGGCACGCGGGGCGACCAGCACCGGTCGCTCCGGGAGGCTCACGGTCACGGCCGTTCCCGCGCCGAGGGTCGCCGCCTCGTGGGTGGGCAGGTCGGCCTTGACCTCGGTGCCGTCGGCGAGCCGTACGGTGAGGCGGGTGGCGGCGCCGAGGAACGCGGAGGCGACCACGCGGGCGTCCCCGGTCTCCTCGGGCCGTACCCCGACCGCCTCCGGGCGCACGAGGACGTCCACCTCGTCGCCGGCCGGCGCCGTCCCGTCCACGGGCAGCCGCCGCCCGAGCACCTCGACCGTCGTGCCGTCCAGCCGTCCGGGGATCCGGCTCATCGTGCCGACGAACTCGGCGACGAAGGCGGTGGCCGGACGCCCGTACAGCTCGACGGGTGCCGCGCACTGTTCGAGCCGCCCGGCGTGCATCACGGCGACCCGGTCGGCCATGGACAGGGCCTCCTCCTGGTCGTGGGTCACGAACAGGGTGGTGATGCCCAGCTCCTGCTGGAGCCGGCGGATCTCCTCGCGGAGGGTGAGCCGCACCTTGGCGTCGAGGGCGGACAGGGGTTCGTCGAGCAGCAGGACGCGGGGCCGCAGGGCGAGCGCCCGGGCGAGGGCGACGCGCTGCTGCTGGCCGCCGGAGAGTTGGTGCGGGTACCGGTCGCCCTTGTCGGCGAGGCCCACGAGGTCGAGCAACTCGGCCGCCCTGGAGCGTCGTTCCGGCGTGCGCACCTTGCGCATGCGCAGCCCGAACGCGACGTTGTCGAGGGCGCTGAGGTGCGGGAAGAGGCTGTACGACTGGAAGACCATGCCGGCATCGCGCCGGTGGGCCGGGACGCGGGTGACGTCCTCCCCGTCGACGAGCACCTCGCCGGCGTCGGGGTGTTCGAAGCCGGCGAGCATCCGCAGCGCGGTGGTCTTGCCGCAGCCGGAGGGGCCGAGCAGGGCGAGCAGTTCGCCGGGCCGGACGGTCAGGTCCAGTCCGTCGAGGGCGACGGTCGTCCCGAACTCGCGGCGCAGTCCCCGGAACTCGACGGTGGCGGCGGTGTCGGTGGTATCGGTGGCGGTGGTCTCAAGGACGGTCATGGTTCATCCCCGTGAGGCGGAAGCGGTTGGGGTGCGTCCGCCGAAGGAGGCGAGCGCGAGGAGCATGGCCCAGGTGACGAGCAGGCTGAGCACCGAGACGGCGACGGAGAGCTGGGCCTGCGAGCCGCTGACGTTGACGATCCACACGGCGAACGGCCGGAAGCCCAGCAGTTGGGCGACGGTGAACTCGCCGAGCACCAGGGCCAGGGTGAGGAACGCGGAGTTGAGCAGGGCCCCGCGCAGATTGGGCAGCACGGCCCGCACCAGCGCCTGCGGCCAGTTCGCCCCGCAGCTGCGGG
>NZ_LIRK01000716.1 GCF_001419765.1 Streptomyces torulosus
GGGACGGCGGACCGGGCTGTACGGATGACGGCGCGAGGCTGACAGACATGGGTGACCCGAGGGGATGAGGGGCGGAGGGCGCGGAAAAAGGGCCTCCGGTGGAGGACCCGTTCGAAGCGTAACCCGGAACTATCGGGTGATCTGTCCTGATGTGCGCAAACTCACCGAATTAATATACTTTGTAACGATCTTGCGTCGTGCGGGTCAGGGGTCTTGCGCTAGCTCGGCAGCGGGAGCCATGCGGTGTTCGCGGACTGGGGGCCTCGCGTCGACGAGGGCGGGGGTCGTCGAGTCCGTGGGCCTCCTGGGCTCACCCCTCGTCCGTGTCGCCGATGCCGACCACCGTGAGACTCGCGCGGTCCACCTCGCTGTCCTCCAGGCAGCCGCGCAGCCGGAGGCGGTCGTGGTCGGTGAGGGCGGGCCGGACGATACCGGCGAAAACGCCGTCGCCCAGCTCGCCGAGCGTGGTCCGGCGCAGGGGCACCGAGGTCGAGTTCCTGCACCGCTCCCAGGCCTGCGACGCCGCCATGAACTGCCGCTCGGTGGTCACGGGCACCCCGCGCATGTCGACCCGGACCAGCACCGAGGTCGCCTCGGACCCGTCGCGCTCCTGCCTCCTGGTCTGGGTGAGGTCCGCGAGCCCCACGACGAGCGACGTCAGGAGCGCCACGCCCACGACCGCCACCGTGAACAGCCGGGCCGCCCGGCCCGGACCGCCCGCTCCCGGCGGACGCTCGTCCTCCAGATCCCTCTCCGGCGCCGGATCGGGCGCCGCCAGCACGGACAGCTGTCCGGCCAGACGCCGGTCGGCGGCCGGCCGGGCCGTGGCCGACGCGATCCGCTGCACCAGCCAGGCGATCCCGGACAGCACCACTCCGGTCACCATCAGCACCGGCACGAACACATACGTACGGCTCGCCGGGTCCTCAAGCCAGCGGAACCGGTCTCCCTGCTCCCGTGTCTGGGTCTGTCGCAGCCGGGCCAGCACGTCCTGCTGCCTCCGGTCGCTCTCCCGGATCCGCTCCTCGATCCGCGCCAGCCGCCCCCACAGCACGATCCCCAGCAGCATCAGCCCGACGATCAGCAGCACGACCCCGCACAGGATGGCCCGCTGCCACTGCCATCGGTAGAGGTAGATCACGAAGTACCCGGCCGCCCCGGCCGCCGCGGCACCCGCGAAGAGATAGGCCAGCCGCTTCATCGTGGCTCCTCCGGCCGTACGTCGCCGAGGGTGCCGTCGACCGTCAGCCGCGTGCCCGGCGGGAAGCGGCGTACCGCGTCGGCGGCTCCGACCACCGTCGGCACCCCGTACTCCCGCGCGAGCACGGCCAGGTGGGACAACGGACTGCCCGTCTGCGCGACGAGCCCCGCGAGGCGTGGCAGCAGCGGCGCGAACACCGGGTCGAGGGTGCGGACCACGAGCACCGCGTCCTCGGGCCCCGCCCCCTCGCCGTCCCAGGCGG
>NZ_LIRK01000717.1 GCF_001419765.1 Streptomyces torulosus
CGGGCCCGGAGATACGGATGGCTTACGCGGTCCGGTGGACGCCGGTCGCTCGCGGGCCGGTGGCTCAGGCGGTCCAGTCGAGGATGACCTTGCCGCCGCGTCCGCTCGCCGCGTCCGCGAAGGCCGCCTCGTGGTCGCGGTAGCCGTAGCGTCCGGTGATCACCGGGGCGAGGTCGAGACCGCCCTCCAGGAGCACCGACATGGCGTACCAGGTCTCGAACATCTCCCGGCCGTAGATGCCCTTGATCGTGATCATGGAGGTGACGATCCGGGACCAGTCGACGGCGAACTCCTCGGACGGCAGTCCGAGCATGGCGATCCGGCCGCCGTGCGTCATGTTGGCGATCATGTCGCGCATCGCGGCGGGGTTGCCCGACATCTCCAGGCCGATGTCGAAGCCCTCGCGCAGCCCGAGTTGGCGCTGCCCCTCGGCGATGCTCGACGCGGAGACGTCGATCGCCAGGCTGACGCCGATCTTGCGGGCGAGTTCCAGCCGGTCCTCGCTGACGTCCGTGACCACGACGTGCCGGGCGCCGGCGTGCCGGGCGACGGCCGCGGCCATCAGACCGATGGGGCCCGCCCCGGTGATCAGGACGTCCTCCCCGACGAGCGGGAAGGACAGCGCGGTGTGCACGGCGTTGCCGAACGGGTCGAAGATCGCCGCGACGTCCAGGTCCACAGGGACACGGTGCACCCACACATTGGACGCGGGCAGCGCCACGTACTCCGCGAACGCGCCGTCGCGTCCCACGCCCAGGCCGACCGTGGCGCGGCACAGATGGCGGCGCCCGGCGAGACAGTTGCGGCACTTGCCGCACACGAGGTGGCCCTCGCCGCTGACCCGGTCGCCGGCCTTGATGTCCACGACGTCACGGCCGGTGTCGACGACCTCGCCCACGAACTCGTGGCCGACCACGAGCGGGGTGCGGATGGTCTGCCGGGCCCAGCCGTCCCAGGACCGGATGTGCAGGTCGGTACCGCAGATACCGGTCCGCAGCACCTTGATCAGTACGTCTCCGGGGCCGATCTCCGGCTCCGGTACGTCCACGAGCCAGAGTCCGGGCTCCGCCTTCTCCTTGACCAGCGCCTTCAACGCCATGGCTCCTGTGGGTGCGGTCCCGCGGCAGGGCATGACATGTACGCCCGTACCGGGGAGAGGGGTGGGATCACCGAGCAATCTGCCGTACGGCGGCCCCCTGGGTCCATCGAGGTTTTCTTAACCTCCGCCGCAGCTTTCCTTCACACCCCG
>NZ_LIRK01000718.1:0-5792 GCF_001419765.1 Streptomyces torulosus
GCCGGGCCCCGGGGCCCGGCTCCCCGTCATGGTCTGGATCCACGGCGGCGCCCTGACCAGGGGCTCGTCGATGATCCCGGTGTACGACGGCAGCGCCTTCGCCCGTGACGGCGTGGTCCTCGTGTCCCTCAACTACCGCCTCGGCGTCGAGGGATACGGCCTCTTCCCGGACGCCCCGCCCAACGCCGGACTGCGCGACCAGCTCGCCGCGCTGGAGTGGGTCCGGGACTCGGTCACGGCGTTCGGTGGCGACCCCGACCGGGTGACAGTCTTCGGCCAGTCGGCCGGTGCCATCAGCATCGGTGCCCTGCTCGTGGCCCCCCGCGCACGGGGCCTGTTCCGCCGGGCCGTGCTGCAGAGCGGGCCGCCCGAGGCCTTGGACCGGGACAAGGTGCGCCGCATGGTGCGCCGGATGGCCGCCCGGCTGAAGGTGCCGGCCACGGCCGCGGCCTTCGCCGACGTGGACCGTTCCACGCTCGCCGAGGCCCAGGCGGAGGTCGGTCGTCTCAGCAGCCCTGTCCTGGGCGGCCCCGCCTTCGGCATCGTCGTCGACGGCGAGCTGGTGCCGCGCGACCCGCTGAAGGCCCTCGTCGAGGGCGGCGCCGCCCACGACGTCGGCCTCCTCCTCGGGTGGACCCGCGACGAGCACCGCCTCTGGCTGGTCCCCGGCGGCCTCCACGAGCGCCTCGACCGCCTCGGCACGGTCGCCCTGGCCGGTGCCCGCGCCCGCTGCCACTGCGGCCCCGAGGTCCCCCGCCGCTACCGCGAGCTCCACCCCGACCTGAGCCCCGCCGACCTGGCCGGCCGGCTCGTCACCGACCACCTCCTCCGCGTCCCCCTGCACCGCGTGGCGGACGCCCGCCCCGCCCACGCGCCGACCCACGTCTACGAGTTCGCGTGGCCGTCGAACCTGCCCGACCTCGGCGCCTGCCACGCCCTGGAGCTCGGCTTCGTCTTCGACACCGGCGACACCGCCGCCTCCGCGAAACTCGCCGGCGAGCACACCCCGCGCGCCCTGGCCGCCACCCTGCACGACGCGTGGGTCCGCTTCGCGACGCACGGCGACCCCGGCTGGACGCCCTGGGACGCCACCCACCCCGTGCGGGTCTTCGACGACCCGGACGACCGACGCATCGCCCTCGGCCCCTACGACCGCGAGCTGGCCCTCTGGGCGGAGGACGCGCAACGCCCGCGCAGAACCCAGGGCACGGGAACGTTCACGGCCTCCGGCGGAGCCCCGCTCCCGGCCCTCCGCCGCTTCCGCCGGGCGCCTTGAACCGGCTGGGGGTGCGACTTCGGGGTGGGGCGAGACTCCAGTGAGGCGGTGAGAGAGGCGAGGCCGGCGTGCGGTGAGCGGCCGTGAGGCGGCTGTCCGGCGGTACGGCCGAGGCTCAGTGAGACGGCGACCTTGCGGTGCGGTAGGGCGCGTGGGCGGCGCGCCTTTGCCTTCGGCGCCCGGGCGGCGGATCTTGACCGGCGCGTCCGCCGGGTCGGCCGGTAGCTTGGGCCGCGCTGGCAAGGGTCAGCAAGGGCTAGCAGGAGCGGGCAAGGGCCAGGAGGAGCCGACAAGGGCCGACAGGGGCCAGCGAAAGTCGACGCGGGTTGGTGAGGGCCGACGTAGGGCCGGGCGCGCCCCCGCGGGCCCGCGCCGGCGGGACGAGGGGCATCGGATGTCTGACGGATGGCAGTGGGACAGCAGCCTCTTCCGGGGCAGCGCGGCCCACTACGAGCGAGGGCGGCTTCCCTACGCACCCGGCTTCGCCGAAGCCCTGGCCGAGGCTCTCGGCCTGGACGGCACCGGCCGGCTCCTCGACGTCGGCTGCGGTCCCGGCACCGTGCTGCTCCCGATGGCCCGGTACGTCGCCGAGGCGGTCGGCGTCGACCCGGACGCGGACATGTTGGCCGAGGCGGAGCGGCAGGCCGGGCGCCGGGGCGTGACCAACGCCCGCTGGGTGACCGCCCGCGCCGAGGACCTGCCCGCCGGGCTGGGGGAGTTCCGGGTGGTGGTGTTCGCCCAGTCGTTCCACTGGACGGAGCGCGACCGCGTCGCCGGCACCGTGCGGGAGATGCTGGCGCCTGGCGGCGTGTTCGTCCACCTGAGCGAGCTGAAGAACCCGCCCACGGCACCGCCGCCGCCCCCGTCGGTCCCGCCTCCGTACGACCGGATCGCCGACCTCGTGCGCCGCCGCCTCGGCCCGGTGCGCCGCGCGGGACAGGGACTCCTCGTCAACGGCACCCAGGGCCGCGAGGACCTCGTCCTTGAGCGGGCCGGCTTCGTCCGCGTCCGGCGCCTTGTCGTACCCGCCGGGCAGGTGGTCGACCGTACCGCCGACGACCTCGTCGCCTGGGCGTTCTCCCGCTCCGACTCCGCGCCCCACCTCTTCGGCGACGAACTGCCCGACTTCGAACGGGACCTGCGCGCGCTGCTGCACGAGGCGTCCCCCGACGGCCGTTTCGCGGAGCGCCTCCCCACCACCGAGATCATGATCTGGGGCCCGCCCCGCCGCGACTGAGGGCGGCGAGGACGCGCCCGCTTCGGGCGGGGCCGGTCAGCCGGGGAGAGCGCCGCGTACGACGCTCGTACCGGAATGGGCCGGGTTTCCGTTGTCCTCCTGCGCCGACACGTCGATCAGGGGGTAGCGGCCGAGGTCGATCCGTGCGGGGAGCGGCAGTGTGGCGGTGCCGTCCGGGCCGAGAACACCCATCGCGACGAGCCGCGTGTGGGTACGGTCCATGAGCCACACCTCGTAGTAGCCGTCCGAGCGGGGCAGGCCGGTGACGGTCACCGTGACCTCGCGTTCGGCCTCGGGCCCGCGGACCAGGCGTACCGTCCCGGCCGCGCGGGGGACGGCCAGCGGGGCGAGGCGGTTCGTCGGGCTCGCCTCGGCCGTCGGCGTACCGTCGTCGAGCCGCCACGCGGTGACGGCACTGCCCAGCAGCGCCCCCACGACGAGGCTCGCGGCGGCGATCAGCAGGGCGGGGCGGCGCAACCACGCACGACGGCGGCCAAGACCGCCACTGCCACCACCGCCGGGTACGTCGCGAACGTCGGACACGTCGGGTGAGCCGGGTCCGCCCAGGGCCGTCGGGGTGTCATCCCTCCCCGTCGGCCTGCGAGGCCGTGTCCGAGTCCAGTTGCGCCGTGATCGAGTGCCACACCGTGTCGGGCGGTGCGGTCAGGAAGTCGTCGGTCGACACGTCTCGGGCGGCACGGACCACGCGCAGCAGCTGGTCGAGTTCCTCGCAGCACCGCAGGCACCGGGCCAGATGGTCCCGCTGGCACGGGGTGGGGTGGGCGTCGCCCCCGAGGGCGAGGTCGGTCAGCTCGTCGGCGTCCAGGTGCTGCGCCATGCTCCACCTCCCCTCGTACGGGTGGTCGGAGCGGCGAGGGCGGCCGCGCGGGGGAGCCGGGACCGCGGGCCGTTCCGCTCGGCGCCGACGGTTCCCTCGCCGCCGACGGTCTCCCTGGAGGCGACCGTTTCCCCGGCGTCCACCGTCTCCCCGCCTACGGCCTTCTCCTCGCTGTCGGCCGTCATCCCGCCCTCGACCGTCTCCTCGACGTCGGCTGCTTCACCGTCCCCGGCCGTCCCCTCGTCCCCGGCTCTGCTCCCGTCGTGCGCCGGGGCGGCGGCCGGCCGCTGTTCGGTCAGGGTCTCCTCCGCGTCGGACATGGACAGCAGCGTAGGCGTGAGAGGGATGCCCGGCGCCGGACTCACCCGGTGGGGGTGACCGGGATCGCCGTCACCACCAAGTTCCGCTGGTAGCCGCCTCGTTCCGCGTCGAACGGAGGCGCGCAGGTGATCATCGTGAGGACCGGTCGGCCCGTTCTGGTGAACGCCGAGGCGGGCAGCCGGTCCTTGTCCACGCGGGCGCGGGCGACGACCCGGTAGGTGACCGGCGGCGCGGCAGCCCGCCGTACGGTCACCTCGTCGCCCGCGCGGACGTCGAAGAGGGCGGCGAAGGCACCGAGGTCGCCCGTGCGGGAGTCCACGTGTCCCACCATGACGGCGGAACCGGAGGGTTCCCCCGGCGCGGGGCCGAAGCGGTACCAGCCGACCTTCTCCGGATCCTCGGGGATGTCGGCGCTGCCGTCCGGGGCGATTCCACGGGGTTCGATCGCGGCGCGGAGACCGACGCGCTCGATGTCGAGCCGCCTGGGGGCGGCGGCGGAGGAGACGGGGCTCGCCGACGGCGTCGGCGTCGGCGAGCCAGTGTCCTCCGCCCGGACGGGCGGGGCCGCGGGGGGCGACGCGGCCGTCCGGGCGTCGAAGTCCGCGGTCGGCGGCAGGCTCTCGCGGGACGGCGCCAGTGCCAGCACCGTGGCTCCCGAGACCGCCAGCAGCACGGTCACCGCTGTCCGCAGTCGTTGCCGGAGCCACGGGGCCGACCCGGTGTCAGGCACGGCCGCGGGACACCACACGGCGGGCGGTGAGCGCGCCGGCGAGGCCCAGGAGGCCGAACCCGGCGGCGTACGCCGGCCATGCGTCGCGGTCGTTGGTCGCGCCGGCGTTCACGCCCGAGGGAGCGGAGTGCATGCCGGTCAGGGTCTGCACCTTCAGGGCGAGGTTCTTGTCCTGGGCGCTGCCCCAGGCGTAGACGATGCTGGCGGTGCCCTCCTTGAGGTTGAGGTCGGCGGGACCGATGGCGACGTCGTCGGTGCCGGCGAGCACGACGTCCGCTGAGACGGTGCCGGCGTCCACGGTCGCCGTGTCCTCCTTCGGGTTGACGAGGTCCTTGAAGATCGGTGTGCCACCCGCCCGGACGTCGACGGCCGGAGCCGCCGCGACATGACGGACCGTCAACCGGGCCTTCCCGGCGGCTACATCGGAGGTGTCGTTCACGTAGGCGTCCAACTGCGGCGCGCCGTCGGCGTTCAGGTGGGCCACGACGGTCGCGTTGGCGCCGGCGGGAACCTCGACCGTCTTCTGGATCGCGGGCTTGCCCTTCGGGTCCGCGCCGGCCTTGAAGACCTTCAGGTCGTACGAGCCGGCGGGAAGGGGCTGCGGGTCGGTGAGCGTGCCCGGTTTGAAGTCGGGAATCAGTTCGTCGCCGTTGGCGTACACGTCGACGTCAAGGCCGGGTACGGCGTGGAAGACGGAGACCATGGCCTGGTCGTCGTCGGTGGCGGCGGTCGCGGTTGCGGCGCCGCCCAGGGCGAGCGCGCACAGGCCGAGAGAAGCCGCTGCGGCGACAGGGGTGCGGGAGATCATGACTGGCTGTCCCTTCGAACGGCCCACTCCCTGTGAGTGAGTGCACGAGGTCTTCGGCGCGCGTCTCGGCGGAGGATGCAGATTCTTTCGTGGTTCCACGAATTCCCCGTTTCGATGCGCTAACGCTGCACGTTGCGAGGGCGCATCGTTTCGACGGACGGTCGTCGTGTCGTAGTCCTTCGACCTCGGAGCTCATGATGGCCACTGCCCGGCCCGACACGTACCTGAGCGCCGACGTGGAGCGCACGCGTCCGCGCGACCCCGGCCCCGACCGGGTGCCCGGCCCGCCCCCGCCGTACGAGGAGACCGGCGACGACACCGAACTCGCCCGGCGGTTCCACGCCGGGGACGAGGAGGCGGTCGCCCTCGCGTACCGGCGGTGGGGCTCCCTCGTGTACACCCTCGCGCGGCGCTCCCTGAGTGATCCGCGGGATGCCGAGGACGTCACCCAGCAGGTCTTCCTCGCCGCCTGGCGGGGACGCGCACGGTACCGGCCGGAGCGCGGAGCCCTGGGCGGATGGCTCGTCGGCATCACACGCCACGCGATCGCGGACGCGCACGCGGCACGGGCCCGCCGTGCCG
>NZ_LIRK01000718.1:5839-6474 GCF_001419765.1 Streptomyces torulosus
CCTGACGCCGGTGCAACGGCGGCTGCTGGGCATGGCCGTCTACGGCGACATGACCCAGACCCAGATCGCCGAGCAGACGGGACTGCCCCTGGGCACGGTGAAGAGTCATATCCGCCGGGCCCTGCACTCGCTGCGGCGCGTGATGGAACCGTCCGCCTGATCCCGGCCGGACGGCTTGGCGGCCGGACGGTTGGGTGGCTGTGCGGGCGGGCGGCCCGGGCGGGGTGGCGGCCTGAGCGGCCGACCGGGGGTGAGTACTGTTGCCGCCCCCTGGGGTGTCGTCGCGGCGCGCATCCGAACACCCGTAGGACGGGGAATACCTCTCATGCCCCGAGGCCCGGGACATCGGCTACGGCGCTGGAGGCACAGGATGGACGCGCACGAGGAACCCGGCGTGGTCGGGGCCGGCGTGACGACCGGGGTGCTCGCGCGCGGGCTCGGCATCTCGCCCACCACCCTGCGCTCGTGGGACCGCCGCTACGGGCTGGGACCGGCGGCCAGGGTCGAGGGCCGGCATCGGCGCTGGACGGCCGAGGACGTCGCGATGGTGCGGGAGATGTGCCGCCTGACGGCCGAGGGCCTTCCCCCGGCGGAGGCGGCCCGTACCGACAAGGCCCAGGCGGCCCGGAACGGCG
>NZ_LIRK01000719.1 GCF_001419765.1 Streptomyces torulosus
CCCCCTCCCCGGCCCGCTCCACCTACCAGCGGAGGGTCGCCGACTACTGGAACGCCGAGGAGAACCCGGTCAACCTCGAACTCGGCAGGATCGACGACCTGTACCACCATCACTACGGCGTCGGGGAGGCCGACTGGTCGGTCCTCGACGACGACCCCGACCCGGCGCGCCGCCGGGAGCGCGTCACCGCCGAACTGCACCGCCTGGAACAGGCCCAGGCGGAGCTGCTGGCCCACCATCTGGGTCCGCTCTCCCCCACCGACCGTGTCTTCGACGCCGGGTGCGGGCGCGGCGGCGGCAGCGTGGTGGCGCATCTGCGGTACGGCTGCCACGCCGACGGCGTCACCATCTCCGCGAAGCAGGCCGAGTTCGCCAACGACCAGGCCCGCAGGCGCGGCATCGACGACCGGGTCCGCTACCACCACCGCGACATGCTCGACACGGGGCTGCCCGCCGGGGAGTTCGCCGCGTCCTGGAACAACGAGTCCACGATGTACGTCGAGCTGGACCTGCTGTTCGCCGAGCACGCCCGGCTGCTGCGCCGCGGCGGACGCTATGTGACCGTCACCGGCTGCTACAACGACGCCTACGGGCGCGCCTCCCGCGAGGTGTCCCTCATCAACGCGCACTACATCTGCGACATCCACCCCCGCTCGGCGTACTTCCGCGCGCTGGCCCGCAACCGTCTGGTCCCCGTCCATGTGCAGGACCTCACGGCTGCCGCCCTGCCCTACTGGGAGCTGCGCAAGCAGGCCGACCACCTGGTCACCGGCATCGAGGACACCTTCATCACCGCCTATGAGAACGGCAGTTTCCAGTACCTGCTGATCGTGGCCGACCGCGTCTGACCGGCGGGCGGCCGGGTGCCGGGAGGCCGGCCGGCGCGGATCACGGCTCCGAGGTCTCGGACTCGAGCGCGGTGCGGGTCGGCATGCCGTAGACGCCCGACTCGTCGTCGAGGACGACGCGGGTGAGCTGGTAGCCGCGGACGGCGCTCTCGACCTCCCGGTCGAACTCGCCGTCGGCGTCCCCGTTGTAGAGGCCGAGCTGGCGCAGACGGAGCTGGAGTTCGGTGACCTCGGGGCCCTGGTCTCCGAGGCCGAGGACGGGGTTCTGCTCGGCGCTCCCGGTCGGCGCGGGGCCCGACGTGCGCGTCGCGCCGCTGTGGGACGGGGTCCGGGTCGGGCGGCCGGAGCCGCTCGGGGCGGCCGAACTCTCGCCGGGGGTCGCGTCCGGGGAGGCGCTCGGGTTGCCCGTCGACCGGCTCGGTGAGGCCGTGCCCGACGGCGTGGGCGTCGGGGTCGTGTCCTCCTGGGAGGCCTGGGAGGCCGCTTCCGGGAGCCGGGCCCGGACGTCGTCCGGCAGGGAGCCGTTCCGTGCGGGCGCGTCGTACGAGAAGAGTCCGCTCACGAGGCCCGCCGCCACCAGGGCGGCCACCGCGGCGGCTCCGGCCCCCACCGCGAGCGCCCTCCTGCGTCGCCGCCCGCCCTCGGGATGGCCGGTTCCGACGCGGGGTAGCTCGTCCGGGGCGCTGGGCGGCCCCGGGTACCCGGCGTGGGCAGGCAGCTCCTCCGTGGGGTCGTCCGACGCGTACGCGGGGTCGTGGACGCCGGAGGAGTCGGGTGCGGCGGCCGTGTCGTGGGCACCGGAGGGGTCGTCGCCGACCTTCACGAACGGCCGTATCCGTACGGGGTCGAAGTCCTCGGCGGCCGCCGCCTGTGCCGTTCGTGAGTCGCGGTGGGCCTCGGACGCCTGCTCGGCGCAGGAACAGGCCGGGGTGCCGTCCGCCGCCCGGGGCGTACCGCACTGGGGGCAGACAGGGCCGGTCGGTTCACTCACGCGCGCACTCACTTCGAACGGTCTTCCGGAGTTCTCACAGTCTTCTACACGAAATCCCCAAGACTTGCTTGAAACTCGAACCAGAACTCGCACGGGAGATCGAAAAATGGCCAACTCGGCTCAGCGCGAAATGAAGTGACACCCCGTCGAGTCGTCGCGCGAGCCACGGTTCAGGAGCTGTCGGCGGGCCAGCCGGCCGACCGTCCTGCGGGGTGCCGTGCGGAGGGTCCGCAGGACGGGCAGCTGATCCGGGGAGAGCCTGGCCCGTTCACCGCCGCCCGCGATGAGCGCGTTGACGGAGGCCATCGGGTCACCGCCGAGCTGCCGCGCCACCAACGCGCCGACCACCAGCGGGATCAGCACCACGGCGAGGGCCGAACCGGTGGCGGTGGCCTTGGCGGTGACGTGCCGGAGGGGGCGCGGACGCGCGGGGTGCGTGTTCATGACGACAGTGCACCAGCGGTGGGGGCGGCCCGGTATCTGACCGCGTACTCATTCGCGGCGCCCCGGATACTCAGTACCGCGTGGGCACCCTCCCGGTACGGGCGCCGGGCATGCCCCTCCACTCAGGCCGCCCCCATCGCTCAGGCCGCCGCCACGGCTTCCCGCTCCCCCGCCGCCCGGTGGATGGGGGTGCCCGATCCGGTCAGCGGTACGCCCGTGCCGCCGCGTCGGGTGGCGACGATCTCCGCCGCGATGGACAGGGCCGTCTCCTCGGGCGTACGGGCCCCCAGATCGAGCCCGATCGGGGACCTGAGCCGGGCCAGCTCCCGCCCGCTCAGGCCCACTTCCCGCAACCGGCGCTCCCGGTCGGCGTGCGTGCGCCGGGAGCCCATCGCGCCGACGTACGCGACCGGCATCCGCAGCGCCGTCCTCAGCAGGGGCACGTCGAACTTGGCGTCGTGCGTCAGCACGCACAGGACGGTGCGCGCGTCGGTCTCGGTGCGCCCGAGGTAGCGGTGCGGCCAGTCCACCACGATCTCGTCGGCCTCCGGGAAGCGGGTCCTGGTGGCGAAGACGGGACGGGCGTCGCACACGGTCACGTGGTAACCGAGGAACTTGCCCGCGCGGACCAGCGCCGAGGCGAAGTCGATCGCGCCGAAAACGATCATCCGGGGCGGCTGGACGGACGACTCCACGAGGAGGGTGAGCCCGCCGGGGCAGTGCGATCCGTCCGGTGACAGGTCGACGGTGCCGGTGCGCCCGGCGTCCAGCATCGCCCGGGCCTCGGCCACGGCCGTCCCGTCCAGCTCGGGATGGCCGCCGAGCCCGCCCTCGTACCCGCCGTCGGGCCGTACGAGCAGGGCCCTGCCGAGGAGTTCGGCCGGGCCCCGGGCGACCCGCACGAAGGCGGCCGCTCCGTCCCCGGCGACGGCCGCGAGCGCCGACCGGAACACCGGGGCGTCCGCGGCGGCCCGGGTGACCGGCGTGACCAGGATGTCGATCACCCCGCCGCAGGTCAGCCCGACGGCGAAGGCGTCCTCGTCGCTGTACCCGAACCGCTGGAGGACCGTCTCGCCGTCCATGAGGGCCTGCCGGCACAGCTCGTACACCGCGCCCTCCACACACCCGCCGGAGACCGAGCCGACGGCCGTGCCCTCGCTGTCGACGGCGAGCGCGGCCCCGGGGCCCCGGGGCGCGCTGCCGCCGACGGAGACGACGGTGGCGACCGCGAAATCCCGCCCCTGTGCGGCCCAGTGGTGCAGCTCGGCGGCGAGATCAAGCATCCGGGGCTCCCGCGAGGAGGACCCGGTCGGGCCGGATGGGCAGGTGGCGGTGGCGCACGCCGGTCGCGTGCCAGACCGCGTTGGCGACGGCCGCGGCGGCGCCGACGATGCCGACCTCCCCGATGCCCTTGATCCCAACGGGGTCGTCCGGGTCGTGGTCGTCGACCCAGTGCGCCTCGACGGCGGGCACGTCGGCGTGCGCGGCCACGTGGTAGGCGGCGAGATCGGCGCCGTAGTGGCCGCCCGTGGCCCGGTCCCGTACCGCCTCCTCGTGCAGGGCCATGGAGATGCCCCAGATCATGCCGCCGGTGAACTGGCCGCGCGCGGTGAGCGGGTTGACGATGCGGCCGGCCGCGAAGACGCCGAGCATGCGGCGTACGCGGACCTCGCCGGTGGCCGGGTCGACGGCGACCTCGGCGAACTGGGCGCCGTAGGAGTGCCGTTCCTTCTGCGCGAGGGCGCCGAGGGCGGCGGTGGTGTCCGAGCGGACGGTGATGCCCTCGGGGGGTACGGTGCCGCCGGGGGTGAGCCGCTCCCGCAGTTCGGCGGCGGCGAGGTTGATCGCCCAGGACCAGGAGCGGGTGCCCATGGAGCCGCCGGCGATCATGGCCGGGCCGAAGTCGCTGTCGCCGATCCGCACCCGGACGCGGTCCGGCGCGACGTCCAGCGCGTCGGCGGCGACCAGGGTGAGCGCGGTACGGGCGCCGGTGCCGATGTCCGCCGCGTTGATCCGTACGGTGAAGGTGCCGTCCGCCTCGGCCGTGACGGCCGCCGTGGAGGGCCCGGTGCCCGCGGAGAAGGAGGCCGCGGCCGTGCCGGTGCCGAGCAGCCAGCGTCCGTCGCGGCGGACACCGGGGCGCGGGTCGCGGTCGGCCCAGCCGAACCGGCGGGCGCCCTCGCGCAGGCACGCGGACAGGTTGCGGCCGGCGAAGGGCAGGCCCGACGCGGGGCCGCGCTCGGGTTCGTTGCGCAGACGCAGGTCGATCGGGTCGACGCCGAGCTTCTCGGCGAGTTCGTCGAACGCGGACTCCAGCGCGAACGAGCCCGGTGCCTCGCCCGGCGCGCGCATCCAGGTCGGGGTCCCGACGTCGAGGCGCACGACGCGGTTGACGGTGTGGTGGGCGTCGGCGTCGTACATCACGCGTGACGGTGCGGAGCCCATCTCGATGAACTCGTGCACCGTCGAGGTGAGGTTCAGGGAGCGGTGTTCCAGGGCGCGCAGCCGTCCGTCCGCGTCGGCGCCGAGCCTGATCCGCTGGGCGGTGGGGCTGCGGTAGCCGGCGAGGGAGAACATCTGGCGGCGGGTCATGGCGACCCGGACGGGGCGCTGGAGGGCCGTCGCAGCCATGACGGCGGCCACTTGGTGGGCGCGGACGCCCTTGCTGCCGAAGCCGCCGCCGACGTGCTCGGAGCGCACGTGCACGGAGGACGGGTCGAGCGAGAAGAGGTTGGCGAGTTCTCCGGCGACCCACGTGGTGCCCTGGTTGGAGTCGACGACCTCCAGGCGGCCGTCCTCCCAGCGGGCCGTGGCCGCGTGGGGCTCCATCGGGTTGTGGTGTTCTTCGGGGGTGGTGTACTCGGCGTCCACGACGACGGCGGACGCGGCGAGTTCGGCCTCCAGGTCGCCCTTCTCCGTGGCCGCCGGGCCGTAGCCGGCCGCGGGGTAGGCCCGCGG
>NZ_LIRK01000072.1 GCF_001419765.1 Streptomyces torulosus
CGCCGGTCTCGGCGCCCGCGTCGAGGTCGGTGACGAGGGTGAGGGACGTGTAGCAGAGCTCCAGCTCACGGGCGAGGATCGCCTCGGGGTGGCCGGTCATGCCGACGACGGACCAGCCCTGCGCCTGGTGCCAGAGGGACTCGGCGCGGGTGGAGAAGCGGGGGCCCTCCACGACGACGAGGGTGCCGCCGTCCACCGGTTCCCAGTCCCGGCCGCGGGCTGCTTCCAGGGCGGCCTTGCGGCCGGCGGGGCAGTACGGGTCGGCGAGCGAGACATGGACGACGTTGGGGATCGTGCCGTCGGGCCGGGGCAGACCGTCGAAGTAGGTCTGCTCCCGGGACTTCGTGCGGTCCACCAGCTGGTCCGGCACCAGGAGCGTGCCGGGGCCGTACTCGGGGCGCAGCCCGCCCACCGCGCACGGACCGAGCACCTGGCGCGCCCCGACGGACCGCAGCGCCCACAGGTTGGCGCGGTAGTTGATGCGGTGCGGCGGCAGATGGTGACCGCGGCCGTGGCGCGGGAGGAAGGCGACCCGGCGACCGGCGATCTCGCCGAGGAACAGTGAGTCGCTCGGCGGCCCGTACGGGGTGTCCACCTGTATCTCGGTCACGTCGTCGAGGAAGGAGTAGAACCCCGAACCCCCGATGACACCGATCTCCGCCCGGTCGGCCGCCGACGAGCCCGTCGACGTGGCCGCCGACGCGCCCGTGGACGTGGCCACCGTGTTGCCCAGCTGCTCCGTGTTCGCCATGCCCGCACCCTAACCGGGCGGGCGGACGCCGAAGACCCTGCCGTCGGCGAACGACGGCAGGGCCCGGAAACAAGCGCCGCGCGCGTACTACGCGGCGGAGGTGCTGCTGGAGCTGCTGCTGGTCGAGGACGAGCCCGAGGACGACTTCGCGTCGGACGACGACGTCGAGGACGCGGCCTTCGAGTCCGAGGAGGACGACGACGACTTCGACGACGCCGGGCTGCTGCTCGACGACGAGCCGCGGCTGTCGTTGCGGTAGAAGCCGGAGCCCTTGAAGACGATGCCGACCGCGGAGAACACCTTCTTGAGGCGGCCGTTGCAGCTGGGGCACTCGGTCAGGGCGTCGTCGGTGAACTTCTGCACCGCTTCGAGGCCCTCACCGCATTCGGTGCACTGGTACTGGTACGTCGGCACTGGTCTTCCTCCTGGCACTCTCACTCGATGAGTGCTAACGACGATCCATAGTGACCTATTCCAAGGCCATCAGTCCACTGTCACCGGCACTCGGTGACCGACGACACGCGCGACGGTACGGCTCCGGGGCCGTGCCACCAGCCGTGAACGCAGCGCCAACAGGGTCACCAGCGCCAGTGCCGTACCGGCCATCGGCACCAGGAACCCGGCGCCGCCCCACAGCCGGTCCTCCAGCTGTCCGGCGGCCGTGACGGCGGCCGCCTGGCCGAGCGCGACCGCGCCGGTCAGCCAGGTGAACGCCTCCGTGCGGGCGCCCGCCGGGACGAGGCTCTCGACCAGGGTGTAGCCGGTGATCAGCGCGGGCGCGATGCACATGCCGACCAGGAGCCCCAGGGCGGCGAGCACGGCCACGGAGTCGGCGGTCCACAGGGCGGAGGCCACGAGCGCGAGGGCCGTGTACCCGGCGATCAGGCGCCGTCGCGGAGTCGTCCTCCAGGCGATGGCGCCGCAGACGATGCCGGAGAGCATGTTGCCGGTGGCGAAGACGCCGTACAGGACGCCGTTCATGCCGGGCTCGCCGATCGACTCGCTGAAGGCGGCGAGCGAGACCTGCATGCCGCCGAAGACGGAACCGATGCCCAGGAAGGCGACGATCAGGACGCGGACACCCGGGACCGACAGCGCGGAGACGTGCTCCACGCGCGCGTGGGACGCGGGTACGACCGCGGGCTGCGTGCCCCGCTGCGCGGCGAACAGCAGTCCGCCGACCAGCGTGAGCGCGGCCTCGGTGAGCAGCCCCGCGGCCGGGTGCACGGCCGTGCAGAGCGCGGTCGCGAGCAGCGGGCCGAGTACGAAGGTCAGCTCGTCCGTGACGGACTCGAAGGCCGCCGCGGTCGACATCAGGGGCGAGCCCTTGAGCTTGACGCCCCAGCGGGCCCGCACCATGGGCCCGACCTGAGGCACCGAGGCGCCGGTCGGCACGGCGGCGGCGAACAACGCCCACAGGGGGGCGTGGGCGAGTGCCAGAGCCGTCAGGGAGAGGGCCGCCACGCCGTGGACGAGGATGCCGGGAAGCAGCACGGCGCGCTGCCCGTAGCGGTCGGCGAGACGGCCGCTGTACGGGGCGAACAGCGCCATGGAGACACCGGTGACGGCGGCGACGGCGCCCGCCGCCCCGTACGAGCCGGTGGTGTGCTGCACCAGCAGCACGAGGGAGAGCGTCAGCATCGCGAACGGCTGGCGTGCCGCGAAGCCGGGGAGGAGGAACGTCCACGCGCCGCGGGTGCGCAGCAGCTGCCCGTATCCCGGGCGGGACGCCTTCGAGGTGACCGTGGATGCCACGGCCCGTGCCTTTCCGCCGCCTGGTAGCGCGGTCCCCAGGTCGCGGGGCCGGGCGCCGAGAGCTGTCCTCTTGCGCCACTGCGGTAGATGCCGACGCCCACGGAAGGGGGCGATCCGGCCGCCATACGGTCGCGCCAGCTCTGCGTCAGACAGAGTTGGTCCGATCAAGTGCGCCTTCATCGTACAGGGGGAACGGGCGGTTCACCTGTGAAAATGAGCACTTCCGGCGGCCGGGCCTCCGAATCCCGATGGTGTGAACGGTTGGAAATCTGTCCTTAACGGCCCGCCGTCGATCCTCTCAGCGGCCGGATCCGCCGTTGCCGTTCCCCGTGCCCAGCCATCCGGCGAGCTTGCCGCCCTGGCCGACGGCCCGCAGTCGGCGCTCCGCGCTGTCGCGGACGGGGTCGGTGGCGACGACGAGGAGTTCGTCCCCGCGGCGCAGCACGGTGGTCGGCAGGGGTACGAAGGACGTGCCGTCGCGGACGACGAGGGTGACGGCCGAGCCCGCGGGCAGCCGCAACTCGTTGACCTCGACGCCGTGCATACGGGACCCCTCCGGGATGGCCACCGACAGCAGGTGCCCGCGCAGCCGCTCCAGGGGCGCCGATTCGATGCCGAGGTCGGCGGCCTCGTCACCGCTGCCGCCCAGCCGCAGCTTGCGGGCCAACCAGGGCAGGGTCGGCCCCTGGACCAGGGTGTAGACCACGACCAGCACGAAGACGATGTTGAAGATCCGGCGGCTGCCCTCGACGCCGCTCACCATGGGGATGGTCGCGAGGATGATGGGCACTGCGCCGCGCAGGCCGGCCCACGACAGCAGGGCCTGCTCGCGCCACGGGATCCGGAACGGCACCAGGCCCACGACGACGCTCAGCGGTCGCGCCACCATGGTGAGCACGAGGCCGATGACGAGCGCGGGCCAGATGTCGTCGCCCATCTCGTGCGGGGTGACGAGCAGGCCGAGCAGCACGAACATGCCGATCTGGGCGATCCAGCCGACGCCCTCGGCGAAGCCGCGGGTGGCGGGCCAGTGCGGCAGCTTGGCGTTGCCGAGCACCATGGAGGCCAGGTAGACGGCGAGGAAGCCGCTGCCGTGGGCGAGCGCGCCGGCCGCGTACGCGGCGACGGCGATGGCCATGACGGCGATCGGGTAGAGACCGGAGGCGGGCAGGGCCACATGCCTCAGGCCCCACGAGCCGAGCCAGCCCACCGCGAGGCCGATGGCGGCGCCGATCGCCAGTTCGAGGGCTATCTCGCCGATCAGGGCGTACCAGTGCTCGACCGGTCCGGCCGTGGAGAGCGCGGCGACGAGGATGACCACCGGGGCGTCGTTGAAGCCGGACTCGGCCTCCAGGGTGCCCGTCACGCGCGCGGGGAGGGGGATCTTGCGCAGCACGGAGAACACGGCCGCCGCGTCCGTGGAGGACACCACCGCGCCGATGATGAGCGCCTGCCGCCACTCCAGTCCGATCAGGTAGTGCGCACCCGCGGCCGTGACCCCGACGCTCACCGCGACCCCGACCAGCGCCAGTGAGCTGGCGGCCGGCAGGGCCGGCTTGATCTCCTTCCACTTCGTGCCGAGGCCGCCCTCCGCCAGGATGACGACGAGGGCCGCGTAGCCGATGACCTGGGTCAGTTCGGCGTTGTCGAAGTGGATGTCCCCGACGCCGTCCTGACCCATGGCGATGCCGATGCCGAGGTAGACGAGCAGGCTGGGGAGCCCGCTGCGCGACGAGATCCGGACCGCGGCCACCGCGACCAGGAGGACGAGCGAGCAGACGAGCAGGAGCTGGTTGAGGTCATGGACAGTCAGAGGGTCGTACCTTTCTCGCCGAACCGCACGTGGTTCCAGGTGGTGGGCTGCCGAGCACCTGAAGCGGGCACGTGCGCGTGAGGGCATACGAAGCCGATCACGGGAACCGTGCTGTCGGGGTTACTTCAGTGCAAGTACTTCGTTACCTTACCTAACTCTTGACGATTTCTTGACGCTTGCGGGTGCATGATCGAACGTCCGTCTGTGCCAGTTCCCGACTCCGCGTCAAGTCGTGTCGGGCCCTGCGCCTATGGTTGCTCCAGCGTTCAGTACAAAGCACAGCCCGACCTGCCGCTCGTGTTAGGACAGCAAGGACAGCGATGCCCCCCAACACCACCGCCTCCTCCGGCCAGCAGTCCGGCAAGTCCGGCAGGAAAAAGGGGCGCAAAGTACGCCTTCTCCTGATCGTCCTGGTTCTGGCCCTCATCGGCGGCGTCGGCTTCGGGGCGTTCTGGTCCATCAGCACGGTCCGCGCCTCGTTCCCGCAGACCAAGGGCTCCATAACCCTGGAGGGCCTGTCCGGCCCGGTCGACGTCAAGCGCGACGGCTACGGGATCCCGCAGGTCTACGCCTCCTCCGACGAGGACCTGTTCATGGCGCAGGGCTACGTCCAGGCACAGGACAGGTTCTACGAGATGGACGTGCGCCGCCACATGACGGCCGGCCGCCTCTCGGAGATGTTCGGCGAGGGCCAGGTCGACAACGACGAGTTCCTGCGCACCCTCGGCTGGCACCGCGTCGCCGAGGAGGAGTACAAGTCCACGATCTCGGCCGAGACGAAGAAGTACCTCGACGCGTACGCCAAGGGGGTCAACGCCTACCTCGCCGGCAAGGACGGCGAGGAGATCTCCCTGGAGTACGCGGCCCTCGGCTTCGCCAACGACTACAAGCCCGAGGAGTGGACCCCGATCGACTCCCTGGCCTGGCTGAAGGCCATGGCCTGGGACCTGCGCGGCAACATGCAGGACGAGATCGACCGGGCCCTGATGACCAGCCGCCTCGGCCCCAAGCAGATCGCCGACCTGTACCCGCAGTACCCGTACGACCGCAACAAGGCGATCGTCCAGGAGGGCACGTACGACGAGCTCACCAAGACCTGGACCGACGGCTCGGGCACCTCGCAGAACGCCGGCGGCGCCACGCAGGGCACGGGCGGAACGGGTACCGGCACGGGCGGCACGGGCACGAACACCGGCGGCACGGGCACGGGCACCGGGACCGGCACGGGCACCGCGGGTGCCTCCTCCGACTCCTCGGCCCTCCAGACCCAGCTGACGGGCCTCTACGACGTCCTGGAGGACCTGCCCGAGGCCGTCGGCGTGAACGGCAACGGCATCGGCTCCAACTCCTGGGTCGTCGCCGGCAGCCACACCATCACCGGCAAGCCCCTGCTCGCCAACGACCCGCACCTGTCGGCCTCGCTGCCCTCCGTCTGGTACCAGATGGGCCTGCACTGTAAGTCGGTCTCCCAGAAGTGCCAGTACGACGTCGCCGGCTACACCTTCGCCGGGATGCCCGGCGTGGTCATCGGCCACAACCGGGACATCTCCTGGGGCATGACCAACTCCGGCGTCGACGTCACCGACCTGTACCTGGAGAAGCTCACCGGCGACGGCTACCAGTACGGCAGCAAGGTGCTGCCGTTCGAGTCCCGCGAGGAGACCATCCAGGTCGCCGGCGGCTCCGACAAGAAGATCGTCGTCCGCACCACCAACAACGGGCCCCTGCTGTCCGACCGCAGCAACGAACTCGTCCAGGTCGGTAAGAAGGCCACCGTCGACCGGGACGCCCCCGACCGCGGCGACGGCTACGGCATCGCCCTGCGCTGGACCGCGCTGGAGCCCGGCACCACCATGGACGCCCTCTTCGCGATGAACAGGGCCGCCGACTGGAACGGCTTCCGCAAGGCCGCCGCCCTGTTCGACGTGCCCTCGCAGAACCTGATCTACGCCGACACCAAGGGCCACATCGGCTACCAGCTGCCCGGCAAGATCCCCACCCGCGGCAAGGGCGACGGCTCGATCCCCGCACCGGGCTGGGACACCAGGTACCGCTGGAACGGCTACGTCGACCAGGACGAACTGCCCTACGAGTACGACCCGGACCGCGGCTACATCGTCACCGCCAACCAGGCCGTCGTCGACGAGAAGTACCCCTACACCCTCACCACCGACTGGGGCTACGGCACGCGCGCGCAGCGCCTCACCAGCCTGATCGAGTCGAAGATCAAGGGCGGCGGGAAGATCTCCACCGAGGACATGCGCCAGATGCAGATGGACAACAGCAGCGAGATCGCCAAGCTGCTCGTCCCGCTGCTGCTGAAGATCGACGTCAAGGACAAGCACATCCGGGAGGCGCAGAAGCTCCTGGAGGGCTGGGACTACACCCAGGACGCCGACTCGGCCGCCGCCGCGTACTTCAACTCGGTCTGGCGCAACATCCTCAAGCTCGCCTTCGGCAACAAGCTGCCCAAGGAGCTGCGGGTCAAGGGCCAGTGCCTGTCGGTCGAGCCGGTCGACAGCACCGGTCCCGCCGACGAGGACCGCCGGGTGCGCGAGTGCGGCAAGCGCGACGCCGACCAGGCGCAGCCGGACGGCGGCGACCGCTGGTTCGAGGTGGTCCGCCGGATCATCGACGACCAGGACAACGCCTGGTGGTCCACGCCGGCGCTGCGCAACCAGGACGCCGTCGACACCCGTGACGAGCTGTTCGCCCGGGCCATGCGCGACGCCCGCTGGGAGCTGACCGCCAAGCTCGGCAAGGACATCGACACCTGGAGCTGGGGCCGGCTGCACCGCCTGTTCCTGAAGAACCAGACGCTCGGCACCGAGGGCCCCGGCTTCGTGAAGTACATGCTCAACCGAGGCCCCTGGAAGCTCGGCGGTGGCGAGGCCACGGTCAACGCCACCGGCTGGAACGCGGCCGGCGGCTACGAGGTCGTGTGGGTGCCGTCGATGCGGATGATCGTGAACCTCGGGGACCTCGACAAGTCCAAGTGGATCAACCTCACCGGTGCGTCCGGCCACGCGTACAACGCGCACTACACGGACCAGACCGGCAAGTGGGTCAAGGGCGAGCTGCTCACGTGGTCCTTCTCGAACAAGGCGGTCCAGGAGAGCACGAGCGACACGCTGCTGCTGAAGCCGTGACCGGCTGACCGAGCGGAACAGAAGAAGCGGCCCCCACGCACGCGTGGGGGCCGCTTCTTCGCGTCAGGTCACCGGAAGCGGCGCACCCCCGAAGGGGTCACCGCCGCGTGCACCGGGCGGTCGTGCGGTTCCTCGGGGACCCGGTCCACGACCTCCGTGTCGTACAGCAGCACCACCAGCGCCGGATCGGCTCCCGCGCGCTCCAGGCGGGCGAGGACACGGTCGTACGAACCGCCGCCCCTGCCCAGCCGCATCCCGCGCGCGTCCACGGCGAGCCCGGGCAGGAGGACGACATCGGCGGCGGTCACCGCGTCGGGGCCGAGGTGCTCGCCGGTGGGCTCCAGGAGGGCCATCCGACCGCCGCCGTGCCGCACGCGCGCGAGGGAGCCCTCTCCCTCGTACACACCCCAGTCGAGGTCGTTGTCCGGGAGGAGGGCCGGCAGCAGGACGCGTACCCCGCGCGCGCGGAGCGCGTCGAGGAGCGCGAGGGTGCCCGGTTCGCGCCCCACCGACACATACGCCGCGACCGTGCGCGCCTGCGCCAGTTCGGGCAGATCGAGGGCCCGGCCGGCCAGGGCGTCCGCCGTTTTCCTCACGTCATCGTCCGTCAACCCGTTCCTCACCGCGAGGAACTCTGTGCGCAACGTTCGCTTGGGAGGCTCCGCTTCGCGACCCATCTGACTCACAGGTTGCCCCAGTACCCTTCTAATCTGCTCATATGAGAGCGAATTAACCGGAGCCACAGAATCTTCCTAAAGGCACCGGATATGGTTGCGGACATGACTGAGGCGAACCCCAGGATCAGTAAGGCTGTCATTCCCGCCGCGGGTCTCGGTACTCGCTTTCTCCCGGCCACCAAAGCCACTCCCAAGGAGATGCTGCCGGTCGTGGACAAGCCCGCGATCCAGTACGTGGTCGAAGAGGCCGCGGCGGCAGGGCTCGACGACGTCCTGATGATCACCGGACGCAACAAGCGTCCCCTAGAGGACCACTTCGACCGCAACCACGAGCTCGAGTCGGCCCTGGAGAGGAAGGGCGACGGCGGCAAGCTCGCCAAGGTCCAGGAGTCCAGCGACCTCGCGACCATCCACTACGTCCGCCAGGGCGACCCCAGGGGCCTCGGCCACGCCGTCCTGTGCGCCGCCCCCCACGTGGGCAACGAGCCCTTCGCGGTCCTCCTCGGCGACGACCTGATCGACCCCCGCGACCCGCTCCTCCAGCGCATGGTCGAGGTCCAGGAACAGCACGGCGGCAGCGTCATCGCGCTCATGGAGGTCGCCCCCGAGCAGATCCACCTCTACGGCTGCGCCGCCGTCGAGAGCACCGAGGCCGGCGACGTCGTCAAGGTGACGGGCATGGTCGAGAAGCCCGACCCGGCCGACGCCCCGTCGAACTACGCGATCATCGGCCGCTATGTCCTCGCCCCGCAGATCTTCGACGTCCTGCGCAAGACGGAGCCGGGCCGCGGCGGCGAGATCCAGCTCACCGACGCCCTCCAGCAGCTCGCCGCGGACGAGAAGGTCGGCGGCCCCGTGCACGGCGTGGTCTTCAAGGGCCGCCGCTATGACACCGGGGACCGTGGCGACTATCTGCGTGCCATTGTCAGACTCGCGTGCGAACGTGAAGACCTGGGCCCGGACTTCCGGACCTGGCTCCGCAGTTTCGTAGCCGAGGAGATGTAGCCACTTTGAGCAGCGCCGCGACCCGCGCCACCGACCGGGACCACCTGTGGTCGGTGACCGAGCACCTGGAGGACGTCCTCGCCACCGTCCACCCCCTGGAACCCATCGAGCTGCAGCTCCTCGACGCCCAGGGCTGCGTCCTGGTCGAGGACGTCACGGTGCCGGTGTCGCTGCCGCCGTTCGACAACAGCTCCATGGACGGGTACGCGGTGCGGGTCGCGGACGTCGCGGGCGCGAGCGAGGAGTTCCCGGCCGTGCTCACGGTCGTCGGGGACGTGGCGGCGGGCGCGGCCGAGCAGCCCCACGTGGGGCCCGGCGAGGCCGCCCGCATCATGACCGGCGCTCCCCTGCCGCCCGGCGCCGAGACCGTCGTCCCCGTGGAGTGGACCGACGGCGGCCTCGGCGAGGGCCCCGTCTCCGGGATGCGCGCCCGCAGCGCGAGCCCCGACGACGCCACCGGCCAGGTCGCCGTGCACCGAGGCGCCGAGGCACGCGCGCACGTACGCGCGAAGGGCAGCGACGTGAAGGCGGGGGAGCGCGCCCTCGCCGCGGGCACCGTCCTCGGCCCGCCGCAGCTCGGGCTGCTCGCCTCCATCGGCCGGGCGTCGGTCCGCGTACGCCCGCGCCCGCGCGTGGTGGTGCTCTCCACCGGCAGCGAACTGATCCCGCCGGGCGAGCAGTTGGGCACCGGTCAGATCTACGACTCCAACAGCTTCGCCCTCACCGCCGCCGCCCGCGACGCCGGCGCCATCGCCTACCGCGTGGGCGCCGTCGCCGACGACGCCGAGACCCTCCGCTCCACCATCGACGACCAGCTCGTCCGCGCCGACCTCGTCGTCACCACCGGCGGCGTCAGCGTCGGGGCGTACGACGTCGTCAAGGAAGCCCTGGAGTCCGTCGCCGACGAGGACGAGGAGGGCGCCGGCATCGAGTTCCGCAAGCTCGCCATGCAGCCCGGCAAGCCCCAGGGCTTCGGCACCATCGGCCCCGACCACACCCCGCTGCTCGCCCTTCCGGGCAACCCGGTGTCGTCGTACGTCTCCTTCGAACTGTTCGTCCGGCCCGCCATCCGCACCCTGATGGGCCTGGAGGACGTCCACCGTCCGACGACCACGGCGACCCTCCAGGCACCCAAGGCGCTGACCTCGCCCGCCGGGCGCCGCCAGTTCCTGCGCGGGACCTACGCCGACGGGCAGGTCACCCCCGTCGGGGGCGCCGGATCGCACCTGGTCGCGGCCCTGGCGCAGGCCGACGCGCTGATCGTGATCCCCGAGGACACCGAGTCCGTCGAGCCCGGCACGGAGGTCGAGGTCGTCCTGCTGGGCTGAGGTCCCGCGGAGGCGATCCGCGGCCGCAGCGGTCCTGCTCGGCCGAACCGCCGAGGGTGGCGTACCGTGTCGCGCACAACAGGCCGCGCGCCGCACCGCGACGGGCCCCGACCGGGAGCGCCACACCACCATGAGTACGCCGCAGGACCGACTGACCCACATCGACGAGGCGGGCGCCGCGCGCATGGTCGACGTCTCAGGGAAGGACGTGACCGCGCGCACCGCCCGCGCCAGCGGCCGGGTCCTGGTCTCACCGAAGGTGGTCGAACTGCTGCGCGGCGAGGGCGTCCCCAAGGGCGACGCCCTCGCCACCGCGCGTATCGCCGGGATCATGGGCGCCAAGCGCACCCCTGATCTCATCCCGCTCTGCCACCCGCTGTCGGTGTCCGGTGTCAAGCTCGATCTGTCGGTCGCGGACGACGCGGTCGAGATCCTGGCCACGGTCAAGACCACGGACCGCACGGGCGTCGAGATGGAGGCCCTCACCGCCGTCTCCGTCGCCGCGCTCACCGTGATCGACATGGTCAAGGCCGTCGACAAGGCCGCGGTCATCACGGACGTGCGCGTCGAGGAGAAGACGGGCGGCAAGTCGGGCGACTGGAGCCGGTCATGAGGGACACCCCGCACCCGGCGCCGGACCCCGCCCCGCACGGGTCGGCCGCGCACGATTCGGCCGGGGACGCCGCACACCCGTCGGCCCCGGATGCCGCCTCCGCCGAGGGCGCAGGCGCCGCGTACCGCGCGCTCGTCGTGACCGCCTCCAACCGGGCCTCCGCCGGGGTCTACGAGGACAAGGGCGGGCCGCTGATCGCGGAGGGGCTGGCGCGGTTCGGGTTCGCCGTGGAGGGGCCGCAGGTGGTGCCCGACGGCGACCCCGTGGAGGCGGCGCTGCGCGCGGGCGTGGACGCCGGGTACGACGTGATCGTGACGACCGGCGGCACGGGCGTCTCGCCCACCGACCGCACCCCCGAGGCGACCCGCGCGGTCCTCGACCACGAGGTGCCCGGCATTCCCGAGGCGATCCGGGCGTACGGCCGGGACAAGGTGCCCACGGCGGCGCTCTCCCGGGGCCTCGCCGGAGTCGCCGGCCGCACCCTGATCGTCAACCTGCCGGGCTCCACCGGCGGCGTACGGGACGGTCTGGCCGTCCTGGAACCACTGCTGACCCACGCCGTCGACCAGATCCGCGGCGGGGACCACGAGCGACCCTCCGGACCCCATGGGGGTGCGAGCTGAACAGCCCATCCTGGCCCGTAGTGCTGGTGGACGGCGATGTGGTCCTCCGGCCCATAAGGATGCGCGACCAGCGGGCCTGGCGCGAGGTCAACCGGCGCAACCGGGACTGGCTGCGCCCCTGGGAGGCGACCATCCCGCCGCCCACACCGAGCGGACCCATCGCGCACCGGCCGACGTACCGTCAGATGGTCCGCCATCTACGGGCGGAGGCGAACGCGGGCCGGATGCTCCCGTTCGTCATCGAGTACCAGGGGCGGCTCGTCGGGCAGTTGACGGTCGCGGGGATCACCTGGGGCTCGATGTGCTCCGGGCACGTCGGCTACTGGATCGACGAGTCGGTGGCCGGGCGCGGGGTCATGCCGACGTCGGTGGCGCTCGTCGTCGACCACTGCTTCAGAACCGTCGGACTGCACCGCATCGAGGTCTGTATTCGCCCCGAGAACCGGCCCAGCCGACGGGTCGTGGAGAAACTCGGATTCCGCGAGGAAGGTCTTCGTCCACGATATCTTCACATCGACGGTGCCTGGCGTGATCATCTGGTCTTCGCCCTCACCGCGGAAGAGGTCCCCGAGGGGCTGCTCGGCCGTTGGCAGCGCGAACGGGCACGGCACGGGCGCAACGCCGGATCCGACGCGGGCCAGCCGGGACCGGCTCAATAAATGAAATATATGTTCGAAGAAAGCTGATCGACCTGCGATCGAGTTGAACGAGTCGAAGCGTTCTCGGTGCGTACTCGATTCGCTCTCGATGCGTGAAATTCCCGCTCTCGGTGGCCAGCTGATCGGATCGGTCACAAAAAAAGCTCGAAATATCAGCCAGATCGTGCGACACACCGGCCCAATTGGCAGATGGCCCCACGCAAACCCCTCTACGGTGTGAGCGTGAGCAGCAGCGGCCTCATCTACGCAGTCATCGTCGGGGCCTGGGCCGCCTACTTGGTGCCGATGTGGCTCCGTAGGCAGGACGAGCTGAACGAAGCCCGTCCGACGGAACGCTTCAGCACCGCCATCCGGCTGCTTTCCGGACGGGCGGGCATGGAGCGCCGATACGCCAAGGACCTGCGGGCGCGCTCCACCGACGAGGGGGAGCCCGACGCCGATCCGGACGCCGTCACCGACTCGGTGGACGTCCGGGCCTTCGCCATGCCCCCGCACCGGGCGCACACGAAGGCCCAACTCCCCGTGGAGCGGGGTGAGTCACCGCAGCACCCGAAGCAGGCGCAGCAGCAGCCCGGGAAACCGGCGCCCCAGGGCAAGTCCGGCCCGCAGGGCAAGCCGATGCCCCAGCAGGCCGGCGCGGGCAAGCCGATGGCCGCGCAGGCCTCGGCCGGGGTGCAGGGCGCGGCCGGGATGCAGGGCGCCGCCCGCGCGAAGTCCGCGGCAGCCGCCTCGCCCTCTTCGTCACCCTCTTCCTCGCCGTCGGGCCAGCGGAAGGCGGCCGCGCGCAAGGCGGCCTCGGCGGAGGCCCTGGCACGGGCCCGGCGCACGAAGGTGCTCGCACGCCGGCGGCGTACGACCGTGATGCTCTTCCTCGCCTTCACCCTTGGTGCGGTGGTCGCCGCGGTCGGCGGACTCGCCTTCCTGTGGGCGCCCGCCGTCCCCGCGGTGCTGCTGAGCGGGTACATCGCGCACCTGCGCCGCCAGGAGCGGAAGCGGTTCGCGTACGTCATGGACCGCAGGCGGGCCGAGGTGGCGGCGCAGCAACTGCGGGAGCGGCAGCCCAGGCGGCGGCCGGTGACCGAAGCGGTGGACGCCGACGAGCCGGAGGACGGGCCAGAGAACGAGGAGACCAGGCCGGACCTGAACGCCCTCGCGGCCGACCGTCGGGCCCTCGTCGAGCAGACCGACCACGCCGAGTGGATCGACCAGCAGCGCGAGCGCCAGCGCAAGCCCGGCCAGGGCGAGAGCTGGGACCCGGTCCCCGTTCCGCTCCCCACCTACGTGACCGCGCCGGTCGCCCCCCGGGCCACCTCCGGGGTCGACCTCGGTGCACCGGACGCGTGGAGCTCCGCGCGCTCCAGCGCGGCCGACCCGCACGCCGGCGCGCGGGAGGCGGAGTCGGAGTCCGCCGCTGAGGAGGACCCTGCCGGTGCCGGGCCGCCCGAGGCCGCGGACACCCCCGACGGCGGCCGCTCCGACGCCCGCCGCGCCGCGTCCGCGCGCCGCTCCCGCGAGCGGGGCCGCACACCGCTCTTCGACCAGTACGAGGACGGCGACCGCCCCCGGGCGGCCAACGAGTGACTCCCCGCTCCCTGGTCCGCCCGCTCCCTGACCAGCCACGAGCCGGCCGGAAGCGGATCGGCGGCCCACCCGGAACGGATTTCCAAGCAGCCGGATGGGGATGCTAGAGTTTCACTCGTTGCAAGGGCCTGTGGCGCAGTCCGGTAGCGCACCTCGTTCGCATCGAGGGGGCCAGGGGTTCAAATCCCCTCAGGTCCACGCAGCTCAGAGCCCCCAGTGGTATCACCACTGGGGGCTCTGACGTGTTGTCAGACGGTTGTCGTCGGAGCGGCGGCCGTCGGGGCGGTGATCGTGTCGAAGTAGGGCCAGCCGTCCAGTTCGACCGTGTGGGCGGACGGGGAGTGGTCCAGGGCGGGGGCCGCGGCGTCCAGGAGGCGGCGGACCGTGGCGGGTTCGTAGAGGTTGAGCCAGGTGTGGTCCGGGAGGCGGACCAGGTCGCCGGCCGCGAAGTAGCAGCTGGAGACGACCCGGTTCTCGGCCGGCGCGAAGACCAGGACCAGGCGGCGGCGCCCGGGACCCTCCGGGTAGAGCGTGAGCTTCAGCCGGCAGTGGCCGTGAGCGCGGTGGGAACGTCGGCGGACCGTCCAGAGCCAGGTGGTGTCACCCACGACCATGCGACGCAGGCGGCGGTTCTCTTTCACGGGGTCACGGTAGGGGGCGGGAGGTGGCGGCGGCATGGGGATTTTCAAGCCGCACCGCTGCGCGCGTCGGTTCAGAGCGGCTTCGCGAAGCAGAGGCTCAGTTCGTGGAAGCGGTAGTAGCCGAACTTGGCGCAGGGCTCGTAGCCGCTGGAGGCGTAGAGGGCGACGGCCTCGGGCTGCTTCGTGCCCGTTTCGAGGACCATGCGCGTACGGCCGGCCGCGCGGGCGTCGGTCTCCAGCTGGGTCAGGATGCGGCGGGCCAGGCCCAGGCCGCGGGCGGCCGGGGTGACATACATGCGCTTGATCTCGGCGTCCCCGTCCAGGTAGCCCTCGTCGCTCGCGTCCTGGGAGCGCCAGCCGCCCGTCGCGACCGGTCTGTCCTGGCCGTCGTAGGCGATCAGATACAGCCCGACCGGTGGCATGAAGTGTGCGGGGTCGACATGGGTGGCGTCCCCGCCGTCGCCGTAGCGGACGGCGTACTCGGCCTGGACCTCGTCGTTCAGCTTGACGGCGTCGGGGTGGTCGAAGCGTGCGGGGCGGATAATCATGTCGTGAATCGTACAACTATGCATGTCTCGGGGAAGGTGAGCGGGCTCGTCGGAATCTGGACACAGTCCAATGTACGGGTATCGTGCAGCGGTGCTCACTGTGACCTCTGTGAATGTGAACGGGCTTCGGGCCGCCGCGAAGAAGGGCTTCGTGGAGTGGCTCGGCGAGACCTCCGCGGACGTGCTGTGCCTCCAGGAGGTGCGGGCCGAGCCCGGGCAGCTGCCCGAGGCGGTGCGGGAGCCCGACGGGTGGTACGTCGTGCACGCGCCGGCCGCCGCCAAGGGGCGCGCGGGGGTGTCGCTGTACAGCCGGCGTGAACCCGACCGGGTGCGGGTGGGGTTCGGATCGGCCGAGTTCGACGGCACCGGACGCTATGTCGAGGCCGACCTGCCCGGCGTCACCGTGGCCAGCCTCTATCTGCCCTCCGGTGAGGTCGGGACCGAGCGGCAGGACGAGAAGGTCCGGTTCATGGGGGAGTTCCTCCCCTATCTGAAGGAACTGCGCGAGCGGGCCGCCGCCGACGGGCGTGAGGTCGTCGTGTGCGGCGACTGGAACATCGCCCACCGCGAGGCCGACCTCAAGAACTGGCGCGGCAACATCAAGAACTCCGGGTTCCTCCCGGAGGAGCGCGCCTGGCTCAGCCGCGTCTTCGACGAGACCGACGGCGGCTACGTCGACGTCGTGCGCGCCCTGCACCCCGACGTCGAGGGGCCGTACACCTGGTGGTCGTACCGGGGGAGGGCTTTCGACAACGACAGCGGATGGCGCATCGACTACCACGCGGCCACCGCACGGCTCGCCGGAAAGGCGGTCAAGGGGCTCGTGGAGCGGGCCGCCACGCACGCGGAGCGGTGGTCGGACCACGCCCCGGTGACCGTCGTCTACGACCTCTGACCGGCCGAGGGCGGCTTCACGGCCTGCTCCGGCCGCACTCGCTCCGGGCGGCCGCGCGGTCGGCCCCGGCTACGCCTGCTCGTCCTCCCGGCCGGCCTGCCGCAGGCGTCGGTCCAGGGCCATCGACAGTTCTGCCTCCGCCACGCTCTTCGCCAGGGGGCGGAGGCGTTCGAGGTCCTCGGGGGTGTGGTCGGGGTGGTTGAGGATGAGGTCGGTGAAGAGGGTGGCCAGGGCCTCGGCGTGGGTGCGGACCTGGCGGCCGGTGGCGAGGACGTCGGCCAGGGGGATGCCCTCGCGTACCAGGGCCGCGGAGACGTCGAGGAGGCGGCGGCTGATGTGGACGATCTCGCCGCCGTCGGTGGCGAGGTACCCGAGGTCCAGGGCCGCGGAGAGGTTCTCGGGGGTCGCCTGGTCGCCGAAGTGGTCGGCGAGGGCCTCGGGGGTGAGGCGGACCGGGGTCTCCTCGGTGGGTGCGCCGAGGCCTTCGACCAGGGCCGCGACGTGGGCGAACTGCTGGGCCTCGGCGCACCCACCGA
>NZ_LIRK01000720.1 GCF_001419765.1 Streptomyces torulosus
GGCGGGGGAGAGGTCGGGGCGGGAACGGTGCCAGCGTGCGGGATGTCGCCACCGGCCGTAGGCGTCGCGGGCGACGTCGACGCCGACTTCCACCACCAGCTCGGGTTCCACCAGCGTGACGTTCAGCTTCTCCTGGCTGCCCCACCCGGCGGAGAACGACCAGCCTGTCCACGGATGATCGCGCCGCCCCGGAGCGAGCAGGCCGGCGACCGCCGCACCTGCCGCTTGGGCGAGGGTGGTGGTGCGGCCGACGTACTGAAGGCGGCCTTGATCGTCGTACCTGCCGAGCAGCAGGGTGCGGGGAGCGGCCGGAGAGCCGGTGATCGCGCCGACGATCGCCTCGATCGTCTCGCGGACCTTGTATTTCTGCCAGCCTCTCACCGACGGGCGGTAGGCGTCGTCCAGCCTCTTGAAGACCACGCCCTCCATCCCGACCGACGCCCACGTCAGCCACTCGCGCACGACGTCGGCCTCGGTGGTCGACGGGCACAGGGCCCACGGCGCGATGAGCCGGCGGGCGGTGAACACGGACTCCAGCGTGGCCCTGCGCCGCCGGTACGGCCACCCGGTCGTGTCCGTCCCAGACAGGCGCAGCAGATCGAACGCGACGAAGTGGGCCGGCCACTCGCCCGCTGCCCGGGCTGCCCCGGCGCCGCGCCGCTGAAGCCGGTTCTGTAGCTGCTCGAAGGCGAGCCGTCCCGCGGTGTCCCATACGACCAGCTCGCCGTCCAGCGCGGTCGCGTCCGGCAGCTGCACGGCCCCGGCAGCGACCTCCGGAAACGACGGCCCCATTTCGGTGCCGCGCCTGGAGCGCAGCACCACTTGGCTCGCATCGACGGAGACGAGAGCTCGAAACCCGTCCCATTTGGGCTCCGCAGCCGACCGTGGAGGCAGGGCGGGACTGCGCACCGTCTCGGTGAGCATCGGCTCCGGCAGAGTCCATGACATCTGGAATGCCTTCCACCTCGCAGGGCGGCTGCGGATGGAGTCAGTCAGGTGGCCGATCTCCGAGCCGATACCTGCCGATCACAGTGGCGCGCATGAGCATGAGGGGAGCAGCACACGATCAAATACGTTGTGGAGAGGGCGCTGCTGCCGTCACCGTTGCCTCCATGGATGAACAGACCGTGTTCGACGTTTCGGCACCGTGGAGCTGGAACGCACGGCACTTCGTGGAGCGCGGGTGCGAGCGTATGGGAGGAGCTGAGTTCCTGCTGTACTCCGATACCCGGGTGGCGGGTGACAGGGAGCTCGCATGCCATCCCTACGTCTTGACCAACTCGTTCGGCTTCCCGGAGAAAGGGCGCCTTGCTCCGGTGCTGGCGCTGTACCTGGATGATCACTTTCCTCCCCTTGACGTGCAGCCGATGGACAAGACCGACGTCACCGCCTGGCTGAACCTCACGCTCGAAGACGAGATCGCGTGCGTGCTGTCTCTCGTTGCTGGAATACGTCTGCGATCCGGCGGCCAGGTACGGCGCTTCACAGACACTGCTTCCAGAGGAACCCCGGAGTTCTTGCGCCACCGCGTCCCTGAATGGACGGCGACCGAGCACCCGATCTACCCCGTGCCCGAGCAGATCGGCATGGAGTCCCTGGACGGCTGGATGGACCGGTACCTTGCGCTGGACCGCGAAGACGCCGTAGCCCTGGTCCGGGCCGCTCGCCAGTTCCGCGACGCCCTGTGGGTGGCCGACACCGATCCCGAACTCGCCTGGCTCTTCCTTGTGTCCGCGCTTGAGGTGATCGCCGGACGCGAAGCGCTCAGCGGGGTCTTCCCTGCCGACTTGCTCCGCCAGGAGAAGCCGGCCCTGGCGAAGCAGCTGCTCGAAGCAGGGGGTGAAGCGCACCTCGAAGCAGTGGCTGCAGATCTCGTAGGGATCGTGAAAGCCACCGCCCGTTTCATGTCCTTCGTCAAGATGCATCACCCCGGGCCGCCGCCGGAGCGGCCCGAAGCTTACGCGCAGGTCGACTGGTCCTGGTCGAAGCTCAGGAAGGCAGTCGGCAAGGTGTACGAGTACCGGTCCGAGCGGCTGCATGGAGGTGTGCCCTTCCCCTCTCCGCTGTGCCAAGTGCCGTTTGGGGGCCATGGAACGACGACAGCGGATGAGCGTCCCTCGTCCCTCGCGGCAGCCGCCGGTAACGCCGCGTGGCTCTCGAAGGACCTGCCGATGCATCTCCATACCTTCGGCTACCTCGTCAGAGGCTGTCTCCTGAACTGGTGGCAGAAGACTTCTTGCAGCGCGGACGGCAACGAAGAGCCGGTGGAAGCCACCACGCCCTGAGGAGGGTGAACGGCGAGGCGCCCTCGGTTCACTGAACTGAGGGCGCAGCGGTCAGCCCTGCGCACAGGTGCTGGTGAGGCGCATGGCGGGCCCCCAACAGTCGCGGGCACTGGCACAGGGGCAGTCCACCGGAGCGTGGCGCGTTGGCAGCCAGAGCAGGGGCCGACGCAGCTGCCGCACCGCCGTGGGTGACAGTGGGATCCTTTTACGCAAGGCAATGTGTACTGAACTGTGTGCAACCGGTACGGTCGCCGCATGTCTGGGGATCACAACACAGAGGGCGCTGCTCGCAGGGGAGTTGGCGTGCACGTGGTCAGCGCCGCACTGCCGGCGCAGAGCGGACCGCCGCTGACGGAGTTCGAGCTCTCGGTCGGCGAGCGCAAGATTCTCCAGTTCAAAAGGAAGTCTCAGATCACGGCGGTGGCCGAACTGGTGTGGAACGCCCTGGACGCCAACGCCACCGAGGTCGACGTCGAACTGCGCCGCTCCAGCATGACGGCGATCACCGACGTCGTCGTGAGCGACAACGGTCACGGCATGACGCCCGAGCGGGCGCGCACCGCCTTCCAGGCGTATGGCACGACCTGGAAGACGGCCAGGACGCATACCGAGGGCGGGCAGCGCATCCTGCACGGCCGCAACGGTGAAGGCCGCCTCTTCGCCTTCGCCCTGGGTGACCAGCTCACCTGGGAGTCCGCTGCCTGGAAGTCCCTGGATTTCGGCGACGTCTTGGTCGGGGTCAGGATCCGCGGCAACGCCGAACACGCCACCGTCTGGCAGGTTGAGGAGACGGAGCCGACCCGGGACAAGCCCGGCACGACGGTTCGCATCTCTGTTCCCCAGGGCAAGCCCCTGAGCAGCCTGGAGCGCGATGACGCCGCCGCGAACCTCACCGCGAAGCTGGCGTTCTACCTCCGGGCCTATCCGCACGTGCGGGTCACGTTCGACGGCAAGCGCCTCGACCCCAGCGACATCATGGTGGGCGAACCCATCGACCTCGAGCTGGATCTGCCGGAGGAGTACGCCGGCGAGGACCCGTCCCCGGTCGTGACCTTTGTCGAGTGGAACAAGCGGATGAGCGACCGCAGGATGCTCATCTGCAACGCCGACGGCATCGCCCTCGGCGAGCACGGCAGCGACTGGTCCGACGGCATCATCAGCTTCACCCCGTACCTGCGCGCCAACCTGTTCAACGGCCTATCTGTCGATGACCTGCACGGCCTGACCATGTCCCACTCCGGGCTCCTGGACGCGGCCCTCAAGGCTGTCCAGAGGCACCTGGCCGTTCGCGGTGCCCAGATCTCGGCAGAGGTCGTGCGACAGCTGAAGACCGAAGGCATCTACCCCTACGACGACCAACCGGCGACCGGCACGCTCGCCATAGAGCGCCAGACCTTCGACGTCGTCGTCACCGCCGCTCGCCACGCGCTGCCCAACAAAAGGGCCGCCCGCAGTCTCTCCGTCAACCTCATCCGCACAGCCCTGGAGAGCAACCCCGGCGACCTTCACACCATCCTCGAAAAGGTCCTGTCGCTCAGCGACGACGACCGCCGGCACCTGAAGAACCTCCTCGACAGCACCGACCTGACCCACGTCATTGGCGCGGCCACCACCGTCACCAACCGCCTGAACTTCATCCAGCTTCTGCGCAAGCTCCTCGCCGACGATGACCTTCGCGAGAGCCTGCGCGAGGTCGACCAGCTCCACCCCATGGTCAACAAGAACCTCTGGCTGTTCGGCGAGGACTGGCACATGACCAGGAGCGAACTCGGACTCACCAACGTCCTCCAGGCCCACCTGGAAGACCACCTCGGTGAAGACGTCGTCCTGGAGCACGAACTCGAACCCGTCACCCAACCGGACGGGCGCAGCGGCCGGGTCGACATCCTGATGTTCCGCAGCCGCCGGGACGACAACAGTACCGAGCGCCTCGTCATCGAACTCAAGCGGCCCACCGTGAAGGTCGGCCCGAAAGAACTCGATCAGATCAAGGGCTACGCCCGGGCCATCATCGACGACCCCCAGTACAGCGGGGTCGGCTGCAAGTGGCGCTTCTACCTCGTCACCTACAACTACTCGGACAAGATCCGTCGCGACATCCGGCAGAAGGACCGCCCCGCCGGCCTCGCCGACGTACAGGACAACTACGAGGTCTGGGTCAAGAGCTGGGGCGAGATCCTCGACGCTGGGGAGAAGAAGCTGCGGTTCTTCCAGGAGCAGCTGAACTACGAGGCGACCGACGACCGCGTCACCCAGCACCTACGCGAGAGCTACTCACACTTCATCCCTGACGCCCTGACACAGCCGCAAGGGCAGGCTGAAGCTGAGCCGACGGGCCCGCTGGAACAGGAACAGTGAAAAGGCGAGGCCCTGAGACCAGTCGGCGAGACTCCCACTGACCGAGGACCGCCAGCCTGTGGCCTCGTACCTTCTGCAGAACCCGTTCTCACCTCGAAGGAGAACTCGTGGACGGTCCAGTGCGGCCGCGTCTGGAATCCGAAGCGTGGCCTGGCTCATCATCGTGGGATGGCTGAGCAGATGGACCTTCAGCGGTTGCGGAGCCTTATCGAAGGCGTGTGCATCACGCTGTACCAGCGATATGGGCATGAGGACCTGCCAGCGCTGTGCGATCGGCTTGGCTTGCCCTCGCCTCCTCCCAAAGACCAAGCGACCAAACACGAGCGCTTGACCGCGAGCCTGAGGGCCTGCCCGGACGACCGGCTGCCTCATGTGGCTCAGGCAGTTCTCGACAGCGAGCCGCTTCTAGCTCCCCAGAAGATGGAGCTGCAGGACGTTGTGTGGCTCGGTGGCGACTACGTGGAAATACCCGGCCGTACGCGGCGAGAGTTGGCCAAGGAACTCGACCTCTCCGACCACCTCAAGTATCCGGACCGCTTTCTCGCCCTGCTGGGCAGCCTGTGGGATCTCGGTGAGGACGAGTCCAACGTGTGGGGGCCCACCTTGGCACCCTGCGCTCCGACATCCAGCGCCACGTGATCAGGTTTCCAGACGACTGGTCGACCGAGGACCTCTTCGAGCAGCTCAGAGCCTTCGAAGCCCCACATCCTCGATTCGGCCGCTTCATCGAGGGCCTGGCCGCCCCAGAAGTTCTTCCTGACGAGCAGGCACAGCGCCGCTTCGTCGAACTGGCCGACCGCCATCTGCAGCCGGTCGGCGTACAGCTCCGTCAAGAAGGGGAGACGGACGGATACCCCCAGTTCCACCTGCACCAGCTCGGTCGCGGCACCGCCCGCCGGCCGCGCAACCTTATCTTCGCCACCCAAGGAAAGCCCGACATCCGCTTCACCAGCGCCCTCGACAACGACATTGAGATCGCCGAACAAGCCGACAAGATCCTGGTCTACAACCACCCGGTCGGCAAGAACGGGCTCCTCTGGAGCGACCTGCTGTCCTGGTGGCAGGAAACCCGCAGCATCGCGGACACGGAGACGGCCAGCCACACCCTTTACGACCGCATGCAGGCTTCCCTGCCACGTGAATCCGCAGGCCAGAAGAACCTGTTCTGGCTCTACCACAACCTCTACAAGGGCCAACTGCCTGACGTACCCGCGCTCCTGCCAGAGATATGGGTGCATTGGGACCCCAAGACCATCCGCGAGCGCGGGGAGCGTGCCATGCAGAACCTCCGCATGGACTTCCTCATGCTGCTGCCCGGGAACCGCCGCGTGGTGCTGGAAGTCGACGGCATGCAGCACTACACGCGCGACGGAGGAGCCGTACCCGACAGCGCAAAGTACTCCGCCACCATGGCCGGTGACCGCGACCTGAAGTTCCGCGGATACGAAGTGTTCCGGTTCGGCCACGACGAACTGCGCGACCGCGAGCACGCCCGCCCCGTGCTCACCGACTTCTTCCGAACGCTTCTGGGCCGTACCCCTGACAGCTGCCCGTAGCTGCTCCGCCAGCGGCACGTGGGCCCTGCCTCAGCATCAAGGCAGGGCCCCCGACCCCCAGACGACGTGATACGCCGCTGGATCAGTCGAAGTCGGGTTCCCAGTTGTCATCCACCTCTTCTTCGGTGTGCAGGGAATGGGCTCTCATATCCGCGAGGTCAAGTTCGGGTCCGTTCAGCGTGAGCTCGCAGACCCGGCACCCGAAGAAGCGCGGGAAGAACCAGATGTCTCCGTAGTCCCCACTCTTGTCCCGCCCGCTGATGAAGGCAGGACTGTCGCATGCCGGACACTGTGCGGGGACGTGCAGGAGCCATCGGCTGGGCAGATGCGCGGCCGACAGACTGGCGACCACGGCCGTCCTCTCGGCGGCGGACAGGCTCTTTGTCTTGGTCGCGAAGGTCGCCTGCGCCCGCCGGATCTTCGCCGCGTAGCGCAACTTCAGCTCGTCTGTCGTCTTCTCTACGAGGTCCTTGCACACCTCGTGATGGTTTTCCCAGAACCACTCCGGTTCCTTCGCCAGATTGGGCAGCAGGGAATCGATGTACGTCACACCAGCTACCAGCAGGTCCCTGCACTCGTCAGACGGCCGCCCCCACCCCATGTGCGTGACGCCGTTGCGGGCATCCCTCAACGCATCGAGTTGCGCTGGCGCTTTTTTCTGCCCCACCTGCGCGAGTCTCGTCACGGCCTCCGCGCCGCCGACGGTCCTGAGCCCGGCGCGTCCCCTCGCCACCATGTCATCTTGGCCGCCCAGTACCAGCAGATCCTCTACAGAAGGCTTGGGATTGGCCAGCAGCGTGAGTGCGACGGATACCAAACACGCTTTGGCCAGGTGCTCGACAGCCACAGCCATGTGATGGACTGCGAAGTCCTGGTCCGAAGGATCTTCAAGGTAGGCGTCGATGGCTGTCCGGGCCCATCGCCGTGCAGAACTCACCAACTCGTCGCGGATCTCATCCTGGTCCATCGGAGAACCGTAATGCGCTCGGCACACGGCGCTTGGCCAGTCCCCGGAACCGCACGCTGCTGTGCGTCATCGCGCCGGAGGACGTCCAGGGCGAGGCCGGGTGGAGGCTGCTCTGAGCCGCTGCGACGGGGCCGACTCCGTCGGGGTCGCGACCGCCGTGCCGGGCAGCCTCGCGGCGCTCTGGGACGCGTTCCACGCCGCTCTGCACCTTGGTGTCCGGCCGCGGAGGCTGGCCGACACGCAGCGGGCTGTCGAGGACGTACTTGCCCGCCGTTCCTGGCCGGTGGTGGTCGTTCGCGATGCTCATCTGCTGCGGACCGAGGCCCTGCAGTACGTCTACGGGCTGTGGAGCCTGTTCCAGGGTTATGAACGCCGGATGCCCGTCGTCCTGGTGGGGCCCGAGCGGATCCGGTCCGTGCTGCGTCGGCCGTCACTCGCCAGCCTGGAGAGCTGCATCTTCATCTGGCACCGGCTCACGCCATCACCCTGAAGGCGAGAGACCCTGGGCCGCGACGGCCCAGGGGCTCGTGTCGGAAGTCGTCTCGGTCGGAGGGCGGTCCGTACTGCTCGAGCGTACGCAGATATCGACCGCCAGGCGCTCGATGAACAGGTACCTGATCTATGGCCTCGGTGATCTTGAGGTGGCTCCTTCTCGGACTGTCGCGGCGAGGGAGCTGTTCGGGCGGGTGTACACGTATTCGCGGGCGGCTTTGATCTGCAGCGCGTTCATCTTGTCGACGGCGGACTTGGCGAGGCGGCCATAGAGGGGAGCCGGCCCCAGTGCCAGCATGTGGTGGGGTCCGATAGGGAGAACGGTGGTGTGCGAGTCGAGAAGGGCCATGCCGTGGGAGAGGCTGTCGCCTTCCTTGCGTACGGTCAGAGCAGGGTTGTCTCCGATCAGGAATTCGCCCTCTTCGGGCTCCAGGATCTCCAGGGCATACCGAGCTATGAGCTGGCGGGTTTGGTCGAAGGAAGCCTCGATGCGCACGCGAAGCAGTGATCCTTCGTGGAACTCGTCGAGCATCGGGCTGAAGATCTCGTCGGCGATGGCAGCCAAGTCCTCCGGTCCGGCCGCGGGCCGCCCCGTGTGCTGCAAGTAGGCGGCCTCCAGTTGGCCAGCACGCTCGGTGAGGAGCCACTCTCGTTGCTGCGGCAGGAACTCGGTGAGAACGCGGTTGAAGGCCTCGCGGTAGTGGTGGGACCGGATGTAGTGCAACGCGATCAGGTCACGCAGAATCCCGGTGGTACGCGGCTCTCCAAGTGCGGTTCCCGCTTTGACCGCGGCGAGGGCGTCGGGTAGTTCCCCCTCGACTAGGCCCCACTTGGTCTCTAGCGACGTGGAAGCCCACGGCACAAAGTTCTCGATCTTTCCGACGCCACGAGGCGGTCGGGTGTTGAGCCGACGCTCCGGGTGTTGCAGATCGTAGGGTTGCACGTGCCCAACGGTGGCGTGCTTCACGGCGGCGGCCCATTCACGCAACAGCACCTTCGAAACGACGTGCTGGCCCGTCACGTTCTCGCTCGCCTGGGGAGTGAGTTCGGCGATCCGTTGCGGATCTCTGCTTCCGGGCCCGGTGATCTTGATGTTCATGGGATCTATGGTCGGGAACCGGGAGAGACCGCGCTTGGGTTTTCCGCTTTCCGCCGACCGATCACGGGCTGGGACGCGTAGAAGCGGCTATCTGCCAGCCGACAACACGAGACCCCAGGCCTCGAAAGGCCCGGGGTCCGGTGAAGTGGGGAATGGTCGGGGCCCGTCTCAGTAGTCGTCCCGGTCCGAGGGCGGTCCGTACTGCTCGATGAGGTCGCAGGTGCAAGTGCCGCCCTCGTACACCGACTTGTCGCACTCGTCATGGTGGTCCTGCAGCAGCTGTGCCAGGACGGGACGTGCGGGGATCGCGGCGGGTCGGGCCGGGGCGGACCGGCCGGCGGTGCGGACCTCGGTGTCGACGACGGTGGAGGCGATTTCGTCCTTGCGCCATTTCTCGGGGTTGTTGTACGGAACGAGGCCGCCTGCGTAGGCCATGCGCAGCAGTTCGGCCTTGGTGTGGTTGCGCACCAGTTCGTTGATGCGCTGCATCCGTGCCGTGCCCCGCGCGGTCTGGCGCTCTTCCTCCGGCACCGTGTCGCCCTGGTCGTGGTCTTCCTGCGCCTGCGTGTTCGGCGGCGCGGGCTGGACGGAGCCGTCGTCCACCGACGCCGGGCTGGACGGGGCCGGCACCGCTGCCTTCGCCCAGGGCACGCCCAGGGCGGCGACGGCGGCCTGTTGCTCGGGGGTGAGCTTGTCCCACCTGGAACGGGTGTTCGATGTCCAGACGCCCAGTTTCACGACCACTGGCTCCGTCTCGCCGTCGACCGCGATCTCCTCAGCGTGGCCGCGCGGTACAGGCCGGTGGGCGCCTTCTCGTTCAACCCACTGTGCGAGGGCTGCCAGGCCGCGCTGGAACGCCTGTTCCGCCTTGCTCGGGCCCTTCGCCGTACGCGTAGACGCCGGGGCCGGAGGGGGCGCCTCAGAGGGCTGTACGCCCAGCTGAGACAGTCGTTCCTGCTGCTCGGTGGACAGCTGCGCCCAGGTGCCCGGCTGCTTCTGCTGCTGGAGCCACCGTCCGATGTCGTCGCCCTCGAACAGCACGCCGGGCTGGATCTCGGGCAGGCTGCCGTCGGCGTCGACCAGGTCCGCGAGGACGCGGTAGTGGCGCTGCCAGTCCAGTGGCCACGAGCAGTCCCAGTCCGGGTCGATCGCGGCCAGCTGTTGCGCGCGCTCCGCCGCCCGCTTCGGGGCCTTCCCGAGACCGCCCTTGCGCCGAAGGTTGGCCATGTGCTGCCCGATGGGCACCATCGCCTCGCCCTCGCCCCACACCGCGTCCTGACGCGGAGCGAGGTGCCCCATGGCCCGCCGGTACGACCGCAGCGCGGCGAGCTTGGCCTCCCACGCCTCCTCTCCCGGTTCCCAGACCATCCCGGCCTCCGGAGCGTCCAGCAGCGTCTTGCGCCGCTCCTCCAGCTCTCCGGCCCGCAGCGCCTTGCGCTGCTGGTGGACCCACCGTCCGAGGGGGAAGTCCTTCGTGACGCCGACCTCGACCTCAACGTCATAGGGCACGGCGTAGACGCCGGTGATCTCGTTCTCCGCCCGCCAGCGCAGCAGGGCCTGATAACCCTCCAGCCACACCAGCGACTCCGGCCGGTAGACCCGGGTGCGCAGGAACGCCGCGATCGTCGCCGCGTCGCGCGGGCTGGAGAAGTGCAGCAGCGCCGCTTCGGCAGCGGCCTGCGTGTCGTCCTGGTCCTCGCCGTCACCCTCGCCGCCAACCCCGACGATCTGCCCGTCCTCGTCTCGCCGAACGTGGACCTTGCGTTTCCCGCTGGTGAGAGCGCGGGAGGCGAGCTGCTCGACGAGTCGTTCATCGTGACTGCGGAGGCCTTGGAGGACGGCTACGAGGGGGCGGAACGAGGCGGAGGCGACCATGTCCTGCGGGTCCTCGCCGTGCTCCAGGAACACCGGCACGATGATCCTGGCCACCTTGGTGGAGCCGTCCTTGTTGAGCCTCAGCGCGCGGCCGATGTTCTGCACGATCTCCACCTGGGAGCCGCGGGTGTCCGCGAAGCAGACGGCCTCGACTCCCCGCTCGCCGGTGATGTCTACGCCTTCCCCGAGCACGCGAACGCTGGCGAGGAAGGCGCGGTGGACCCGGTGCCCTGCCGCGTCGATGCCGTTGGCGAACTGGCGCAGGACCTCGCGCCGCTCGGACACGAGGTGGTCGCCGCACAGCCACGCCGACCACACCCGGTCCGGGGGTACATGGCGGCTGGCCTCGAGTTCGTAGAACTCCGCGTCGATCGAAGACTTCGGCAGCTTGTCCGCAGCGGCCAGGTCCTCATCCGAGGCGTCGTTCATGTACAGCTCGGCTGCCGTCTCGGGCAGCTTCTCCGCGAACGCGGCGGCTTCCTCGACCTTCTGGTGGAATGTCATGACCGTACGCAGGTTGTACGCGGCGGCGTGCTCCAGGAGCGCCGTCTGCAACAGCGCCAGGCGTCGGCCCCGCCGCGCCTCCTCGGACTCCCCGAGGACGGGCGAGGGGTCGCGGATCTCCAGGACGTCGATCTCAAATCCGGCGAGGATTTCGCGCTCGATCGCCTCGCTCAGGCCAAGCTCGGCGAGCCATGCGCCGTAGGTGCCCTCCGGGTCGTCGACCATGGTCGCGAGCTCCACCTCCTGGCCGTCCGCGCCCTTCTGTGGCCGGGGAGCGGCGAGGATGCGCGGGGTCGCGGTCAGGTAGAGCCGGGAGTCGGCGGGGATCCGCTGGTTGTCGTGAATCGCGGCCCACGGACGGCCAAGATCACCGGCGGTTCCGTGGGCCTCGTCCACGATGGCGAGGTCGAAGCCGTCCATGCGCTGGCCGTACAGGCGCTCCCCGCCCGCCAGCGCTGCCTCCAGGGGCCCGCGAACCTTCCGCCGACCCGTCGGGTCCTCCGGGTCCTCGCGGTCCACGAGAGAGGCGTAGGTGGCGAACACGACCACCGGCCCGGACCCCGCCCACAGGGCGAGCTGGATGGGGTTGGTGGTGGTGCGCACCCCCAGCGAGTTCAGGACCGGGTCGTTCTCCAGCGAGCACACCGCGACCATCGGGGCGGTGTGGCCCACCAGGCGCCAGGCCTGGGCTGTCTGCACGAGCAGGTCAAGGGTCGGGACGGTGACGAGGATCCGGCCGTTGGGGAAGCAGTCTCGTGCTGCCCAGGCGGCGGTGATGGTCTTGCCCGATCCGGTCGCCGAGACGAGGGTGCCGCGGGCGCCCTGGGTGGGAACGGGGGCGCGTTCGAGGCGGCCGGCCCAGGCACGGATCGCGGCGACCGCGGTCACCTGGTGCTCGCGGAGGTGGATCATCGGAGCCGCTCCTCTGCGTGCGGGGCCGGTGAGGCTTTCGTGGTGGCGACGGCCGGCCGGGCCGTGGCGGCCTTGCGGCGTCGGTGCTCGCGTTGGGCTTGGGCGCGGGCGCATTCGCGGGTGCAGTACTTGATGCCGCTGGTGCGGTTCTGGCCGTACTCGGCGCGGCCGCGTTGGCGGACGAAGTCCCGCCCGCATGTCTCGTTCGCGCAGGTGCGGATGGTGGCGTCCTCGGCGAGGTGGTTGTACAGCTGGAGGAACGCGACGGAGAGGATGGACGGCTGCCGGTCGGTGAGACTGCCCAGGCCGACGCTGAAGGCTGCGAGGTTGTAGCGCAGGGCCGACCGGAGCATGGCCAGCCGCAGGCCGAGGGTGGCGGAGCGGAGCTCGTCGAGGGTTTTGGGGTATCCGCTGTTGTCGTGGTCGTTCTCGGCTGCGATGTCGGCCAGGTGCTGTTCGGTGACTTCCGTCTCGACGAGTTCGTCCAGACCACCGGGGCGACGGCATGCCAGCCACGTGGCGATGGCGGCCTGGGCCTCGCCGATGTGGAGGCGTACGAGGTCGCCGTGGAGCGACCAGGGGCCATAGCGGGGATGTTCACGTTCCTCGAGCTCTTGCAGGCGGCTGTGTTCGTCATAGTCCCAGCTGCCGGCATCGATGCTGCCGCCCAGGCGCCCGTACTGGTTCATCCAGCCGGCCACGGTGTCCAGGTCTGCCGGATCCACTTCCATCAGCTCGCGCAGGTAGAAGTCATCCGGCAACGACGTCCTTTCGGCGACCCGGTCGAGGTCTTGGACAGTCCACACGATCCAGTCACCCTCGGCCCGGACCCCGTGCATGGGTGTCATCTCCGGCAGGGGAACCGGTGTCCCCGGCCAGAGCGTGGGACGAAAACGTGGGTCTGCGTATGCCGCCATGAAGGGCATCATAACGGTGAGCGCGTAGTACGAAGAAGGAGAACGCTCGTATCACTCAGGAGTGAAGGTGTGGGAGGGGACGTCGTGGTGACGCGGTGGCAGGAGCGCAAGGCGGTCGGGGACGCACACGAGCAGCGCGTCGCATCAGCGCTCACGGCGCAGGGGTGGACGGTCGAACGTTGCGGGCAGGGCACCTACCCGCCCGCGATCCAACAGGCCCTGGCCTGCACCACCTCGGCGCTGCGCTGGTTTCCGGACCTGATCGCCGCCCGCGCCGGCGAGGTCGTCACCATCGACGCGAAGGACTGCATGCCCAGCAACTCCTCCGGCCGGTACGCCGTCGCCGACGAAGCTGTCCACGCCGGCCTGCAGTTCATCGCCGCCAACCGGCCAACCCCGCTGTACTACGTGTTCGGGGACCTGCGCGTTCTGACCCCGGTCGAGGTCCTCCACTACACCGGCCACGCCGAGCGCCGGCACGACGGCGCCTACCGCCTGGTCAGCACCCGCCAGGCGCACCCCTTCGACACCGTCTTCGGCCGCCGTCTGCCACTGCGCGCGGCGAGCTGACCACCCACAAAGCCGTCTCCCGCAACGCCGGCAGGCCCGCGTCGCGGTCGCCCAGGGCGGGGGAAAGGCCCCATTCCAGGTATCGGATTCCCGCGGGCGCCCTTCAGATCCCGGCACTCACCGCAAGGGCCCCGGCGGGGCGGTGTGGGTGCGGCAGGCGACCGGACGCCCGGGGGAAGAGTCTGCGGCCGTGACGGTGTGAAGGGAGACCGTCCCAAAGCGCGGGCAGGCGCATGGCGAGGCGACTGGTCAGGGTGCGGACGGTATAGCGGATGCCCCGCCCTGAGCGTGGCTCCCGGCGGCGTCGAGGACCGCCATGACGAGCACGGCTTCGTCACAAGCAAGGAGCGGCAGCCGCTGCATGCTGCCGTCATCACCGGCATTCTCTCCGCACCCTCTGAGCGGGTGGCGCCCTGTTTGACCACCGTATTTACCGGTTTAGCTGGTTCAGGTAGGTCCTCACCCCAGCCGAGGTCCTCCACTACGCCCAACATGCACTCCGCCACAGCAGCGCCTACCGCCTCATCCGTACTGATCGAGCCCACCCCTTCGATCAGGCCTTCGGCAGCGCCACTGCTCAAACAGCCTGAGCGGCGGCGGGACGCGGAACCGCGAACGGGGCTGAATCAGTCTGTAGGGCAGGTGCCTCCGCAGCGGGGCGATCATGCCAGGAGGCTCCATGGCGGGTGAAGACGTGCGTTACCGCAGCGGTGGCGACAACTCCATTCTGAAAATGGTTTTGCTCGAGCAGTGGCAGAACCGCTGCTATATGTGTGGCCGACCGAAGGATTTCACCGACACCCAGATCGATCACCTCATCCCCCAGAGTTCCTCTGCCGCAGAACTCAGAGATTCCAAGAAGCAGTACAGCCTGACATCCAGTTTCGACCTCCACGGTCCCGAGAACCTCGCTCCCATCTGTTCCAAGTGCAACCGGGAAAAGAGCAATCAGACATTCAAAGGCGCGGGCGTCATGCTCCTGGCGCTCAGCAAGGCTGCAAAGCTGCGCCCGGACGTGATCGCCGCATGCAAGAAATTCGGGTCGGGGACGCGCCTCTCCAATCACTTGCTCCGCTCCATCGCGGCAGATTTGACGCAGACAAAAGCACGGGAAGCATTCGAGACTTACGCTCCGGCGATTGTGCAGAAGCTCGCACTGCTAGACGAGGACAAAGCGGATTACGTTACTTACCATGAGGTCATCATCGATGACATGCACCCCGATGATTTCCACGACGTGTTCATCCCGGACGTCAGTCTGTCCCTGCGCACCCGGGGGCGCACTGCCATGTCAATCCTCCAGGACGTATGCGGCTGCCAGCTGACAGACCTGCTGCAGCCCCGCGTGCACGACCTGGTCGAACTCCTCCAGAGCCAGGTACATCACGATTTTGAGAGCATCACTGAACCGTCGCGTACCAACGCGGGCCCGGCCGAGATACTCCACCTCCAGGTGACCATCGAGACGATCGACTACCACCGCTACGAACCTGTCCTGGAGTTCACGTTTCAGGGAATATTCGATGCCTACCTCATGGCTCCACTGGTCCAGGACACCCCGAATGGAGACAGCATTCAAGACCGTCAAGGAGAAGCCGCAGTTACCGGTACCTTCTCTTTCACCGCCGACTGGCCCATCTCGGCACAGCAAGGAGTCCTCGATATCAGTGACTGCACCATCGAGGAGTGGTCGAGCCACCTCGAGGTCACCTAATAATTCCAGTAACTGCGACGTACGCAGGTCTTCATTCCTCGCATGAGTTGGGGGAGTCGAATTCCGGCGCTGACCTCGCATCAAAAGCCGCGCCCCATTCGGATGGTTGGCGGGTGTCCCGTGTTTCCGCCAACGATACATGCTGCATCAATCTGATGCACGCGGTACACTAGAACCCACGCGAACGAGCACCCTCACTTTCGTAGCCAGCCATGCCCGCATCAGCGGGCCCCAATGGTTCTGGAGGCGCAGCCGGAAGGACCGTCAACCGGGGAGCGCAGTGAACCCATCGACCAGGCTGGAGCGAAGCGGAAGCCTGGTAGCGGGACGAAGTCCCGCCGGTCCGGGAGCGCAGCGGACGGACCGTCACCGGGCCTGCGCAGCAGGCCCGGTGTGCGGGTGGCGCAGCCACCCGCCGGCGCTCCCGCGGAGCGGGAGCGCAACCCCCGCGCGCAGCGCGGGGGTTCGCTTGCACATCGCGCAGCGATGTGGTACCCGCCCCGCGGGAGCGCCGGCGGGTGGCTGCGCCACCCGCACACCGGGCCTGCTGCGCAGGCCCGGTGACGGTCCGTCCGCTGCGCTCCCGGACCGGCGGGACTTCGTCCCGCTACCAGGCTTCCGCTTCGCTCCAGCCTGGTCGATGGGTTCACTGCGCTCCCCGGTTGACGGTCCTTCCGGCCTCGCCTCCAGAACCATTGGGGCCCGCTGATGCGGGCATGGCTGGCTACGAAAGTGA
>NZ_LIRK01000721.1 GCF_001419765.1 Streptomyces torulosus
CCCCTGCTTCGACCCCGCACCCGCCCCGGTCCGCGGGCCTCCGGCTCCCGCGCGCGACGACAGGATGGCGCCGGCTCAGTCCACCACGGCCTCGTGGACCAGTCGCTTCAGGTCCGGGTAGACAGAGAACGACGAGCGGCGTCGTACCTGGGTCATGAACTGGACGGTCAGGTCCCGGCGGGGGTCCACCCAGAAGACGGTGGTGGCGGCGCCGGTCCAGCCGAAGGTGCCGAGGGAGGAGGGGCTCTCGGTGGCCTCGGGGTCGATGACGACGGAGACGCCGAGGCCGAAGCCGACGCCCACGTTCCCCGGCTGCTGGTGGAAGCCGCTGCCGTAGGTGTGGATGTCGACGCCGCCCGGCAGCTGGTTGGAGGCCATCATGTCGACGGACTCGGGGGTCAGCAGACGGACCCCGTCGAGTTCGCCGCGGCGGCGCAGGAACTCCGCGAAGCGGTGGTAGTCACGGGCGGTGGCGACCATGCCGCCGCTGCCGGACAGGAAGCGGGGCCGGCCGTGCAGGGGCAGCCCCGGCACCGGAGCGATCGAGCCGTCCTCCTGTTCGCCGTACAGCTGGGCCAGCCGCCCGGCCTGCTCGGGGGAGACCTGGAAACCCGCGTCGGTCATCCCCAGCGGGCCGAGGATCCGCTCGGCGAAGAACGCGTCGAGGGACTGCCCCGACACCACCTCGACGATCCGGCCGAGGACGTTGCTGGCGACGGAGTAGTTCCACTGCGTGCCCGGCTCGAACTGCAGGGGCAGACGCGCGTACTCCGCGCAGGTCTGGGCGAGGTCGGCGCCCGGCCGGACCGAGTGCTCCAGGCCCGCTTCCCGGTAGAGCGCGTCCACCGGGTGGTCGTAGTAGAAGCCGAACGTCAGGCCCGAGGTGTGGGTCATCAGATGCCGGACGAGGATCGGCTGCCGCGCCGGGCGGGTCCGGATTCCGGTGCCCTCACCGGACTCGTACACCCGGGGCTCGGCGAACTCCGGCAGATGGCGGGAGACCGGGTCCGTGAGGGACAGCAGCCCCTCCTCGACCAGTATCAGTGCGGCCACCGACGTGACCGGCTTCGTCATCGAGTAGACCCGCCACAATGTGTCGGTCTCGACGGGCAGCCCCGCGTCCACGTCGCGCCGGCCGTACGTCGTGAGGTGGGCGACGCGGCCGTGCCGGGCGACGGAGAGCAGATAGCCGGGCAGCCGGCCGTCGTCGACCTGGCGGCCGAGGTACTCGTCGAGGCGGGCCAGGGTCTTCGGGTCGAGGCCGGCCTCGCGCGGCTCGACCTGTCGGCGCAGTCGTTCCATGGTGCTTCTCCTCCGGTGGCCCGGTCACGGCTCACAGACGTCCTTGTCTTCATCGTTCCGTACTGATCGCGATCCATCCCTCGGAGAACGGGCGGGTCGGGGCATTCGTCCGGCGAGTGGCGCTCCCAGCGCCGACAGGCCGGCCAGCAGCCAGAACGCGGGCTCCGCGGCGAGCGGCAGCAGCGTCGCGGCGGCGGCCACGCCGAGCGTCGGCCCGATGTTCATCGCCGTCTGCTGGAGGCCGCCCACCACCCCCGCCGCCTCCGGCGGGGCGTCCCGTACGACGACCGCGGTGGCCGTCACCATCACCGCGCCGAACCCGGCGCCCAGGAGCAGGAAGCCACCGCCGATCACCGCCGTCGGGGAGCCCGGCCCGACCGCCGACAGCACCAGCACCCCGGCGGTGAGCAGCAGGGTCCCGGTCAGGGCCGTCGGCCGGGCACCCCACCGGCGCAGCAGCACCGCGGAGAGCGGGGCGCCGAGGATCATCATCACGCCGCCGGGCAGCGCGACGAGGCTGGTGCGCAGCGGGTCCATGCCGAGCACGACCTGCAACAGATGGCTGCCGACGAACAGCGCGCCCATCATCGCCGCCGACGCGGTCACCAGCACCCCGAGTGCCGCGCCCGCCGTCGCCGAGCCGAGCACGGCGGGCGGCAACAACGGGTCGGGCGCCCGCCGTTCATGCCGTACGAGGGCAGCACCGGCGGCGCCGGCCACGAGCAGACCGAGCACACCGGGAACCGTCCAGCCGTGCCCCGGGATCCCGACCAGGGTGTGCACGAGCGCCGCGAGCGCCACGGCGAGCAGGGCCGCGCCACGGGTGTCGAGGCCACCGACGGGCACGCCGCGGGCTGCCTGCGGCGCACGGACCACGAGGGCCAGCAGGCCCATGACCAGCGCCGGTATCACGTTCAGGAAGAACACCGCGCGCCAGCCCAGCTCCGTCACCAACACCCCGCCCACCAGCGGGCCGGCCGCGGCGGCCACCCCGATGGCGCTCGTCCGCAGCGCCACGGGCATGCCCAGCCGGTCGGGCGGGAACGCGGCCCGCAGCATCCCGAGCGTGGCCGGCTGCAGCAGCGCCCCGAACACCCCCTGGACGACCCGCAGCGCGATCACCCAGCCCACGCCGGGCGCGAGGCCGATACCCGCCGAGGCGGCGCCGAACCCCAACACACCCCAGGCGAAGGCCCGTTGGTGACCGAACCGGTCACCGAGCCGCCCCGCGAAGACCAGCAGGCTCGCCACCGCGATCAGATAGGCGGTGCTGGTCCACTGCACCTCGGCGAAGGAGGCGTCCAGATCCCGGCGCAGGGTGGGCTGGGCGATCGTCAGCACGGTCCCGTCGAGGGCGACGATCACCGCGCCGAGCACGCTGTTCGCGAGCGTCAGCCGGCGGTACGGCACGGACACGGCCGGCCGTTCGTCCGCACCGGCCTCCCGGGTGACCGCGCTCATCGGTCCTCACGCCCGAGATGCGCGTCGATGGCCGCGTCGAGCAGGGGCGTGAAGTCGTCGGCGCCCGTGATGAGTTGGAGGCTGCCCCAGGTCCACAACTGGGCGATGCCGTACAGGTTCGCCAGGAGCGCCCCGGCGACGAGCCGGGCGTCGACGTCCGGCCGGGCCCGGCCGACGAGGTCCACGAGCATGCCGAACACCGGGAGGCTGGCGTCCCGCAGCCCCAACGTGTTGCTCTCCAGCAGGTCGTGACGGAACATCAGCTCGTGCATGCCCCGGTGGGTGAGTGCGAAGTCGAGGTACACCCGGCCCAGCGTCGCCACCTGTCGCCGAGGGCTCTCGGTGCCGTCACCGAGGGCCGCGGCGCCCCTGGCCGCGAGGTCCTCGAAGCCCCGGCGCGCGATGGCCGACAGCAGCTCCAGATGCGTCGGGAAGTACCGGCGCGGCGCCCCGTGCGACACCCCCGCCCGCCGCGCGATCTCCCGCAACGACAGTGCCTGCACGCCCTCGGTCGTCACCAACTCGACCCCGACATCGACGAGCCGGGTCCTGAGCCCGGCGTTCCGTTCACTCATAGACACTGTCTACCGCACGGAAGTAGACACTGTCTACCAATGGTCGTGCGGCGCTGCGCGCGGCGGATCGGGGAATCGCGGGCACTCCCGGCACGTTGACCGGTCATGACCTCGGACACACGTGACACGGACGCCGTACAGAACGCCCTGCTCGGCCTGGTCTCCGAGCTCGACGGAGGGGTGCTGGTCACCCTCAAGGCGGACGGCCGCCCCCAGCTCTCGAACGTCAACCACGCCTACGACCCCGACGAGCGGACGATCCGGGTCTCGATCACCGACGGGCGCGCCAAGACCCGCAACATGCGCCGCGACCCCCGCGTCTCGTACCACGTGACCAGCGCCGACCGCTGGGCCTACACGGTCGTCGAGGGCACGGCCGACCTCACCCGGGTGGCCGAGGACCCCTACGACGAGACCGTCGAGGAACTGGTCCGGCTGTACCGGGACGTGCGGGGCGAGCACCCCGACTGGGACGACTACCGCGCGGCGATGGTCCGCGACCGCCGGCTCGTGCTGCGGCTGCGCGTGGAGCGGGCGTACGGCATCCCCAAGCGCTGAGGTGTCATCCGGCGGCCCCGTCGACCTTGTCGAGGACGCACACGTCCCCGGAGTCGGGGTCGCCGATGAACATCCACAGGACGGCCTTCTCGGACGTCCCCCGCGCCTGGTACTGCGTCCAGACCTCGCTGGGCGTGAAGGTGAGGTGGACCTCCGACATGGGTGTGTCCGTCTCGATCTCCTCCGACTCGTGGTGCTCCCAGGTGCCGGTGCCAGGATCGGGTGCACGGGCCTCGCCGAGGTCGTCGGCGGTGAAGTCGCCGCACACCCCGTCCGAGGTGAACGTCCCGTCCTCGCGCAGCACCAGCCGGCCGCCGGAGTCGTCCCGCCATGTGCCGACGATCTGCTCGTCGCGCAGGACGAGCGCCTCGCCGTCCGGGATCGGGAGCGGATTCAGCGCCCGGCCCAGGAGCATCAGCGTCACGGTCCCGACGATCAGCAGGACGGGGGCCACCAGCAGGCACCCCACCCCGGCCGCCACGCCGATCAGCACACCCTTGCGGGACTTCTCTCTCTGCATCCCCCACCCCCCGGCCGACCCCGCGTGATCGCGGCGCCGGCGTCATCATCCCTCCGACCTGCGCGGACCCCCGCGGCGGGGTAACCGCTCGCCGGACGGCGACCCTCCGCCCGCCCGAAGCGGAGCAGGGGACGCAGGGCAGGGCCCCGAACACCACCGGTGCTCGGGGCCCGCGATCGGGGACGGGGAGGTCAGGCCGCGACCCGCTCCCGGTCGTTGGTCGCGTCGGCCGCGCGGACGCCGAGGAGTTCGGTCGGGACCTTGTGGGTCTCGCGGGCGGTGAGGGCCGCGAGCACCGGCGGCACGCACAGCGCCGCGGTGAACAGCGCCACCGCGAACCAGTCGTCCCCGTCGGGGCCGGCGATCTGCGCGGCGAAGGTGACGGCGAAACCGGCGACCGCGAAGCCGATCTGGGTGCCGATGGCCATGCCGGACAGCCGGACCCTGGTGGAGAACATCTCGCCGTAGAAGGAGGGCCAGATGCCGTTCGCGGCGCTGTAGACGACACCGAAGGTGACGATGCCGAGGACGAGGACCAGCGGGTAGGAGCCGGTGGAGATCGCCCACAGGTAGACGAACATCAGCACCGCGCTGCCGGCCGCGCCGATCAGGAACACCGGGCGGCGGCCGACGCGGTCGGAGAGCGTGGCCCACAGCGGGATCGCGGCGAGCGCGACCAGGTTGGCCAGCGCGCCCACCCACAGCATCGAGGAACGCGACAGACCGACCGACTCGCTCGTGCCGTACGCCAGCGCCCACACGGTGAAGATCGTCGAGACCGAGGCGACCAGCGCACCCGCGATCACCCGCAGCACATCCGCCCAGTGCTCGCGCATCAGCACGGCGAGCGGCAGCTTCGCGACACCCTCGGAGGCGGTCTGCTGCCGGGTGAACGCCGGGGTCTCGTCCAGCGTGCGGCGGATGACGTAGCCGACGACGGCGACCGCGATGCTCATCCAGAACGGGACGCGCCAGCCCCACGACAGCAGCTGGTCCTCGGGGAGCGCGGCGATCGGGATGAAGACCAGGGTCGCGAGCAGTTGGCCGCCCTGGGTGCCGCTCAGGGTGAAGCTGGTGAAGAAGCCGCGCCGGTCCTCCGGTGCGTGTTCCAGCGTCATGGAGTTGGCGCTGGCCTGCTCGCCCGCCGCCGAGATGCCCTGGAGGACACGGCAGATCACCAGCAGGACCGGGGCGAGGGTGCCGACCTGGTCGCGGGTGGGCAGGCAGCCGATGAGGAACGTCGACAGACCCATCAGGATCAGCGTGAAGACCATGATCTTCTTGCGGCCCAGCCGGTCGCCGAAGTGACCGAGGAAGAGCGCACCGATCGGCCGCGCCGCGTACGCGACACCGAAGGTGGCCAGGGACAGCAGGGTCGCGGTCGCCGGGTCGGACTCGTCGAAGAAGACCGTCGGGAAGATCAGGGCGGCGGCGCTGCCGTAGATGAAGAAGTCGTAGTACTCCAGGGCGCTGCCGATCCAGGCGGCCGTGGCGGCCTTCCTGGGCTGGCCGGGAGGTGCGGCGGGGACGGACACGGCGTGCTCCTTCGAGGGATCTCCCCCAGGGGAGGGAGTGAAGCGGAGGAAGGCAAGGCAGGGCAAGACAGGGCTGGGCAGGGCAGGGCGGTGCGAGAC
>NZ_LIRK01000722.1 GCF_001419765.1 Streptomyces torulosus
CGACGGGTCGGCCGCCACGACCTCGTGCCCGACGGACGTCGTCGTGGCGGCCGACCCGTCGAACCCGCCGTACAGCAGCATCAATCCGTGTCCGGCGGCCGCGCCCTCGGTGCACTGGGTGTGGAAGAACACGAAGCCCCGGTCGCCGTCGGCGCTCTCGCCGGCTATCTCGCTGATACCGCAGGTGCGGCAGCAGGTGAAGTTCTCCCGGGCGGTGATCCCGGCGGCCCCGAGTGCCGTGAACGCGCGGGTGATCCGCTCGGGGTCGGTGGTGCCCTCCCAGGTCTCCTGCTCCGCGAGCCGCTCCGTCCACAGCCGGTCCACGAGCCGACGGGCCTGCGCGGGGGAGACGGGCCGGTCGTCGCCCTCGACCAGGTACTCCTCGGCGGCCTCGGTGAGCCGCGCCCGGTCGTCGTACCCGCAGGCCAGCAGCTCCCGCACCCGCTCCTCGACCTGTTCCCGTACCGCGTCCGGGAGTTCCGGCACGTCCGCGGGCGGGTCGTGGTCGAGCGGGGTCCAGTCGATGCCGCTGTCCCAGCCGTCCGCCCGCCGCGCCCAGCCGGTCATCGCCTCGGCGACCCGCTCCCGGTCGGCGAGGACCGTCCCGAAGAACCGGTCGCGGCCCTCCCGGTGCTCCAGCTGGTACTCCCCGCTGCCGTGCTCGTGCCACACCTGGACGAAGACGTCCGGCACGTCCGGGATCCGCTGCACGACCAGGAACCGGTCGTCCGCGCCGCCGATCCGGTGCACCAGCTCCCGCAGCCCCCCGGCCGTGATCCGGGCGTGCTCCTGCCAGTTCTCCGTCTTCACCTTGATGGCCAGGCCGTCCGAGGCCAGGCTGTCCGTCGCCAGGCCGTGTGAGGCCAGGCTGTCTGTCGCCGCCCCGTCCGCGGCCGTGCCGCCCCCGTCGATCGTCATGCGCTCAGCCTCGCACGCTCCACCGACAACACCGGAGGGCGCCCACCGCGAAACGGTGGACGCCCTCCGGGACGCTGTGCGCGAGGCGCGGCCGATCAGACCTGGCCGGCCTTCTCCAGCGCCGAGCAGCAGGTGTCGACGATGAGCCGCGTCACGATGTACGGGTCGACGTTGGCGTTCGGGCGGCGGTCCTCGATGTAGCCCTTGCCGTCCTTCTCGACCTGCCACGGGATACGGACCGAGGCGCCACGGTTGGAGACACCGTAGGAGTACTCGTTCCACGGGGCGGTCTCGTGCAGACCGGTCAGACGGTCGTCGATGCCGGCGCCGTAGTTCTTGACGTGGTCGAGCGGCTTCGAGCCCTCACCGAGCGACTCGCACGCCGTGATGATCGCGTCGTAGCCCTCGCGCATCGCCTTGGTGGAGAAGTTGGTGTGCGCGCCGGCGCCGTTCCAGTCGCCCTTGACCGGCTTGGGGTCGAGGGTGGCGGAGACACCGAAGTCCTCGGCGGTGCGGTAGAGCAGCCAGCGGGCCACCCACAGCTGGTCCGAGACCTCGAGCGGGGCGAGCGGGCCGACCTGGAACTCCCACTGGCCGGGCATGACCTCGGCGTTGATGCCGGACAGACCCAGACCCGCCTCCAGGCAGTTCTCCAGGTGCGCCTCGACGACCTCACGGCCGAAGATCTCGTCGGCGCCGACACCGCAGTAGTAACCGCCCTGGGGGGCCGGGAAGCCGCCCTTGGGGAAGCCGAGCGGGTAGCCGTCCTGGAAGAAGGTGTACTCCTGCTCGATACCGAAGATCGGCTCCTGAGCGGCGAACTTCTCGGCGACCTCACGCAGCGCGGCACGGGTGTTGGACTCGTGCGGGGTGAAGTCGATGTTCAGGACCTCGCACAGGACGAGGATGTCGTCGCCGCCGCGGATCGGGTCGGGGCAGGTGAAGACCGGCTTGAGCACACGGTCCGAGGAGTGGCCCTCGGCCTGGTTCGTGGAGGACCCGTCGAAGCCCCAGATCGGCAGCGCGTCCAGACCGGCGGGCTCACCCGCGATGATCTTGGTCTTGGAGCGGAGCTTGGCCGTCGGCTCGGTGCCGTCGATCCAGATGTACTCAGCCTTGAAGGTCACGGGACACATCCTTCGGGGTGGGTCACTAGGCGCATGTGCGGGTGCTGCGGCGCTGCGGCACTGAAACGCCGCGCTGATGCCGGGCAGCCTGCCAACATGCGATTTCCCGATCATTGCTCGCATGTGAACCCCGTGTTACCGGGCGTCGCTGTGGTGCGGTTCACGCCCCGGAGCGCCGACGACCTTCCCTGAGAATGTTCGCACCAGCGACGCGTCGGCCGCGCCCCGAGCCGTATGCGAAGCGGATGACCGGCGGGTCACGGCACAGTCGCCCCCTTTGCCCCAGCTCGATCGCGTCCTCGTCGACCTCGACGAACACCCGCCGGTGGTGGGCGTCCCGCACCCGCCGGACCGGTCCGAGCCGCTCCACCCGGTCGAGTAGAGAGCGGACGTCGGTCGGATGCATCCCGTTCCGATTCGCGAATCGGGCCCGGTGCGGACCGAGTTCGAACCGGTGTCGCGAGGCCGGCCACCCCCTCCGTACGGTGGCCGACCCCCGACCCGGCTCGGCGGGACCCGCGACGGGCCGGCCCCGCTGCTCCCCGGCGGGAACTGCGGGGCCGGCGACCGTCGTTCTAGCCGACCTTCTCGATCAGCGCCCGGCGGATCAGGAACTTGCCGGGCTCCCGCACCTGCTCGAACGCGGAGTTGTTCAGCAGCACACAGCTTCCGGAGACCGAGGTGACCTCCACGGTCGTGGACTTGTTGTTGTCCAGGTTGGTCACCTTCAGCTTCGTTCCGGCCGGGAACTGGTTGCTGGACGCGGCCGGGGCGCCGCCCTCACCGGAAAGCGTGACGGTGGACCCGTTGCAGACCTGCTGACCGCCCCCGGCACCGCCGTCGCCACCCGCGTTGCCGGCACCGCCGTTGCCGCCCGCGTTCCCGGCACCTGCGGCGTTCCCCGCGTTCCCGGCGGCCTCGTCGCCCTGGGGGTCCTGAGCCGACCCCCCGGTCTCCGCGCCGCCGGGCTGCGCGGGCTGTGCCGCCTGGGAGCCCTGAGCCGACTCCCCGACGACACAGCCGGACGCTTCCTGCTGCACCTTGATCTGCTTGATGACGGCCTCGCGGTTGGCGATGCGTGCCTCGGACTGCGCGTCCGGGGCGGCCCGCTGGCCGTCGATGAACTTCTGGTTGTTGCCGAGCGCGGTGGCGAGACCCTGACAGACGCTGGAATCCGCCGCGGTCTGCGCCGCGTTCGAGGTGGCCGCCATGGTGAAGGCCCCGCCACCCGCCACCGCCGCCGCGCTGACGAACAGCGCGATCTTCTTCTTCGTACTGAGAGTTCTCCTGCGCGACATTCGCGCCTCCTGAGAGCTAGGGGAGCGTACGCCGCTATGTACGAGATACCGAACGAGGTTACTCAACGGTTACGGCAGTCTCCGAAGTAACCTGCGTCACACACGAGTCGGGGGCGGTCGAGAGTGATCGGGGGCGACCCCGACGTCGGTCGGCGGGGTCGGTCGAGGGTGCGCCTACCGCGACAGCGCGTCCCGTACGGCCTCCTCCGTGCGGGCCACCACCGCCGTACCGTCCTCCGCGGTGATGATGGGCCGCTGGATCAGCTTCGGGTGCTCGGCGAGGGCCGTGATCCACCGGTCGCGCGTGGCGGCGTCCCGCGCCCACTCCTTGAGGCCGAGTTCCTTCGCGGCCGCCTCCTGGGTACGGGTGATGTCCCACGGTTCGAGCCCGAGCCGGTCGAGGACCTCACGGATCTCGTCCTCGCTCGGGACGTCCTCCAGATAGCGGCGGACGGTGTAGTCGGCACCCTCCGCGTCGAGCAGGCTGATGGCGCTGCGGCACTTGGAACAGGCCGGGTTGATCCAGATCTCCATGGCCCCACCGTAGCCAACCGCTCCCGGCCCGCCGGAAGTCGTCCCGAGGCCCCCGAAAACCCGTGTTCCACCCCTGTCACAGAACCGCTCAAAGGCCTTCTGGCCAGGGGCGATTGTCAGTGGAGGGTAGTAAAATAGAAGCAGTGTTCGAGGGTTGCCGACGGGGGATTTCCGGCGGCACCCAGACCGCGACAGGAGGATGTCCGTGCCCGCTGCCGCACTGAAGTCGAAGCCGCTGCCCACCCAGTCAACCGTCAAGCATCCCGTCCTGCTCGACCTGCCGTACGAGCCCGTCGTGAAGCACACGCTGCCGCCGGGCCGTCCGCGGGAGTGGTACATCACGCACAACCGGCGTCTGAAGGCGATGCGTCTCGCCATCGCCCTGCTGGACTCCGGTGTCTACATGCCGAACCAGACGCGCAACGAGACGATCCGGACCACCGCCGAGGTGATCGGTGTGCATCCGCCGTCGGACACCACGTGCCACATGGTCCGGGCGCTGATGCGGTACTGCCGCTGACGCCGGCCCGTTGACCCGCCTTCCGGTGCCGTCCGCCCCTCGGGGTGGGCGGCATCGGTGCGTTGGGGCCGTGGATCGTCGGGGATGGCGGCGGTGCTGGGAGTGGGAGTCGAAGGAAGAGGGCGATCTCCGGCCGCCAGGGTTGGCCGGAGATCGCTCTAGCCGTGCCCGCCAGGGGTCCATACGATGCGGTCGCCCCGCAGCCTTCACAGCTCTTTCACAGGTGTGCGGGGACGTCGCGCATGTCTATTGACATGTGCATGCCTATGATGGGAGAACCCCCCATGGTTCGTGGTCTCCTCCTGGGTGGCGCCGTGGCCGCCCTGTTCGCCGGAGCGCTTCCCGCGCACGCGACGGATCCCTTCGACAACCCGCCGCCGGACAAGATCATCATCAAGGTCGCCACGGTGAACGGCTCCGGCTGTCCCCAGGGCACGACGGCGGTCGCCGTCTCCCCGGACAACACCGCGTTCACCGTGACCTACAGCGAGTACCTCGCCCAGGTGGGCGGCGGCGCGCCCTCCACGGCGTTCCGCAAGAACTGCCAGCTCAACCTGAGAGTTCATGTGCCGGGCGGCTTCACCTACGCCATCGCGAGCGTCGACTACCGAGGCTTCGCCTCACTCCAGCGCGGCGCCAACGGCACGCAGAAGGCCTCGTACTACTTCCAGGGCTCCCCGGACACGGCCGCCCGCAGCCACGCCTTCAACGGCCCCTACGAGGACAACTGGCAGGCCACGGACGAGACCGACTGGGCCCAGCTGGTGTGGGCGCCGTGCGGTGTCGAACGCAACTTCAACATCAACACGGAGCTGCGCGTCAACCGGGGTTCGTCGCCGACGAGCAGCACGAGCTTCATGACGATGGACTCGACGGACGGGGACATCAGCACCGTCTACCACTTGGCGTGGAAGGAGTGCCCGCCCAAGTGACCCGGGGGTGCCGGGTGCCCGCGTCTTCGTGGGCGCCCGGCACCGCCGTGAGTGTTTGGGTGGGTCGGCGGGTGCGGGTGGGTG
>NZ_LIRK01000723.1 GCF_001419765.1 Streptomyces torulosus
CGGCGCCCGCGCGGGCGATCGCCGCGGGGGCCGTGTCGTCCCACCAGATGTGGTACGTGTCCACGGTCACGCCGACCTGGTCCGCCGGGAAGCGCTCCGCGATGTCCAGCGCCTGCGAGAGCGTCGACACCACGCAACGGTCCGAGGCGAACATGGGGTGCAGCGGCTCGATGGCGAGGCGGACGCCGTTCGACGCCGCGTACGGGCCCAGTTCGGACAGGGCGTCCGCGATGCGCTCGCGCGCCCCGTGGAGGTCCTTCGAGCCCTGCGGGAGGCCGCCCGAGACCAGGACCAGCGTGTCCGTGCCGAGCGTGGCCGCCTCGTCGATCGCCTTGCGGTTGTCGGCCAGGGCCGCCGCCCGCTCCGCCGGGTCGATCGCCGTGAAGAAGCCGCCCCGGCACAGGGTGGTGACCGCCAGGCCCGCGTCGCGGACCAGCTTGGCCGTCGCCTCCAGGCCGTGGGCCGCCACCGGCTCGCGCCACAGGCCCACGCCGGGGATGCCCAGCTCCACGCAGCCGGCGACCAGTTCCGGCATCGACAGCTGCTTCACCGTCATCTGGTTGATGGAGAAGCGTTCCAGTCCGGTACCCGCGCTCACTGGGCCACCCCGTACACCGACAGGAGGTTCTTCATCCGGGTCTCCGCCAGCGCCGGGTCCGGGAACAGGCCCAGGCCGTCCGCGAGTTCGTACGCCCGCGCGAAGTGCGGGAGGGAGCGGGCCGACTGGAGGCCGCCGACCATCGTGAAGTGCTCCTGGTGGCCCGACAGCCACGCCAGGAACACCACGCCCGTCTTGTAGAAGCGGGTCGGGGTCTGGAAGAGGTGGCGGGAGAGTTCGACAGTCGGGTCCAGGAGTTCCCGGAAGCCCTTCACGTCGCCCGTGTCGAGGACGCGGACCGCTTCCGCCGCCAGCGGGCCCAGCGGGTCGAAAATGCCGAGGAGGGCGTGGCTGAAGCCCTGCTCGTCGCCCGCGATCAGCTCGGGGTAGTTGAAGTCGTCGCCGGTGTAGCAGCGGACGCCCTGCGGGAGCCTGCGCCGGATGTCGATCTCGCGCTGGGCGTCCAGCAGGGACACCTTGATGCCGTCCACCTTGTCGGGGTGGGCCGCGATCACGTCGAGGAAGGTGTCCGTGGCCGTGTCCAGGTCGGACGAACCCCAGTAGCCCTCCAGCGCCGGGTCGAACATGGGGCCGAGCCAGTGCAGCACGACCGGCTCGGCGGCCTGGCGCAGCAGGTGCCCGTAGACCTCCAGGTAGTCCTCCGGGCCCCGCGCGGCGGCGGCCAGCGCCCGCGAGGCCATCAGGATCGCCTGGGCGCCCGACTCCTCGACGACCGCCAGCTGCTCCTCGTACGCCCTGCGGATCTCGGCCAGGGACGCGGGCGCGGTCAGCTGGTCGGTGCCGACGCCGCACGCGATACGGCCGCCGACCGCCTTGGCCTCCTTGGCGCTGCGGCGGATCAGCTCCGCCGCGCCCGCCCAGTCGAGGCCCATGCCGCGCTGGGCGGTGTCCATCGCCTCGGCGACGCCGAGCCCGTGCGACCACAGGTGGCGGCGGAAGGCGAGGGTCGCCTCCCAGTCGACGGCCGCGGGCGAGTCCGGGGACACGTCGGCGAAGGGGTCGGCGACGACGTGCGCCGCCGAGAAGACCGTGCGGGAGGTGAAGGGGGCGCCCGTCGTCAGGGCCAGGGGTTCGGGGC